>CALAEZ010000287.1 GCA_937891125.1 uncultured Treponema sp. | reverse complement strand
CACTGGCTGAATACTACCGACAGATGGGCTTGAATGTCCTTCTTTTGGCTGACTCAACTTCACGATGGGCACAGGCTTTGCGAGAAATGTCTGGCCGCTTGGAAGAGATTCCGGGCGAAGAGGCTTTCCCTGCTTACATGGAGTCTTACATCGCGGCGTTCTACGAACGAGCAGGTCAGGTTCGCCTTTCAGACGGAAGCAAAGGCTCAGTCACAATCGGCGGTACGGTTTCTCCGGCTGGCGGTAACTTTGAAGAGCCGGTTACGCAGGCAACACTTAAGGTTGTCGGCGCCTTCCACGGTCTTTCCCGCGAGCGTTCAGATGCACGTAAATACCCGGCTATTGACCCGCTTATTTCATGGTCAAAATATCACGGCGTTATCTCTGACGACCGCGTAAGCTACTGCCGCAACATTTTGTTGCGCGGTGTTGAAGTCGGCCAGATGATGAAGGTTGTCGGTGAAGAAGGTACTTCTCTTGATGACTACATCGTGTACCTGAAAGAGGAAATGCTTGATGCCGTTTACTTCCAGCAGAACTCGTTTGACGACATCGATGCAAACGCAACGGTAGAGCGTCAGCGCTACGACCTTGCAAAAATCCTTAAGGTGCTCGGTTCAAACTTCAAGCTTTCTGACAAGGAAGAAGCCCGTACGTACTTTAACGCACTCCGTCAGAAGTTCCTTGACTGGAATTACACAGAGTTTGAAAGCGACGCATTCAAGAAAGCGGAAGCTGACATTGACGAGCTGTATGCTTCTAAATCCGGCACATTAACTGCCGAGGCAGAAGCCCTGCTCAAGGACGGTGAATAAGTATGAACAAAGTATATAGCAAGATTGAATCTATTACTGGCTCGGTCATCACTGTCCGCGCTGATGGCGTAAAATACAACGAGCTTGCAGAAATCACTACGCGCTACGGTAAGTCACTTGCCGAAGTCAACAAAATTGACGGCGACTTGGTTTCTTTGCAGGTATTCGCGGGCGGACGCGGTGTTTCAACAGGAGATGAAATCCGCTTTTTGGGACATGAAATGCAGGTGTCGTTCAGCGACAACTTGCTTGGACGCATCTTCTCAGGTTCTGGTGAAGCGCGCGACAACGGTCCTGCTCTGGCAGAAAACCTTGTTGCAATCGGCGGTCCTTCAGTAAACCCGTCAAAGCGTATTTTGGCAAACCGTATGCTCCGCACCGGTATTCCGATGATTGATATGTTCAACACATTGGTTGTTTCACAAAAACTTCCAATCTTCTCAATCTCTGGAGAACCGTACAACCAGTTGCTTGCCCGCATTGCCATGCAGGCAGATGCAGATGTTATCGTTTTAGGTGGCATGGGCTTAAAGTACGACGACTTTTTGTTCTTCAAGAAGACTCTGGAAGACGGCGGCTCTTTGAGCAAGACAATCATGTTCATGCACACCGCAGCTGACCCGACGGTAGAATGTCAGAAGATTCCTGACCTTTCACTGGCGGTTGCAGAGCAGTTTGCATTGCAGGGAAAAGACGTATTGGTTCTGCTTACCGATATGACTAACTATGCAGACTCTATGAAGGAAATTGCCATTACGCAGGAGCAGGTTCCGTCTAACCGAGGCTACCCTGGCGACCTGTACTCACAGCTTGCAGCCCGCTACGAAAAGGCAGTTGACTTTGCAGACTCTGGCTCTGTTACCATCC
>CALAEZ010000286.1 GCA_937891125.1 uncultured Treponema sp. | reverse complement strand
GCTAACCGTCTTTGCCTTGTTTCTTGCGTGGGCGCTTTTTCAGTACGGCTTTTGTGCTATGCTTTTGCACATGGCACAGGAACGCTATGTGACAATCGGCTTTATCTTTTTAGGCTTTAAAAAGCTTCGTGCCTCTCTTCCTATTGCGCTGCTAGTGGCGTTTTTGCTTACGCTGATTACTGCCTGCTGTGTGCTTGGACTGCTTTTTTTTACCGATGTGCAGAAGACGCTTGTTCAGCTGCTGGCAAATCCTGACGCTGCGCCTGCTTCTCTGGCTGCTGCTTTTGATGCCCGTGCAGGACTGGTGCTACTCGGGACTGCGCTGCTTTTCCTGCTGTGCTTTTTCTTGCTTGCGCTCTGTTTTTTTTCTGCCGCTGCACATGAAAATGCTTCGCTGAAGCAGGTGCTTTCTGAAAACAGGCGCTGTCTGCGTGCGCACAGACTCCTGCTGTTTCGATTCCTGCTTGCTGCAGGCGGACGCTTCCTGCTTATCTCTGCTGGTGCGTTTTTTCTGCTTGCGTTTGTGCAGAGTGCTTCCGCTCATCCGTTCATCTCGCTTTTTCTTAATTTAGTGCAGCTGTTTAATTTTTATGTCGCGCTTATACGCATGTCTTTTGCGCTTGCCGCATTTTACTGCGCCGCGGTGACCGAAACGACTTTGCAGGCTGACGCCGATCGTGCTGACGACACTGCCGTCATAAACGAAACGATTGCGCTTTTAGAGCATGGCTTAGCGTGTGACGAGCAGCACTCTGACGCTGCCCCACAGGATGGTTCCCCGACTGCAGCTTCCTCGCTTGACGCTTCTGTACGCGAAACGGAGTAGGGAATGTATATCTTAGCTTCTCCTGCAAGCGCTGAGCTAACCGTGAAGGGGTCCCGGTTTTTAGCAGAAATTTTCCCTGTTAGCGCGCAGGAAGACGTGCGCCCGCTTTTAAAGGCACAGAAAGCGAAATATAAGGATGCAACGCACGTCGTTCATGCGTTTATCTGCGGCAGGCAGGGACAGATTATGGGCATGAGCGACGATGGCGAGCCTGGCGGAACAGCCGGGCGGCCCGTGCTTGATGTGCTAAAAGGACGTGAGCTTACTAATTGTATGCTTACCGTGACGCGCTGGTTTGGCGGAACTCTTTTAGGTACCGGTGGGCTTGTGCATGCATACTCCGAGGCTGCAAAGTGTGCACTTGCAAATGCTGCTGTTGAACTGCTCGTAGAGCGTACCTCGTTTTCTTTTTCTGCGGACTACAGCCTGTATCAGATGCTTAAAAAGCGTATGGAAGGCTTTGTGCTTTTTGGCGTGCAGGAGCAGTTTGCAGAGGTTGTTACGGTAACGGGCGCCATAGAATCAGAGCGCTACGCTGATTTTGCTGCTACAATTTTTGATGCAAGCGCGGGAAAGGTGCAGCTTTCGTAGGCTACGACAGCCTCTTTATCGGGGATGTCTGAAAAGTATTGTCATGCTGTATTCGTAACGAAGTTTCGAACAACTTGACCTGCCTTGCCGCCTGCCTG
>CALAEZ010000285.1 GCA_937891125.1 uncultured Treponema sp. | reverse complement strand
GTCCGAGGCTTAGAAAATTGTTTCTGCGGGCTCTTGCATGCGGTGACGTACTGCCGCCTGCGCTGCTGCCGGCTCTCGCGAGGCTTGCTTTGCGTTTTCCTTGTGTCGCTTCTTGCTAAAGCGATATTCTTAAAATGCCGAATCTAGAAGTAAGACAAAAGATTACATTTGTGCTATTGTCTTACAAAACGGTGTGGAGTAACGAAAGGGAATGCCCGGATTAAAACAGCTGCAAAGTTTTAGCAAAGATATAGAAAACCTCGGTAATGAAATTGAAATCCGCAAACAGCGTGGTGAAAAGCCTGTTGTCGTTCCGCTTCCGCAGGGGATCTCAGAGGAAGATGATTCGCAGGATTTTGTCTTAGGTCTACCGACAGAAAAGACTTCTGACGACGTGCTTGACCTTGAGGCGGCAGAAAGTACTTCCCCGTTTGATGACCTCGTTCCCGAGACAGCAGACTCCGTTCCCGTGCTTGGCGATGAGGTAAGCCCTGAGAGCGCACCGTTAGGTACTCCCAATTTTGATGAGCTTTTTACGCCACAAACCGATGATGCGGGTGAGCTTCCCGATTTATCAGATTTTGAAACCGATGTGCTTCCGCCAGAAGCAGAAAAAGAAACGCCGCTTGAAGACATGGACTTAGATGCGCTCTTAGGCTCTCTCGACTCTGAGCCAGCGCCAGCAGAGCCTGCGGAAGGAGCTGCGGCCGAGCCAGAAGTGGCGGAGCTTGCAGAGCCGAATGTGCTTGAGATAGAGCCGCGTGAGCTGTCGCAGGCGAATGAACCTGCCGCCCCCGCTACGCCTGAGACGGCAGCGCCTGCCGAAATGACTGACTTTACTGCGCCCGAAGCATTTGACGAGGCGCTTTCAGCAGATGCAGCGGCTACCGACGACGCACTCGGCTCGCTTGACGCTCTTCCTGACGACATGCCGGAAATTCCTGCTGACGCAACCGAGCTTTCCAAGCTTGCAGAAATGCCTAATCTTCCTCAGTTTGACGACATACAGGCATCTGAGGCGACTGCGGCAGGCTTAGACGAAATTCCTGACATGCAGACGGTGCTCGACACCATTGGCGCTGACGATGAAGCAGATGCGTCTGCGGTGGCGGCAGGCGACACGCTTGACGACGCGCTCGACGGCTTATCTATGCCTAGCGAGCCGCTCGCAGCGCCCGCTTCCGATGAGCGTACTGTCGCTTCCGACGAGCCCGATGCGGATGCAGCTTTTGATGGCGTCGATGACCTTTCTGCGCTTACCGAGCCGTTTGAGCCTGCCGCGAGCGCTGGGCTTGAAAGTGACGCTTTGCACGCAGCGCCACAGCCTGCTGCTGTAGGAGATGCCGCCGACCTTGATATAGACAATCTGCTTTCGTCACTTGATATGCCCGACGGCTCTGCAGCAGCAGACGACCTTTCGTTAGATGCGCTTAGCGCTGAGACACCCGCTCCCACTGAATCCGCTTCTCCCGAGACCGCCGAGCCTTCGCTTGCCGAAGCTCCCGCAGAGCCGGCTACTCCAGAGTCTGCCACACGGGAGGCAGCTTTAGCTGAAGACGCTACCGACACTGCGACTTCAGATGCGCTTGATGCATCTGAAGCCGCATTTACCGAGCCAGAAGTCGCAGCAGACGTGCAAGACGGAGAAGCTGCTTCTCCTGACAACTTTGACGTAGACGGGCTTGGCAATCTTGACGCAACCATGTTTAGTGACAACGTGGAGCTTCCCTCTGTTGACGCGCTTATGCAGGGGCTTGAACAGGAACATTCTGCGCCAAATGACGTAGCGCAAAATGACGTAGCGCCAAATGACGCTGCAGATGAAGCGCCTATAGCTCCTCCGTCAGCAGATAAAATTCCTCCTAGCGACGACATTGAAACCTTTGACACTTCGGCAATAGACGGACTTGATTTTTCAAAGGAGTCCTCTAGCGGCAGTGACTCGAATGGTTCGGGCGACATTTTTGCAAATATTGCCAAGGATTTTCCCGTAACTGGTAGCGGCGATGACTTTGAGTTGGCTACCGATTTTGAAATTCCTGGTTTTTCTGATACAGACGTTGCGCAGCTTACGCCAAAGAAGGTCGACAGTCCTGATTTTTCAAAGGCAGATCAGGCAAAGCCGCGTAATTCACTTACCGAAGAAGAGTTTGCGCAATTTAAGAAGAATCTTGAGCGTTATCCGCTTAATCTGCGCATTATCGTAGAAGATTTTATCGCAAAGGATGAGTTTACCGAGGACGCTGTTTTTGAAGTAATCGAAAAGGTGCTCAAAAAAACGCCCGCGCGTTCGCTTGCAGGTCATCTAGAGAAGCTGCTTGATATTACGATAAACATTCCGCGTGATTTTGAACGCCGTTCTGTTGCCGAATACGAAGCCTACAAGCAGTCGTTCCAGTACCAGCTTAAAAACCGCATTTTGCCGGGCGCTATCGCCTGCGTGCTGCTCATGTTTGTCTGCTATGGCTTATTCCGCGCGGGGCACCAGTTTATCTATAAGCCGGCAAAGGCAGCGTCCTTATACAAGCAGGGCTACACGCTGCTTTCAAATAACGAGTATGCACAGTCAGAGCTGAAATTTAACGAGGCAGTGAGCTACCGGTCGGTAAAAAAATGGTTCTTTACGTATGCCCGCGGCTACCGTGAGCACAAGCAGTATGAGCGCGCTGCTGCCATGTACAATCGGACGCTTAAAAGCTTTAAGCATGATAAGTATGCGGGGCTAGAGTATGCAGAAATGGAATTGTACGATCGGGCAAACTACCCGCGGGCAGAAGAAATTGTCCGCCGCGAGGTGCTTGATTATCACGTCAATGATGCTGACGGCATTTTGCTCTTAGGCGACATCTTCTTAGAGTGGGCAGATTCTGACAGCGAAAAATACGAAGCTGCCCGTACTCAGTATGCAACGTTGATTCAGCTGTACGGTGGCACCGATTTGTACCTGTCACGCATGATGCGCTACTTTATTCGCACCGACCGCCTGCGCAATGTGTTGGAGCTGAAAAATCTTTTTTACGCCAGTAAGAATAAGTCTGCATTAGGCGCCGACGACTGGACGGAGTTAAGCGGCTACCTGCTTGATAAATTGTATGGCCCGTTAAGCAAATCTGACGAATACCTGCGGAGTTCGATTGAGGACGTGCTTGATATGCTGCAGACGGCGGTTCGCTTAGCGCCAGAAAACGCTGTTGCTCATTACAATTTGGCGCGCTATTACGTTGAAAACAGCAATTTTACGGTGGCGCAGCGCCAGTTAGAGCTGTCGCTTGATTTGTTTGACAAGGCGCCTGTTCGCACGCGACGCACCGTGTACAAAGAAATTGACGCCGCGCGCCAGCTTGGTGAGCTGTATGTAAACGACCACGAATACTTAAAGGCGCAGACGGCGTATACGCGCGGTATTACCGTGTTTAAGGACGAACATAAGCGCGCTGGTCTTGCGGGTAACGAAAGCACTGGTAAGCTGTTTGCCGACATGGGTGACATTGACTACTTTATCAGTGGCGACATGGATAGCGCGCTGTATAATTACCAGCAGGCAATTACGTATAAAAATGATACGCCGTCACTTATCTATCGCGTTGGCGCAATTCAGTATGCACAGAAAGACTATGACACGGCGCTTTCGTCGTTCATTTCTGCTTCAGAGCGGCTGCCGTCAGATCCTAATCTGCTTTTAGCGCTTGCAAATACGCTGTCGATAAATGGCGACAACTTTGCGGCGCAAGGCTACTACACCGATTTAATTTCGCGCCTGGATATTGAGCGCGCACGCCGTGAGCGTCTGCTTCCCCAGCTGGATGCTGACGACACAAAACTTGTTGACTTGTACGTCAAGGCCTGCAACAACCTTGGGGTAACACTCTTCCGCTTAGCGCGCCAGACGGGCAACAGCAATCTGAATGCGCAGGCGACCGTGCGCCTTTCTGACTCCATGCGTGCCTGGGATGCGCTGACCCGCAATCCCAAAACCATGCTTCGGCTTCCTGGCAGCAATCTTGCTGCGCAGAATTCTAAGTACATGATGCATCCGCTCCCCGATTTTGAGCCGGCTATCTACACCGACATTGCACGCGTGCTTTATAACGATCAGGAGTTAAAATGAAACAAATCTTTTGCGCAAAAATCGGTATTGAACTAAAAAAACACCTCATCGATTTTCGCAAAGAATTGTTCAGAAAATCTATCCACATGTGCACGGCGTTCGTGCCGCTTTTTTTACATTTTTCGTATGCGCTAACCGTCGCCCTTTTGTGCGGTGCCGGCTGTTTTTACGTTGTTGCTGAATCGCTTCGTATACGCGGAACAGACGTGCCGCTTGTTTCGGCAGTTACCGCTGCAGCGGCGCGTAAGCGTGACGAAAATCGCTTTGTGCTTGGGCCGGTTACGCTTGTTGCTGGTATTGTGCTGACCGCACTGTTCTGGAAGGAGCGCGCCGCTCAGGTGGGAATTCTTGCGCTTGCCTTTGGTGATGGGCTTGCAAGCCTTGCTGGAAAATCGCTCGGGCACGCGGTTGTTCCCTTTACGCATGGAAAAACGGCAGCGGGAAGTCTTGCCTGCTTTCTTGCGATTTTTTGCGTTACCTTTTTTGTCTGTGCTGATACGGCGCTTTCGCTTGTTATTGCGGGAGCTGGCATGTGTATAGAGCTTTTGCCACTTAAGGATTATGACAATCTTTTAATACCTGTTTTTTTAGGCGGACTAACGCAGTACTTAGCGAAGCTCTAAACTTGCAGTACTTTTCTTTATTTCCACATGTAGAGTTTATGCAGATTTAAAAGCAGCAGATAGGTGCCGCTTACAAGAAAAGCAGTGCCTACGGCTAAAAAGACAAAGTTGTCAGATATTGCAAGCAGCTGGTAGCCAAACAAAAGAAATGTGGCTGCCAACGCCACCATTTTTAGCTCCTTTGAGTCATGCCGAAGGCCGCCAAAGAGAAACGAAAGAATGGCGGTTAGTGCAAAGAACGTTTTTACAATGGTAATCAGGCGCGAAAAACCCCAATGAATAGTGCAGGACGATGTAAACTCTGTTGTATTAAGCGGAATGACAAGTGCAAACATGGTTGAAACCGCTATTAAAATCATAAAATTGCGCTCTATATCCTGGCGTTGGTCAATGTCGCTCAAGATTGCTGCTGCGAGTAGGCTCAACGGCGCTAAAATTCGCCCAATAAGCAGAATGCGCCCGCAGAAAAACTGGAGCTGTGAAAAACTTGCGCCGAGCCCGAACAGTGGCAGTAAAATCCGCGAGCCTTCGCACAGGCAGCTAATAAGAAAGCCGGAAAAAAAGATAATTTCGCTCGTCTGCGTGTTTTCAAACGCACGGTACATCACAAAAAGCGTTGTCGGAACGTACAATACCAGCACCGTTATTGAAAGCATGGTAGCCACAAAATGATAGCGCGCAAAGGCGAGATGATTCAAAAATGCAGGAATACGATGTGCTGGTGGCGGGGTAATGGCGTGCTGTGCTACGGCGACTAAAAAAATGGCAGCGGCAACAAGAATGCAGCACAGAGAAACAGCAAATAAAAGCAGAATCAGATTATTTCGTAATTTTAAGGTCACGGCAAAATCATAATCGCAACAAAGAAATCTGTAAAGACTTGTACTATAATGCCGAAAATAATAAAGACTCGTATTTCGCGGAGGTTTTTATGAAGAAACAGCTTTTATGCGGATTAGCTCTTTTTGCGGCTGGAATGCTTTCCTTTGCCGGAGATGCGGCGGCATTCGTCGATATGGGGCTTTCTGCTGATGGCAAAACATATATTTTTGGCGAATATGGCAGAACTGACATTGATTTTCAGGGGTATGCTGAAATCTATGTTGTCGATATAGAAAAAAACGATTTTGTGCAGGGGGGTATTTTCCGTACACAGCCTGCGGTGGCAACTGCTGCAAAGAGCGGAAAAATGGTTTTCGAAGAATTAAAAAGCCGTGCGTCATGGACGCTCAAAAAATACGATGCAAAGCCTGCCGATGCAGAAAATCTCTTATATGTGCGTGGCGATGACAGCAAAAATGATTTCCGCTTTAAGGATTTTGAAGGCTCTTCATCGGAGCAGACCGTGTATTACCACGTTGTGCTGTCGCCAACGGTTGACGGCGCAGGAGCTGCGTGCCGCTCTTCTTTTTTTATCACGCTGACAAAGGAAACGGAAAGTGGCAGCGTGCTCAGCAGAACGGTTGTCGGAAATCCAGGAACAAAGCGCAAGGGTGTTTCTGGCTACAAAATTGACCGCATCTTCTCTGATAAAACGGGCAGAAATCTTGTTTTTGTTGTTGAAAAGACTGTTGTTGACAGTGCGGGAACCTCAATTCGTTACATGGTTGAAACTGTTTCCTTGTAAAAGAGCAACGTTTTTTTTGAACGTATACTCGATAAGGGCGGCAGGTGAACATACGCGGCAGGCTTTATAAGCTGCGGGCTGTGTGTTGACTTGTCGCTTTTTTTTATGGTACGATAAGCAACTTCTAGCGGGATAAGGCCGCGTATTCTTTTTGTATTCTAATTTTTAGGAGTTTTTCCAATGTCAGGACATAGTAAATGGTCAACCATTAAACATGCAAAGGGTATTGCTGATGCAAAGCGTGGTCAGCTTTTCACCAAATTTATCAAAGAAATTTCTATCGCTGCAAAGATGGGCGGCGGTGACCCGAATGCAAACCCGCGCTTGCGTACTGCTATTCTTAAAGCACGTGCAGCTTCAATGCCGAAAGACAATATTGAGCGCGCAATTAAAAAGGGCACTGGTGAAACTGGTGCGGCTAACTACGAAGAGCTTGTATACGAAGGCTATGCAGCTGGTGGCGTTGCCGTTCTCGTTGAAGTTTTAACCGATAACAAGAACCGCGCTGCAGCAAACGTTCGCAACATCTTTAACAAGACAAACGGAAACCTCGGTACTTCTGGTTCTGTAAGCCGCATGTTCGAGCGCAAGGGTGTTATCGAGTACGATGCAGAAAAAGTAAGCGAAGATGAGCTGATGGAAGTTGCTCTCGAAGCCGGTGCAGATGACATCGTAAACGAAGACGGTGTTATTACTGTTACGACACAGCCGACTGCATTTGACGGCGTTCTTGAAGCATTGCAGGGCAAAGGCTACGAGTCTCTGTCAGCAGGCGTGAACATGGTTCCGATGGCTTATACTGCTGTAGACAAGGATACGGCAGCAAAGGTACAGAAACTGCTTGACCGCCTTGAAGAGGACGAGGACGTTCAGAACGTGTACTCAACAGTTGAGTATCCGGACGACTTTGATCCGGAGGCATAAGAATCAAAAATGACTGCTTGTCGTTTTTGAGCTGGCGGCACTAGGTTGCCGTCCTTGCTTTTGCCACCTTTTATGGTGGTGCATGAAGCTGCATGGTTTGTACCGTGTAGCTTTTTTTTGTATAGGGGAGTCGGTGTGAAAAAACGTATTATCGGCATAGACCCAGGGCTTGCGCATACTGGCTTTGGCATAATTGACACGCAGGGACAGAAAAAAGAGCTTGTCTGCTACGGCATAATCGAAACACCTGCTTCAGAGCCGCTTACAACGCGTTTGCTTGCCATTTACAACCGTCTTACTGCGCTTTTGCTCGAATATAAGCCGTGCGAAGCAAGCATGGAAACGCTCTATTTTTCGCGCAATGCGTCAAGCGCATTGAACGTGGCGGAAGCAAAGGGGGTAGTTACGCTGTGTCTTGCGCAACAGACAATCCCGCTTTTCATGTATACACCCAATCAGATAAAAATAGCCGTTACAGGAACAGGACGCGCAGACAAGGAGCTTGTCGAGCGTTACGTAAAATTGCTGTTACAGCTTGAAGTCGAGCCAAAGCCGGATCATGCCGCGGATGCGCTTGCTGCAGCCATTACGCATATTCATTCCCGTGTCATCTAAACGCGCATGCGGCGCATATTCTTGTTTGCAAAATCTCTACACTGGTGATACTATTAAAGAGTGATTACAGTTTTGGAGGCTTAAGATGAAAAAAGTTGCTGTTCTGCTTGCGCGCGGTTTTGAAGAAATTGAAGCGCTGACGGTTGTTGATTATTTGCGTCGCGCTGAGGTTGATGTTACAACAGTCGCTATTCCAGAGCGCGGTTCGGTGGAAAGCTCTGCGCTTGTTGTTGGTTCCCACGCAATTCCTGTTGTTGCAGACATGCAGCTCAATGCCTATCTGTATTCACTAAAAAATAAAATGCTTCCCGATGCGGTGTATGTGCCGGGCGGTATGCCGGGAGCGGCTAATATTGCTTTTTGCGAAAGTGCGGTGAACTTTATTACCGATTGCGCCGCGGCAGGAAAGCTTGTTGCGGCTATCTGTGCCGCTCCTGTTGTGGTGCTTGCAAAAACGGGACTGCTTGCCGGCCTGCATTATACGTGTTACCCAGGCATGGAAGAGGGACTGTCGCAATATTGTGGAGACCCGGAAAAAATGGAAATCTGTATGAAAGATTCTTGCCTTGAGCGAAACCGACCGTGGGTATTTGATAGCAACGTGCTTACCGGTCGCGGACCGGGAGCGGCCGAAGAATTTGCAATGGAGTTTGTACGCCTGCTTGCAGGAGAGGCTGTTGCTTCGCGCATTCACGACACTGCGTGTCAGCGCTAGTTTTTTATTGCGCAGATTTGTCTTGCGACAGTCGTCTTTTTGCAGGCTTTTTTTGCTGCTTTTTGCAACGGGTTGCATTTTACTCTGCTTTTGATTACTATACACGAGCATGGAAAATAGGTTCACAGTGCTTGATTTGCTAAATCTCGATTTGAACGGACACAATGCGCTTGATTTGCGCTGCCTTGCAGGACGCAAGGGCTTGTCCCGTGAGTTGACCGTGCCAGATATAAATCGTCCGGGACTTGAGTTAACCGGTTTTTTTGAAGCATTTGATGCAAACCGCGTACAAATGTTCGGTCGCGGTGAGTTTGCCTATGTCGAAAAGCTGTATGCAGAAAAAAATATCGTTTCGATTGAACGCTTGCTTTCAAACCATGTGCCTGCACTTGTGTTTACGCATGATTTGCGCCCGCGTGATGAGTTTCTGCAGCTTGCCGAAGAAAATGTTTGTCCTGTTTTGCAGACGCCGCTAGATTCTACTGAGTTTTCTTCGCGCCTTATTCGTATATTTTCAAATATTTTTGCGCCAAAGAAGACCATGCATGGTGTTTTGCTTGAAGTCTATGGTATTGGCATTTTACTTACCGGTCACTCTGGTGTTGGTAAGTCAGAATGTGCACTTGAGCTTGTTGAACGTGGGCATCGGCTTGTTGCTGACGACATTGTCGAAATTCGCTGTGTAAACGGTAATACCATTATGGGGCAGGGCGCAAACAAGCTTATTAGCCACCACATGGAGGTTCGCGGCTTAGGCGTTATTAACGTGTCACAGCTCTATGGTGTTGGCGCTGTTCGTGACCAAAAGGAAGTACAGATGGTTATCCATCTTGAAGAGTGGGATTCAAACAAGCTGTACGACCGCGTTGGCACCGATTATGCAACGACCGATATGCTTGGTATAAAAATTCCTGTGCTTGATTTGCCTGTTAAGCCAGGACGAAATATGCCTATCATCATCGAAGCTGCAGCAATGAATGAACGCTTAAAGGCGATGGGGTATAACTCTGCCCGCGACTTTAATCAGAACGTGCTTAAATGGATTGAAACAGGAGAAGCGCAAGCTGCTTACTACGGCAGTGACGACTCCTACTAAACAAATTGCTATACAAGAGGGAATGTATGACAGAAAAATTGCTTACTGTTCGTAACCGTGCGGGAATTCATGCTCGCCCGGCAGCTCTTATTGCTCAGACAGCAAATAAATTTGCGTCAGAGGTAATGCTTGAAAAAGATTCTGCAAGTGTAAATGCTAAATCGATTATGGGTGTTATTACTATGGCAGCAGGGTATAATACAACCCTGACACTTAAGGCAGATGGACCTGATGAAAAAGAAGCGGCAGAAGCAATTTTTAACTTGTTTGAGTCAAAATTTGAGGAGGATTAAATGAAAGGCATTACTGCGCGCCAGCAGGAAGTTCTTGATTTTATCTCCGGCTACACGAAAGAGCATGAATATCCGCCTACTGTGCGTGAAATTAGCGAGCATTTTGGCGTTTCGATACGCGCGGTTCAGGATTACATCACCGCATTGCAAAAAAAAGGCTATTTATCGCCGAGTCAAAAGCGTTCTCGCTCCATTCGTGTTGTTGATCCAACACAGCAAGGTCCATTTATGGCAAAGGTTCCGCTTTTGGGAACTGTTGCTGCCGGAAAGCCACTTTTGTGTGAGGAAAATCTTGATGGCTATGTGAATCTGACAGAGCCCTTTGTTCGCCCGGGGAAAAGCTATTTTGCGCTTCGGGTACGTGGTGCAAGCATGATAAATGCAGGAATCCTTGAAGGGGATTTAGCCATTATTGAACAATGTTCGACTGCTGTTGACGGCCAAATTGTTGTCGCAGTGCTTGACGAGGCGATTACCTTAAAGCGCTTTTATCGCGAAAGTGACCGCATTCGACTGCAGCCCGAAAATCCTGCGTTTCAGGCAATTTATTGCCAGGACGTACGCATTGTCGGCACGCTATCTAATATTGTGCGTACCTACTAGGCAGTGTAGATAATGGCAATTCCTGTATACCTCTTTTGCGGTCCTGAGCTAGGGCAACGAAACGATGCTGTTGAAGCGGTAAAAGCAGCGCTGAAAAAAAAATACGGCTCTAGTGACGATTTTTTGTATTATGCTGCTGATACGCGCGTTGAAGATGTCGTCAGTCAGTTGCGTACTGAATCGCTTTTTACGCCTGCAACTTGTATCGTGTTGCGTGGTGCTGAGGCTATTAAGAAAAAAGAGGATATAGAGCTGCTCGGTGCATGGATTTCGTCGGTAACTCCATCCGCAAAGAATTCGTCAGCTTCAGATGCGTCTGTGCTTGTTTTGGTGTCTGATGAGCTTTCGGTAGATACAAAGCTTGAAAAGCTTATCCCTAAAGAAAATAAAAAACAGTTTTGGGAGCTGTTTGACGACCGCAAGGAAGCGTGGCTGTATGATTTTTTTCGCAAAAGCGGGTATACGCTTCAGCCTGACGCTGCGGAACTCATTCTTGAGCTGGTCGAAAATAATACTGAAGCGCTTCGCACAGAATGTAGCCGCTTTTTCTTGTGTTTCCCTCGCGAACATGCTATCTCTGCCGAGGATGTCGAGCAGATTTTAGCGCATAACCGTGAAGAATCAGCGTTTACTCTGTTTGACGCAATGGCAGAAGCAAATGCTTCGGTCTCAAAACGACTCGAAGATTCCCTTTTAATACTCCAGAAGATTCTGCTTACAAAGTCGAATAGCCCAGTAATGCTGATAGCCGGTCTTGCTTCCTGCTTTCGAAAGCTCTTGCTTTGGCATAGCTTGCATGCAGGTGGTGCCTATGTGGACGATTTTGCATTAAAAACAAACGGTTTTGGCGGTAAGCTTATTCGCGCGCAGTATAGCAAGGCAAGCCGCGTGTGGACAGCAGGACAGTGTGTTGCAATAATTGCGTTACTTTCTAAAACCGACATGCATATTCGTGCCAATGGTAACATTTTTACCGAAACGGAGCTTACCCTATTGCTGTTCGAGATTGTTGTGAAGCGCGGCGCTTCGTGTGCTGTTTACGAAGCGTAGTCGATTAGTCTATCTGTGCAGACTGTAAAAGCTCTTTTAACGCGAGCACATCTTCCTTGGTGAGCGTCACACCTTTTCCCATTTTTTCGTGGTCTCCGCTCCAACTTCGTAAGTCGTATTTTGCAGGGCGCTTATTCCATGAAATTTTATTTAGTTCCAGATTCCATCCGCCGCTTCCCTGTGAGATTACTGTTGACTCCCCGATAATATCATAGCTGAAATTTTCTGCCATATCATCCTCCTAAATCACCCTGTATCTTCCAAAACCAAAGCTGGTATTTTTACCTATGTGAAGCAATTCTCCCGCATACAGGAGCTTTAAAGTCTCCTCCGAAACCTTATCAATTGATATCTCGCCTTCTATTCCCCACAGAGTCATTTTGCTCTCCTGCCGGCTCGAATACCTCGGAACCCCTACATTCCTGTGAGTCTCTGACAGTATCTGTATTTCTTTGTCTAATTCGATATCTCCGGTTGATGCTTCTATCCCCTCAAAGCAGTCCATCATATATACCCTGCGCGCTATTGCTTTAATAATAGCCTCCGCGTTAAATTCATACAGTTTTTCACCTTTGCACTTCAGCGATAGCGGTGTCTTAAACTTTATGATATGACCTTTGGATATATCCGCTTTTTTTACGCGCCAGTCAATATATTCTTCAAGCCGCCCGACAGTATAGGCGTTCATCAGTACATCATTTCCGCTTAATATTGGTTTTTTCTTTGTATTTGTTATGGATTTTATTGTAAACCGACTGCGATTTTTGCCGATACCGCTCATACCAAGACGATAAAACGCATCAATGAACTGGCTGAAGTAGACGATTGTCTTGCCAAATAAGATAAGATTAAAACTCAGATCATCACCCTCTTTGAAATGTTCCCGATAATCTTCGCATTCCAAAACATACCCTACGCTGTCACCGGATGTCATAAAGGCAGGTTGAATCTCCATTTGAGAATACATAACTCTTTGAACGATGCATTCCGAGCGGAAGTCACAATCATCGCACTGTCTGTCTCTGATGCAATGACTGCGAAGCATCATCTCACCCATACCTCCGCGTATGGCGGAGGCTTTGTATATGGGCAAGGCGGTGGCTTCGAGTATTTCAAGGGTTATATGTAGTTTTATGTAACGGATGTTGAAACAGTTTTGCATATTATGATATTGGGGTCAAAACCCGATATTCGGAGCGTTTCGCGCTTCGTGCTCCCATGCTCCTCACACATTTTATAGTAAGCGCAATTATAGTAAGCGAAATAAATAATTTCGCTTACTATAACTGCTCCGCACGGATGCGCACGGATTTGCATAGGAAATATGCTGCTTTCGCAGCGCAAATCCGGCGCAGTAAACGAGCAAAACGAAAATCGTTTTGTCGTTTA
>CALAEZ010000284.1 GCA_937891125.1 uncultured Treponema sp. | reverse complement strand
GGCAGCACGCTCACGTTCGCTGAAAGCAACACATTCGATACACTCGCATTCACCGGAACCGGCACAACGGTGCGCTTTGGCGCGGGAAAGACGCAGACGGTAACGACAGCCTTTGTCTGTACCGGCACGGAAAGTGCCCTCATCACGCTGACAACCGACTCAAGCTCTCCAAGCATAAGCGACACGGCAACCTGGTGGCTCTTTGACCTGCCCGCCGAAACAGGCACGGCACTGACTGAAAGCGAAGTGTGCTATACCGAAATAAGCTACTCGCAGTCGGTAAACGAGATTCAGCACGACTGGGGCGACACGGTAACAGAAACGCTTGGCGGCGAAAGCGCAGCTGGCTCTACCGTAAACTGGTTTTTGCGCGTGTATTACTGGTATGGAAAAACTAGCAGCGACTGGGCGACGGCGGCAAACTGGAGTCTTACCTCAGACGGTAGCACCCAGCCATCCGCCGCTCCAGAAACAGACGGCGACGACTACATCGTAATCTGTCGCGATGACGAAACCTACACGCTTGTATTGAGCGATGACATTGCCGTTTCAGTGCTGACCGTACAGGAAAGCGCCGTGCTCGACCTAGCTTCCTACAGCGTAACGGCGACAACGCTTACCAACAACGGCACGCTACGCCTGTGCGGCGTAAGCGGTCAAGCCATCGCCGCCAGCAGCATAACGAGCGCAGACGACAGCACGGTAAGCTACTACGGTGACAGCGACGGCACGGTAAGCGCATTGGTGTGGGATGGCGACAGCGCGACAGAAGGCGCACAGTACGCGAACCTCGTGATAGAAGCAAGCGCAACGGCGGACTTGAGCGCATCTACGCTGGTGGTAGACATTGCAGGCGACTTTACCAATAGCGGCAGCGTCACGTTCGGAGACGCAGCGCTTACCGTAAGCGGCAATTTCACAAGCAGCGGAAGCTTTACGCAGACAGCCGGCACACTCACGCTTTCTGGAAGCGGCGCCACGCAGACGATTTCTGTGCAGGCGCAGACTCATAAGACGGATGCAGCTGTTTTTTATAATGTGGTGATTGCTTCCGGCGCTCGTGTAGAAACCGCAAGCTCCTTTACAGTGAGCGGCAACTGGACGGTGGAAAGCGGCGCTTCGTTTAGCGTGATCTCTTCTGTCGAAGCTGAATCGGTCATTACCTTTACTGGCGAGGAAGCCGCGATTCAAGGCGGTGGCGCAAGCTACGTACATGCCGTATTTAGCGGAAAAGGCGCAACGCTTTCAGGCGCTAACAGCTTTACCGATGCAGCCTTCCTTGCAGATACCGTTTTGGCAGGTTCTAACAGCTTTGAGCGTTTTGTTGCAGAAACCGAAGATGTGACGCTTACCTTTGCAGCTGGCACTACACAGACGGTAAGCGACGTATTTGCGGTAAGCGGCACGGAAAGTGCTCCCGTTGTCCTTGAAAGCGGCACAAGCGGCTCTGTCTGGTACATAACCATAACGGGCGACACCTACGTAAATGTCTCATACGTTACGGTGAGCGACAGCTATTCTACCTATGACGCTATTACGGCATATTTGAGCACCGACGGCGGCAACAACACCAACTGGCTTTTCACCACTGGCGTTTCCATGCCAAATCTTGCGCTCATGCTCGCTCCTGTTGGTGAAAAGCAGGCATACGCTGTTTTTTCCGACAAGCTGTATTACTTGGGAACAGCATTTGATGAGCTTGACTCAGAAACGTTAGCGGAAGCGCTTTCTTATGTTCCTTCAAATATTGCAATTTCAGAGGACGGTACGATTGACACGAGCTGGTCGATTGAGTCTGCCGCGTATGTCGGAAGCGGAGACACGTATTCGGTGCTGCTTCTGACGTTTAATCAGACGGTAACGCTTGATCATATCCGCACGCTTTCTGTTTTCCTGAAAATCGTTTCCAGCACAGACAAGAAGCATTATCACGTGCTGAGTGATTTTGCGCTGAACGTTGTTGAGCCGCTCTATGCACATGCAGATTACACGGCATCGGGCGACAGCGACAGCCTTGTGCAGGGCGCATTCAGCCAGACTGTGCATGATTTTACGGCAGATTCTACCGACCGCCTGCATAGCGATGCCGACATTTTGATTCAGGCAGAGCTTACCGGCGTTGACGAAGGCGTGCGCGCCGTGCTTATTCCGGACACTGCCGCCGCAATCAGCGACAGCGCCAAAAGCGATGTGGTGAATAGCGCACTCGGTACCGACTGGCGCGTGTGGCTCCCGTCAAGGCTTTCTGCGCTTGCGGGCGCTGCAAACACCAACGCGCTCACGCCGGCAGAGCCTGCTGCCGTTTCCTCTTCAAGCACGCTCTGGAATTATACGCTGCAAAACGAAGCCGCCGACAGCGACAGCTACGGCTGGACGGGCGGGGATGAAGTGCAGTTCCTCTTTAAGCTGCAGGATGCAGACGGTAACGATATTACGGTTGCTGACGCGGACGGCGGCGGAAAGTCCATGCCGCTGTATGCGCTGAGCTTAAGCACGCTGTCAGCGTCAGCGCTACCCACGCTTGATTTGTGGTCGTTTAAGCTTAAAGACACGGTGCGTCAGCGCGGCGGCGTTACGATTTTAAACAACGTGATTGACGTTAGCGCGCGCGAGCAGACGGTGGTGCAGGTAGACATGGCGGAAGAGGGCTCTTTGAGCGTGTATGTGCTCAGTGCAGACGGAAACATTGTGCGCCGCCTGGAGCACGGCAGGGTGAGCTCAGGCGCGCATTACTACAGCTGGAACGGCACAAACGGCCGCGGAAAACCGGTCGCGCGCGGCATTTATTTTATCCGCGTCACCGGACGCGGCATAGATGAAACGCGCAAGGTAATGTGCGTAAAAAACTAGAGCAGGCTTTTGGTGCGAGAATGTAGCTCTTGGCGTGGAAGAGGAAACGAGCTGCGCGGGTGCGTAGTGCTCGGCACGGGAGTGTGGCAATGCGCTCTTCATCTTCGTTAAGAGTTGACGGCTGGCGCACATTTTGGCATACTTTACGCATCATGAATTCGGAATTGCGCACGCAGGAACGGTATGAAGATTTTGGACGCGTTGAGTGTCCTTCTATCTGCTTGGTAAACGGCGTGCTAAACGACATAAGCAAAAGCGGCTGCAAGGTTCATTTTGACGCTCCCATTACACTTGATTTAGAAAACGACTACGAAGTGCGCGTGCGTCTTTCTCATTCTTCACAGTCGCCGCTTGTGCTGATGTGCCACCCGCAGTGGGTAAAGGAAAATGCAAATACCGCCGATGTCGGCTTTTCAATCTTACGCTCTCCTGACACAGCCCGCCTAAATGACTACGTAAAGGCTTTGCATGCAG
This sequence comes from uncultured Treponema sp., assembly GCA_937891125.1. Classification (GTDB taxonomy): domain Bacteria; phylum Spirochaetota; class Spirochaetia; order Treponematales; family Treponemataceae; genus Treponema_D. The sequence goes on along the minus strand of CALAEZ010000284.1, from coordinate 410 downwards.
AAGCAAACGAGCCTGACGAAATCTTACCGCAAGAGTCTCCATGTCTGTTCGTATAGAAGAATTATCCGGCGCGGCATTTTTAGCTTTTCCCGAAATGGCAGGCCTTTTAGAAAGCGAGCTTACTTCCCGCTTTGATTGCAACTTGCACGCGCCGGGCATTAAACGCTATGGCGAGCTTATCTACCTGCCGGACTGGAAGGCAGAAGACCGACAGCTTGCGCAGAAAGAGGCACAGGCGGAAAACAGCGCGGAAGGCTCTGCTTTGCAGGTGGCTTCTAGCGTGCCGTATTGGGCGCGCACCGCCATGCTCTCTCCAAAAATCGTGCGCTTTGACTCAATCGGCGAGGCGGCTTCTGCGCTCAAAGGCATACAGCGAAGTTGGGCACCGTATCAGTACCAGCTTTTTCGCC
>CALAEZ010000283.1 GCA_937891125.1 uncultured Treponema sp. | reverse complement strand
GCCTTTTGGGTCTTCCCACTCAGGAGCGATACACGGACACTGCTTTGCCGGTGCGGTAAAGCGTGCGTTCGGGTGAGCGAACTCCTCGCCCTTGGGAGACTTGTCTTTGGGCAGAGCGTCGCGAGTCTGACCCTTCCAGTCAACAAGCTTGCCCTTTGCCGGGTAACCAATGCCTTCCCACCAGACGTCGCCGTCTTCGGTCAGAGCACAGTTGGTGTAAATGGTGTTCTTTTCTGCTGACACCATTGCATTCTTGTTTGATTCTGCACTTGTTCCCGGTGCAACACCAAAGAAGCCAGCTTCTGGGTTGATTGCGTACAGACGACCGTCTTCGCCGAACTTCATCCATGCGATGTCGTCGCCGATTGTCTCAACTTTCCAGCCAGGGATGGTCGGAATAAGCATAGCGAGGTTTGTCTTACCACATGCTGACGGGAATGCGCCAGTAACGTACTTAACTTCGCCCTGTGGGTTGGTAAGTTTAAGGATGAGCATGTGCTCTGCAAGCCAGCCTTCGTCGCGTGCGATAACAGTTGCGATGCGGAGTGCGAAACACTTCTTTCCAAGAAGAGCATTTCCGCCGTAACCTGAACCGTAAGACCAGATAAGGCGTTCTTCTGGGAACTGAGTGATGTATTTGTGTTCAACATCTGCGCACGGCCAAATGCCGTTGTCTTTTTCGCCATTGTTCAGTGGCTTACCAACTGAGTGCAGACAGGGAACGAACTCGCCGTCGGTGCCAAGGATGTCCAAAACCTTGCTGCCAGCGCGTGTCATGATGTCCATGTTAAGAACAACGTATTCTGAGTCAGTAATTTCGATACCGTTCTTTGAAATTGGTGAGCCAAGCGGGCCCATGCAGAACGGAATGATGTACATAGTGCGGCCATGCATGCAGCCCTTGTACAGGCCTTTCATGGTTGCTTTAAGTTCAACAGGGTCAATCCAGTGATTGGTCGGACCTGCATCTTCTTCTTTTACAGATGAGATAAATGTGCGGCTTTCAACACGAGCAACATCAGAAGGAAGTGAGCGGAACAAGAAGCTGTTCGGCTTTTTAGCAAGCGGAGTAGCAAGACCAGCGTCAACGCATTTCTTCATCAAGCGGTCATACTCTTCAGTAGAACCGTCGCAAAGATACACGCTATCCGGTTCACACATTTTGATACATTCTTCAACCCAAGCTAAAATCTTAGCATGTTTGATTGTCTTGTAATCCATAAAAACTCCTTATAGATTGGTAACGGTTTCCTGCACCTTTTCAGCGCTTTTCCGTATCGCAAGCATAATAATAAAAAAAAAGCCTTTGTTCAACGGCTTTTTTTAGCGGCTCCAGTGCCACGTGCGTCAGTACCGCGGCTACCTTGTCGTCTGCCGCTAAAACACGGGGTAGCAGTCAAAGCCTGCCGTACGCAATTCCTGTGCCCGCGTGCCGGCGGCGTTTTCGTCTACCAGCACTTGATAATACGTTTTTCCGCTCGGACGCACTTCAGTCTGCACATAGGCGGTAAATCCCTTCTTTGCAAGCCGCGCTATGCAATCCTTTGCGTGATTTTCCTCACCAAAAAAGCCAATCTGAAGCTTAATCGCCTTTGCATTTGCCGCCGTGGTTGCTGCCGCTTTTCCTGTCGCTACGACCGCTTTTCCTGCCGCTGTTGCCGCCGGTTCCATTTTGCCCGCCGCCTGCACCGTTGCGCCATCAACTGCCTGTAAAAGCTCTGGTTCTGCGTTTCCCGTCCGCGGCACAAAATACCAAAATGGCGCGGGCAGCTGCTGAATACCGCCCTGCACAATCGCTGTCTCGGGGCTTTTCGGGAACGCAGCTTTTAAGGAGTCAGCATATTTTTTTTCGCCCGTCACATGCCAGAGCGTCAGCAGCATCTGCGGCTGCACCGCCTTCATTGACGCAAGCGTGCTGTACGTTTTGAGGAGTGCAACGGGCTCTGCCGTTTCAGCGCTCGAAGTTGCCTTTGAAAGCGCACTCCACTGCTCATACAGCTTTACATACGCTAAAACAGTCTCATTTTTTGACGAACGCACTGCGCTGTTTAAGTAGCTGTCAGCCGTTTGCGTGTCGCCACAGCTCAGCGCACAGCGAATCGCGTCTAGCACCAGCTGCTCAGCGCTTTTTTTGGGCATTCCTGCCGCATCGGGGGCTGCAATAGCGGCAGCAGCGGCATACGAATGAAGTGCATCGGTGTACAGTCCTGCCTGCTCC
>CALAEZ010000282.1 GCA_937891125.1 uncultured Treponema sp. | reverse complement strand
CAATGATGCTGCGAAGTGTACGCGAATGGTTGGGAGATACCTACGAGGTTTCGCTTGTTAATTCTGGATTTGGTGCAATCGATTATCTGCGTACACATGAAGTCGATCTGGTGCTGCTTGATCTTGAAATGCCTGGTATGGGTGGTTTAGATGTGCTTGACTTGATTCGGCATGATATGCAGCTGTGTTCGCAGGCGGTTATTATCTTGACGGCAAAATCAGACCGCAATTTGGTTTTGTCGGCAATGGAGTTGCATCCAAATGGCTATATACTAAAAACGTCCACGCCTGATGAAATTAGGCTTGGGGTAAATAATTATTTTGCGCGTCTGTAGTCGCCTGCTGTGGCGGCGGACGGCAAAGTGGGAGAAAAAAAATGGGAAGCAAAAAAATATTGAATAACTATGGCGCGTTTGACGTCACCTTTGTGCGCGGTGAAGGAAGTACCCTTTACGACACAAACGGCAAAAAGTACATCGATTTTCTTTCTGGCATTGCCGTAAACTGCTTAGGACACGGCTACAAGCCGCTTGTTGATGCTATCAGTGCGCAGGCGGCAAAGCAGATTCACATCTGTAATTATTTTACAAGCGACGTGGGAAACGCCTACGCCGATGCGCTTTTGCAGGCAACAGGCTTTAGTGGCGTATTTTTCGGAAATAGCGGTGCTGAGGCAAACGAGGCTGCCATTAAGCTTGCCCGCAAATACGGCTACATGCACGGCGGAGAGAAGCGGCGTGTGATTTATACGCTTGAAAGCTCGTTTCACGGACGCACGCTTGCAACGCTTACGGCAACCGGTCAGGTAAAATTTCACCCGGCAATGTTTGCGCCGTATATTACTGAAATGAAGACAATCCGCGCCGGCGACTGGGACGCAATAAAGACCGCATTTGACGACACAACGGCGGCGCTTTTAATTGAATGTGTACAGGGCGAAGGCGGCGTAAATATTTTAGATAAGGCGTGGGTGCAGGCAGCGGCAGAAGAAGCCCGCAAAGCCGGCGCAATCGTCATGGCAGATGAAGTGCAGACCGGCATGGGACGCACGGGCACGCTGCTTGCAAGCGAGCAGCTGGGCTTTAATCCAGAAGTTGTAACGCTTGCAAAGGGCATTGCTGGCGGCGTGCCGATGGGCGCGTGCCTGTACCGCGGAAAAGCCGCAGACGTGTTTGCAGCCGGCGACCATCAGTCTACCTTTGGCGGAAACCCGCTTGCCTGCAGTGCGGCGCAGGTGGTACTGAATACGATTAACACGCCAGATTTTCTGAGCGCCGTGCGCGAAAAGGGCGCATACATTTGTAAAACAATTGCAGGCTGGGGCGCTTCATGCGTCAGTGACGTGCGCGGGCTCGGGCTTATGATTGGCGTTGACATTAAAGAGCCAGTAAAGGCAGTCGATGTAGAAACAAAGCTCCTTGCTGCCGGTCTTACAACAAGCACTGCCGGCAAAAATACGCTCCGCATTGTGCCGCCGCTGAACATCAGCCAAGCGGAAATTGACGAAGGTTTACGCATTTTGCAGAGCGTGCTTACCGCCTGCTAGCCGCAAAAAGCGCAAAAAAAAGCCCTCTGCTGTAGGACTACAGCGTGAGGGCTTTTTTTATTACCGCGTGTTGTGTACGACTGGCGCTACGCGGCGGCGCCGTTACAGGTTGTTTCCTTCAAAGCTGAGCGTGTAGCTGGTGCCGCTGTTGGTGATTGTGAGCGCTCCCGTGCTGGAATCTGCGGTGACAGCCCATGTTACTGTCTCGCCTGAATCATCGGTGTAACCGAATGTCGATTCGGTGCAGGTACGTATCGTATGTTCGGCGCCGCTAGAGTCTCGGAAATAGCTGTTGCTGCCGTCAAACTTGATTGCTACACTACCGCTACTTTGCTCATAGCAACCGAGCTGCTGGTACCAGTCGTAGGTAGCGTCATACAGTGCCTGAGAAGTAAAATAAAGCCCGTTTTCAAAGCCAGTGTCATCTCCAATATTTAAAAGCTCGTAGCTGAAAACGCGGTCAGTAAAGAAAATTGCAGTAGATTGTTCTGCAACTTCCGCTGCTTCTGCTTCAATTGCGCTGTAGATGTCGCTCCAGTCAGCATCTTCTGCTAAGCTAAAGTCAGCAATAAGCGTTGTTTTGAGCGTGGTAAGCGTCGCCGTAAAGTCGTCAGTGGTGGAGCTTTCAGTAATACCGGCGTCTTCAAGCAATGATTCTGCGGTTTCGCCTTCATCTTCATCTGCAAGGTAGGTAAAAAGCGTGTACAGTGTGTCGTAGGTTGGGGTGGTAACTGCGGCTTTGAGCGCTGAAAGCTGTTCTTCGTAAAGGGATGTGATAGCGCTTGCAACGCCCGTTTCGGTAAGCCATTCATCTCCCAGACTGCTTGAGTAAAAAGAGGTAAGACTGGCGGTGAGTGTCTGTGAGTCGCTTAGTACATAGAAATAGGTAATGCCATAGAAAAGCTCATCGTCTTGCAATGATTGTACGGTAAGCGTGCCGTTATCAAAGGTGTAGGTGGCGGTTGTATCGCTGTCGGTATAGATGATGTTTGTAACGGCAGGGAGCGTGAATGCGACTGTCTTTGTTGCCGTTTCGCTTGAATTCCCTGTGTACGTGACGGTTACCGTAAGCGATTCTGCTACCTCGTAGATGTCTCGGGTAACGGTGAGCGAACTGCTGTCAATGGTAACGTGGGTGTTGCTGTCATCTGCCTGAGCCCAAGCTACGTTGTAGGTAAGATTATTTGAGAGCGTTACCGAGCTTGGAAGCGTGTAGCTGCCGATGGGATAGAGGGCAGAAAGCGCGGAAGCTGTTGTGGGGAGCGCTGCTGTTGCCGCAATAAGCGCGTTGTCAGTGTAGCCGTCAGCATCGGCTGCGACGGTGACGGTAAACGTCTTAGTAAGCGTTTTTAAGTTGCTGTCGGTAAGAAGCGCGGTGAGGGTAATGTCTTCGTCTGCCGTGCCGTGCGTGACAAGCCCTGTTTCTGGATCGATTATGCTGGTGTCGGAGGATGTCCAGGCTATCGAAACGCCACTGTAGCCAACAATGGCTGCTGGTAAGTATATGGTGCCCGTGCCGGCATCAACGGTTTTGGTGATGCTTAGTCCTGTTGAGGCAAGAAAGGGCAGGGACTGTCCAG
>CALAEZ010000281.1 GCA_937891125.1 uncultured Treponema sp. | reverse complement strand
GAACTTTGGCCGCAAGCGAAAGACGGTCAGCATGGGCGTGTACCGCGTCAACCAGATTCAGTGGCCGGTGCATTACACGGCTGTTGACCCTGACAAAACCTCGTTTGTGCCGCTTGCCTGTACCGAGCCGATGACCTGTCGCCAGATTCTGACTGAGCATCCGAAAGGAAAAGAATTCGGCTGGATTTTGGAGGGCGCAAAGGTCTTCCCGCTTTTAAAAGACGACAAGGGCGAAGTTATGTCAATGGCACCGATTATCAACAGTGCAACGCTTGGCGCGGTGCAGGTTGGCGACAAGGATCTGATGGTTGAGCTGACCGGCAGCGACATGACCAGTCTGATTCTGTCGGCAAACATTGTCGCCTGCGACTTTTTTGACGCTGGCTATGAAATCTTACCGGTAAAGGTTGTGCATCCGTACGACACCGGCTTTGGTAAGGAAATCACGGTGCCGTTCTTCTTCCAAGAGACGACAAAGGCGCGTCTTTCTGCTATTAACAAAAAGCTTGGCGCAAATCTTACCAAAGAGCAGGTGCTCGATGCCCTGAGTCGCATGGACAACACAGTTGAAGCAAAAAAAGTAAAGGACGACATAGAATTCACGCTGACGCCGCCGCCATACCGCAACGACTTTTTGCATGAGGTAGACGTCATTGAGGACGTTATGATTGGCGTAGGACTTGAAAACTTTGCACCGGCAAAGCCAAATGATTTTACAATCGGAAAGCTTACGCCCGTTACTGTTTTCTCACGCAAGGCAAAAGAGCTTATGGTGGGCTTAGGCTACCAGGAGATGATTTTTAACTACCTCGGCTCAAAGCGCGATTACATTGACCGCATGAACATCAGCGCCGACAACGTAATCGAAATTGCAAACCCGATGAGCGAAAACTACCAGTACGTGCGTCCGTCGATTATTGCGTCATTGCTCCGTGCTGAAAGTGGCGCAGCAAACGCAATCTTCCCGCATAAGATTTTTGAAATCGGTAAGGTTGCCTACTTAGAGCCAAGCGAAAACACCGGCACGAAAACCATTCAGAGCTTGGGCTTTTTAACGGCAGGCAATAACGCAAACTTTAACGACCTTGCAAGCGAGGTTTCATCGCTGCTCTACTTCCTTGACCATAAGTATGAGGTAAAAGAAGCAGACGACCCGCGCTTTATTCCAGGTCGTCAGGCTGCAATCATGATTAACGGCAAGCAGGCAGGCATTTTCGGCGAAGTGCATCCGCAGGTGTTGGAAAACTGGCAGATAACCGTTCCGTGCGCTGCAGGCGAGCTTGATCTGGAAGCACTGATGGTGTAAGGCCGTGCTTGAGTGAGCAAAATCTTTGTTTTTGTGCTATAGTTTTTTTTAAGAAAAAATATAGCACAAGTGTATTGTGTTTTACATAAAGCATGATAAGCTTACATCAAGGTATAAAAGTAAAAGATTAAATCTTATATCACAACAAACAATAAGCAATCTTCGAAATCCTTTTATACTGGTGGGCTGGTAGCAAGTTTTGTTACCAGCCCGTTTTTTAGTGATGTGCAAAACATATGCTACCTCAAAACTTTGTGGGGTGCGCGATTGCTGTTTGTTGTTATAAGCGGTAAGATACGAGTATGAGTGATTTAACAAGTAAACAGCGTAAGATTTTGGAAAGACATGCACAGGCGCTTCCGGCAACCGTTTTGATTGGCGGTTCTGGCGTTACAGAAGCGGTTATTGGGCATGTTGCTACTGCAATTACAGCAAATGAGCTGGTAAAAATAAAATTTAACGAGTACAAAGACGAAAAAATTGAACTGAGCAATAAAATTGCAGAAGCAACGCACGCAACGCTTGTGCGAGTTATCGGAAATACTGCTATTTTTTATCGGGAAGCAAAGCAGGCGGATAAACGTCGATTTGCCAGTGAGCTGTCTAAAGCATGAAAACGCATCGTATTCAGCGCGCGGCGTCTGCATGCTTTTTTGCTTTTGCCGCATTTTTTTCTTCGTGCCGTTCTACGCAGGCGATTGTCAGCACGCATAGCGGCCGCCTGCATGCAGACTGGCTTGAAGCCGACATACAGTATCCGTCTTTTGAAGGCTACGATGAGCTGAATAAGGTGATTGCCGATTATGTCGAATCTGATTACCGCGACTATAAGCTACAGAACGAGGCTGACTGGAAGCAGGCAAGCGAGTTCCGCGCACGCATTGATCCGGAGGCAGCGCCGATGCGCTTTGCGTACACGGTCGCGCCGGAGCGGGCATTTGAAGCCAGGCGCTATATAAACGTCGTGCTCTCTTTATACGAATTTACCGGCGGCGCACATGGAAGCACAAAGTTAAAGTCGTTTGTGTATGACAAAAAGACTCGTTCGCTCATTCCGAATCCCACTGCGCTCGGGTTTTCGTATGATTATTTGGCTGAACAGTGCCGCGCATGGCTCGATGCGCATGTTAGCATTGCCGATCAGAGCAAAGCCGCGCTTTCCGACCGCAAGCAGTGGATAGAAGCCGGCAGCGCCCCGAAAGAAAGCAACTATACGGTTTTTGCCTACGACGGAAAGATTCTGACCGTGTATTTTGCCGAATATCAGGTCGCACCGTATTCCGAAGGCATTTTTGAAGTACCTGTTACGCCCGCAAAATGACGAGTTTGCTGCGCAGCTTCCCGCGCAGGGGCGCGGGAAAGACTCGCTAAAATTGCTCGCATACTCGCAATGTCGCTCACTACCCGCGCATTTTGCACCGCGCCACTCGTGCCACAAAATAGTTGAATAGTTACATCCGCTTTCGCTAGTTGAAAGCCCGAACACAACATACTCCATTGAGGTTGGAGTAAGACTTGAAGAAGTCGCCGAGGAAACCAGAGCCGAAATAGAGATTACAAGCACAACCGTCGTTGGAAGCAGACTGACTAGACGACCAGTAATAGCTTGATCTTGAAATCTTGGTGCCGCCGGCAGCCGCAAGGGAAGCGTTTACCGTAGCCTTTGCGCGGTACAGCATGGTAAGCTCCGCAATGCTCGGCAGGTACCAGTTTTCTGCATAAGATGTGCTGGAAAGCCCGTTGTTCGCAACATACGCGTTCACCCATTCCCATGCGGGGTAGTTTCCGCTCGTGTCTTCGTCGCTTACCGCCGCGCACAGGGTAGCCCAGCTGCCAGAGCCATCGGTGGTGCCGGTAAAAGTCGCGGTGTCTGCGGTCACTGCGGCGGTTTGCGTGCATTGCAATGCAGTTATGTTCGTGCTGTAGCCTTCTGCGCTACTGGTGTACCACGCAAGCGTAGTCGTGCTTTCCCCGCGCGTGTTCTGTAAACCCACGCCCAGGACTTTTTCCCCAAGCGCGTCGTCGGCGCTTCCTGCGTAGAAGATGACCGCAACGGCAGCCGCTTTCTGTGCATCGCTCATGCTCGCCGCATTCTCCGCCGCAACCGCCGTGCCGTCAGAAAGCACGATGTCGCCCACCGCGTCCGGTGCAGTCTTTGTCACCGCAGAGCTAGAGCCGCTGTTGCCGGTGTTACCGCTGTCATCATCATCGTCGTCGTTTGCACAGCCGGCGAAGCCAAGAGCAAGCACCGCGCACGCAATGCCCGCAAGTCGTTTGAAAAATCGCATCATATTTCTCCTGTAGCGTAAAATCTTAATTAAGCTCCCCCCCCATGAAGCTTTGTCAAGATAAACCGTGCGGGTTTTAGTGCGACAATACAAAAAGTAAATGCTGCTACTGTGGCTGCTTGTAGCGTAGTGTTTTCAAAATCCTGCGTCTCCGCTATAATTCAAAACATGGCAAAGACATTCGACGACAAGAAAATCATTTACACGATGGATCGCGTTAGCCGCGCGTATGGCACAAAAGTTGTATTAAAAGACATTTCAATTTCGTATTACTACGGCGCAAAAATCGGCGTTATCGGCGAAAACGGCGCTGGTAAATCTTCGCTCTTTAAGATTTTCGCCGGAATCGATCATGACTATACCGGTGAGACAAAGCTCTTGGACGGCTACAGCATGGGCTATCTGGAGCAGGAACCGTACTTAGAGCCGGGAAAGACCGTACTTGAAATCGTAAAAGAAGGCGTAAAGCCGATTACCGACCTGCTGGAAGAATTCGACAAAGTAAACGAAGCCTTCGGCGACCCGGATGCAGATTTTGACAAGCTTTGCGCCCGTCAGGCAGACCTGCAGGAAAAGCTGGATGCAGCCGACGCATGGAATCTGGACGCAAATCTGGAGCTGGCAATGGACGCTCTGCGCTGCCCGCCGGCTGACCAGATTGTAGACGTGCTTTCCGGCGGTGAACGCCGCCGCGTCGCCCTCTGCCGCCTTTTGTTGCAGAAGCCGGACATCCTGCTTTTGGACGAACCGACTAACCACCTGGACGCAGAAACCGTCGCCTGGCTGGAACGCCATCTGCAAAGCTACCCCGGCACGATTATCGCCATTACGCACGATCGCTACTTCTTGGACAACGTTGCAGGCTGGATTCTGGAAATGGACAGAGGCGAAGGCTATCCGTTCAAGGGAAACTACAGCGCATGGCTTGAAGCAAAAGAACGCCGCTTAGCTCAAGAAGAAAAGCAGGCAAGCGTGCGCCGCCGCGAAATGCAGGAAGAATTGGAATGGATTCACGCAGGAGCAAAAGGCAGACAGGCAAAGCACAAGGAGCACATCACAAAGTACGAGGCTCTGCTTGCAGAGGAAAGCAAGCGTGTGCAGCTTAAAGACAGCCAGATTTCAATTCCGGCAGGCCCGAGGCTCGGCAACGTTGTTATTGACGCAGAAAAGCTTACCAAGAGCTTTGACGAGCGCGTACTCTTTGAAAATCTTGACTTCCACGTGCCGGCAGGTGCGGTCGTGGGCATCGTCGGCCCCAACGGCGCGGGTAAGACTACGCTTTTCAAGATGATTGCAACGGCAGCCGGTCAGCAGGTAGAGCTTCCTGACGGAAAGCTTGGAAGCGAAAAGCCTGACAGCGGCAGCATCAAAATCGGCGAAACGGTAAAGCTTGTGTATGTAGACCAGATGAGAAGCAAGCTTGACCCGAATAAGACGATTTACGAAACATTAAGCGGCGGAAGCGACCTGATTAAGCTGGGCGCGGTTGACGAAAAAGGCCGCCCGCTCAACGGTGCTGTGCGCGAAATCAACGCCCACGCCTACTGCTCATGGTTTAACTTCAGCTCGGCAGAGCAGAACAAAAAAATCAGCGTGCTTTCTGGCGGCGAAAAGAACCGTCTGAACATGGGTTTGATGTTCAAGGAAGCAGGCAACGTGCTTCTGCTTGACGAGCCGACAAACGACCTTGACATCACGACCACGCGAAGTCTTGAAGAAGCTATCAATAGCTTTGCAGGCGTCGTCATGGTCATCAGCCACGACCGCTACTTCCTTGACCGTATCTGTACGCATATTCTTGCATTCGAAAACAACAGCGAAGTGCGCTGGTTTGAAGGCAACTGGTCAGAATACGTGGAATGGAAGAAGAAAGAGCTTGGCATTGACGATGACGTTCCGCACAAGACCGTCTACCGCAAGCTGAGCCGCTAACGGGACGCCTGCTGACAGGCGGGTTTGCCTTCTCGCTAAGCAAAAAAAACTTCTTGTGTAGAAGGCACGCCTGCAGGCTAAATATTCATAAAAACTCCATTTTTCGCTGTTATTTTTCTGTAAAATATGTTAAAATCGGCACTACGTATGGACAACATCCAGATTTTAGCAGGAAAACCACTTGCGCCAGGCGCTCAGGTAATGGACGGCGGTGTCAATTTTTCGGTTTTTTCTCACAATGCAACAGCGATTTTTCTTGAATTGTTCGATTCTGCTACCGATGGCACGAGCGCACAGACAATTCCGCTTGATCCTGCCGTTAACCGTACTGGCGACATTTGGCACGTGTTTGTAAAAGGTCTGCAGCCTGGCGCACTCTATTTGTATCGCGCCGACGGTCCTGATGGTGCAAATCGGAATTGCCGCTGGGGTGCAGATGCGCCAGAACGCTATCGTGCTGATGTGCCGACTGACAGCTTTACCGGTCACCGGTTTAACAAAAAGCAGTATTTATTTGATCCGTGCGCCAAAGCCTTTACTGACGGTTCGGTGTTTAAAAATCTTACTACAGCGCATACCTGTCCGCTTGAAAAAATGCCTAAATGTGTTGTTGTAGACAGTGACAGCTATAATTGGGAAGACGACCGCCCACTTAAAACACCGCTTGAACAAACAATTATCTACGAAACACACGTAAAGGGCTTTACTGCCTCTGGTTCATCGGGGGCAAAGGAGCCTGGTACCTACCGCGCATTCATCGAAAAGATTCCGTATCTCCAGGAACTGGGGATTACGGCTGTTGAGCTGTTGCCAATACATGAGTTTGACGACAACGAATGTATGAACGTAAACCCGCGCACCGGTAAGCGTCTGACAAATTACTGGGGCTACAGTACAATCGGCTTTTATGCGCCGAAAGTCGGCTATGCTGCCGACAAAACGCCGGGTGCGGTTGTAAACGAGTTCAAGGACATGGTGAAGGCGCTGCATAAGGCTGGCATTGAAGTGCTTCTGGATGTGGTGTTTAATCACACAGCAGAAGGAAACGAACATGGTGTTACGCTGAACTTCCGCGGGCTTGATAACAGCATTTACTACACGCTTGTGCCCGAGCATAAGGAGTACTACACCAATTATTCTGGCTGCGGAAACACACTTAACTGTAATCATCCGGCGGTGCAAGAATTTATCATCAACTGCCTGCGTTATTGGGTGCTTGAGATGCATGTAGACGGCTTTCGCTTTGACCTTGCCGGCGTGTTTTGTCGTGACGGCAATGGCTGGCTTATGCAGTTTCCGCCGCTGACGCATCGGATTTCAGAAGACCCTGTCTTGCGTGACACAAAAATTATTGCCGAGCCGTGGGATTGCGGCGGCGCATACTATGTCGGCGGCTTTCCTGGCGGCAGATGGTGTGAATGGAATGACAAGTATCGCGATGCCCTTCGTCGCTTTATACGCGGAGACGAAAATACAGCTACCGAGGCAGCGACGCGCATAACTGGCTCTTCTGACCTGTATGCGAATACCGGTCGCGGTCCGATTCACTCAATTAACTTTATTGACTGCCATGACGGCTTTCCGTTAAACGATGTTGTCACCTACAACGGTAAGCACAATGAGCAGAATGGCGAAGACAACCGCGATGGTAACGACAACAACCTGAGCTACAACTATGGCTTTGAAGGCCCGGTTGATAATCCGCGTATTGAGCGTTTGCGGGAAAAGCAGCTAAAAAATTTCTTTACAGCGCTTATGATTTCACGCGGAACGCCTATGTTCCTTTCGGGCGATGAAGTGCGGCATACGCAAGGCGGCAACAATAATGCCTACTGCCAGGATAATGAAACAGCATGGTTTAACTGGGCCGATTTACGTGCCCACAGCGACATGCTTACGTTCTGTAAGCGTGTTATTGCCTTGCGCCGCGACCACCCGACCTTGCACCGTCATGCATTTTTGCGTGGCGACATAAGTCGTGGCGAAAAATGCGTTGCCGACATCACCTGGCACGACTGGGACGGTAAAACACCTGACTGGCGCAACACAAAGCGGTTTTTAGCATTCCGCTTAGGCGGCGCATTTGGCTTAGGCTACTGGCCGGAAGATGCCGATTTTTACATTGTATTCAACACTGACATACACGATATAACAATAACAGTGCCTGTGCCGTCACCAGAGCACGAATGGTACCGTGTTATTGATACATCGATTGCAGGTGAAGATGCGGCGCTTGCCGCAGGGCAGGAAGAAAAGCTTGTGTCGCAAGACCGATATGTACTTCCTGCAAACAGCACACTTGTGCTTATCTCAAAGCCAAATCTATCAGCAAAATAAGGAGTGAATATGACATTTGATGCTGAGAAATTCAAAGCGGACTTGCAGGCTCGCTTGCGCCGCCAGTATGGAAAGGACATTTCGCAGGCAAATAGCCACGACCTTTTTGATGCCGTTTCTGCTTCGCTTTTGGAAGTGATTATGCCAATGTGGATGGCAACCAGGCGTGAATACGAAAAAAAGCCGATAAAACAGTGCTATTATCTTTCTGCCGAATTCCTTATGGGACGTGCACTTGGCAACAATCTTATCAACATGGGTGTTATGAAAGAAGTTAAGCAGGTGCTTGACGAGATGAACATCAACTACAATCAGATTGAAGACCAGGAGCCAGATGCAGGTTTAGGAAACGGCGGTTTAGGTCGCCTTGCAGCCTGCTTCCTTGACAGCCTTGCGACACTCGACTATCCAGGTCACGGCTACGGCATTCGCTACGAATACGGCATGTTTGAGCAGCACATCGAAAATGGCTATCAAGTAGAATATCCCGATAACTGGCTTAAGCACCGCGACCCGTGGGAAATTAAACGCAGCGACCTTGCGGTAACCGTTAAATTCGGTGGCGAAATCAAATACGGTAAGACGCCAGACGGACAAGACCGCTTCTATCTTGAAAATGCAGAGGTTGTTACGGCAACTCCGTATGATATGCCGATTGTTGGCTACGACACAAAAACGGTAAACACGCTGCGCTTGTGGCAGGCTTCAAGTCCAGACGGCTTTGACCTGCAGCTTTTCAACAACATGGAATACAACCGCGCGGTAGAACGCCAGAACAGTGCAGAAAACATCAGCCGCGTTCTGTACCCGAACGATAACGGTCCGAGCGGCAAGGCATTGCGCTTAAAGCAGCAGTACTTCTTTACCAGTGCTTCCCTGCAGGATTTGGTGCATCACTTTGTTTCAAACTACGGCACTGATTTCCGCAAGTTCCCCGACCTGCACGTAATCCAGCTGAACGACACGCATCCGGTTGTCGCAATTCCTGAGCTTATGCGCATTCTTATTGACGAATACGGACTGGGCTGGAACGACGCATGGGACATCGTCACTAAAACATTTGCTTACACCAATCACACCATTTTGGCAGAAGCGCTAGAAAAATGGCCGATTGAAATCTTCCAGGGCTTATTGCCACGTGTGTATCAGATTGTTGAAGAGATTAATCGCCGCTTCTTGATTGAACTGCGGGCAAAGTATCCGAATGATTATGCAAAGCACAACCACATGTCGATTATCCATGATGGCAAAGTCTACATGGCATGGCTTGCCATTCACGCAGGCTTTAGCGTAAACGGCGTTGCTCAGCTGCATACCGATTTGCTTAAAACGCAGGAACTTAAAGAATGGGCGGAGCTGTATCCAAACAAGTTCAACAATAAGACAAACGGTATTACCCAGCGCCGCTGGCTGCTTTCAGCAAACCCGGAGCTTGCGGACTTTATCACAGCAAAAATCGGGCATGGCTGGGAAAAGGATTTGACAAAGCTCAAGGGTTTGGAAAAATTTGCAGACGACAACGCGGTTCTTGACGAACTTAATGCAATTAAGCTGCGTAATAAGCAGAAGCTTGCAACGTTCTTAAAGCACAAGCAGAATGAGTTCCTTGATCCAGAAAGCATTTTTGACGTACAGGTAAAGCGTTTGCATGAATACAAACGCCAGCTTTTGAACGTGCTCCACATCATGTATCTGTACAATCGTCTGCTTGACGACCCCAGCTACAATCCGCCAAGCCGCACGTTTATTTTTGGCGCAAAGGCAGCTTCTGGCTACCGTCGCGCAAAGAGCATTATCAAGCTGATTAACACGGTTGCTGACCGCATCAACAACGACCGCCGTGTTGGCGGCAAGTTGCGCGTTGTGTTTATCGAAAATTACTGCGTAAGCGTTGCAGAAAAGATTTTCCCGGCAGCCGATGTAAGCGAGCAGATTTCTACCGCCGGTAAAGAAGCTTCTGGCACTTCAAACATGAAGTTCATGGTAAATGGTGCGCTCACGATGGGAACGCTTGACGGCGCAAACATTGAAATTGTGCGCGATGCTGGCGAAGAAAATGCCTTCGTGTTTGGCTTAACAACTGAAGAAATTCAGAAAATGGAAGCTGACCACAGCTACAACCCGCAGCAGATTCTGGAACGAAATCCAGCTCTTGCTAAAGTTGTAGAGCAGCTGGTAGACGGCACCTACGACCCGTCACGCCAGATTTTCAAAGAATTGCATGACAGCCTTGTGTACGGCGTAGAAGGTCAGCGACCGGACGTATACTATGTTCTTGGCGACTTTGACAGCTACGTTCATGCACAGGAAAAGCTCGCTCAGGCTTACGGCGACAGGCGCGCTTGGGCAAAGAAAGCTCTGCTGAACATTGCAAACAGCGGAAATTTCTCTAGTGACCGCACGATAGAAGACTACGTGCGCGACATTTGGCACTTAAAGAAGGTTGTCGTAAGCGAATAACAGCTGCCTTAAAAAGATGCATAAAAAAGAAAAGTCCCGGAAAATTGACGTTGGTATGTTTTCCGGGACTTTTTTTTATTTTGGCGACAGTATATTTTACTGCTTACATGGTAAGGCAGTTTTAATAAAAAATTTGCTTTTCAGTCAGTCAGATCGGAAGAGCGTCGTGTAGGGAAAGAGTGTA
>CALAEZ010000280.1 GCA_937891125.1 uncultured Treponema sp. | reverse complement strand
CCGGGCCTTGGTCATATGGCCCGGGTACCACTGATAGTCCATCCTGCCTGCCTTCCTTTCAACCCTTTCACAGCCAGCCCTTTCACGGCCTGTTTTGGTCATCCATGCCGCACAAAGCCCCTCCTCTTTGCCGGGCTCAGCACAAACCATACCTTTCCCTCGATCATGTCCGAGGTGACCAGCCCTACCTGTGCGCTGCGGCTGTCCTCGCTGTTGTTCCGGTTATCCCCCAGGACAAAATACTGGTTTTCTCCCAGCACGACCTCTTCCATGCTTCCCTTCGCACCGAGCTCAAAATCCCACTGCACAGGAACAGCGCTTATATTTACGTTGTATTTGCTTTCGGTAAGCTCAAATTCAGTTAAAAAATGCGTTTCACCGCGCGGCTTTACATACAGCACATAGTTATTCAGATAAATGGTATCGCCCGGAAGCGCAACAATGCGTCGCAGCACGGTCTGATTTCCCGTCGGCGAATCTCCTTTAAAGGGCTGCCACTGCTGCGCAGTAATAAACCGACAGATTCTGCTGATAAAGCGAACAGGAAATGACGGCCGCGCCTGCTCATTTCTCCCGCGAACGAGCACGACGTCGCCCCGATGCGGTGTCGTAAAAAGTGGCGTTACGAGCTCTACGCTTCCATTCGGAATATCAGGCGCCATCGAATCTGAAAGGGTGCGGACAGGACGAAAAATAAACTGCATAAAGAGCGAAACAACCGCAAAGACAAGCACCACAATGCCAACAATAATAAAAATACGGTGCTCAAGCTGTCTGCGGGCGTCATACGAAATTGCGTAAAGGTTATCTGCCATGAGCGCATACTAGCACAGAAAGAGAGCGCTTGCAAGATTGCTTTTTACCGCGCAATTACGTATACTTACCGCTATGGCAGAGAATGTAAAATACATTGCACAGAATAAAAAAGCTCGCTTTAACTACTCGATTGAAGACACCATTGAATGTGGTATCGCCCTTGAGGGCACCGAAGTAAAATCAGTCAAAAACGGCAACATTTCATTTCCTGACGCATTTGCCGAAATCACCAACGGGGAGGTCTGGCTAAACGGCTTTCATATTTCTGAATACGTATTTTCGTCTATTTTTAATCACAATCCCGACCGCAAAAAAAAGCTGCTGCTTCATCGGGACGAAATAAAGCGCCTGACACGCAAGGTGGAAGAAAAAGGCTACACGCTCATTCCGCTTGACTTCTATCTCAAAAAAGGACGCGTCAAAGTAACACTCGGCGTTTGTAAAGGTAAAAAGCTTTTTGACAAACGTGCCGATATTAAAGACAGGGATGTAAAGCGTGACCTTGCCCGCACCTTCCGCAATGGGCTGCAAGACGCCTAACTAAGGAAATTTATTTGACGAAGCTGTTCCGTTCGTTTGCATTATTAGCTTCTCTTTCGGTATTTCCGGTAGCGGCAAATCCAGTATATGTTGACTATTACGGCGTCGTTTCTGAGTCAAGCGAAACAAATATCCTCAAAATGGCGCAAGACATTTTCCTAACGCAGCTAAAGTCTATTGCAAACATTTCTGTTGATGACAAACGGCCGATCCCAAGCGAAACCCTGCATACAGCGCCCGATATTACGCAAACAAGCATTCCGCACGTTGCTTTCTACGCCCTCATAGCAGAGGCAGAAGAAGCGACCGGCGCAAAGCTTTGGCGGTGCACATTCACGCTGCTTCACCCTGAAAGCCAGCAGCAGGAATCAAAAACAGAAACGTATGATTCGTACTACAAGATTCTGACCAACGCAAAGACCGCAATCGAAGCCGTACTTGAACAAGCAACGGCCGCTTCCTCTGCAGCGCCCGCCATTCTACCTGCGCGGCAAGAGCCCGATTTTACCCGAACACGTTCAAGCGTTGACGCATCATCCCTTGCCGGAACCTGGCAGGGGGAAGAAAGTATCGATAAAATTATTTTGCTTCGTGGCGGCAAAGGCTTTGTCATTTTTAAGAACGGCGCCTCCATGAACGTTTCAGTACTTATCACCAGAGCCGACAGCGCAGGAAACGTCAGCGACATTGAAGTCCGGCAAGAAAGCAAGGCAAACGCATCCTTTTTTCCGCAACTCCCGCGTGAAACAGCGCTTCTAGTCGCCGCAAGTGCGCCTCCCATTGTCTGGTCGCTGCATGTAAATAGCGACAGTGCGCTTTCGGGCACTAAAAAAACGCTCGTTCCAGACGCAACGGTAGCCACCGGCGCCTCAGAGGGAGTAGAGCGCATCAGCTGGACAAAAAAATAGACTGGCACGTTTCGTCCGGTCTTCACGCAGGCACACGCCGTACGCTGATTAATCACCTTAGTCTGTAAGCACAACGGCGCCTTTTCGCACCACCGTTACTTCTCCATTCTCTTCAATCCGCACAATCGTTGAAGGAACATTTCCCTTTTTGCTGCCATCATCAATAATCAGAGACACATCCTTTCCAAACTCGCGCTCAATATCTGCAACAGTATCAAGCACTGACTTTCCCGAGCGGTTTACACTCGTCGAGTAGATAGGAGCACCACACAACCGAATAACCGAGCGCAGCCACTCGTCTCCCGGACAACGGAATGCTGTTGTTGAGCGGTTTCCGTCCTTTTCAAACGTATGCACAATAATGGTAAGCGCGCCCGGCCACTTTGCAAGCAGCTCGTCGGGAACCAGGTCGCGCGTATATTTTTTTAAATCTGCAGGCGAAGCAAGCAGCTGTATAAACGGCTTATCCTCTCCCCGCCCC
>CALAEZ010000279.1 GCA_937891125.1 uncultured Treponema sp. | reverse complement strand
GCCTGCGGGTTGACAATTTGAAATTTACGGGTAAATTAAAGGAAGTGTGCGAGGTGCGGAAATGATTACTTTGAAACAGGCTTTTGCAACGGCCCGCGCGGCCAGCAACGGCGTGAAGCTGGACCCCATAGCCTACGACTTGGGGGACAGCTGGGCGTTTGACTACGGCGGCGAGGAACCCATAAACGGCTTTTTCCCCGTCATTGTAAACAAGGCCACCGGCCAGCTGGTGGATTTTGCCATGCCTGCCGACTTTGAGCGCATGGAAAAAATGCGCCACCGCTATATAAAATACTCAAACGCGCTTAAAGCGGAGATATTGCAGCTGTGCATGTTCGGTCAGCTTGACGCGCTCACCCGTCTTATAGAAAATCTTTTGTATATGTATTGACAAAAACAATGTTATGCAGTATTATAAGAGCGTCAGGAGGTTAGAAGATGAAGTACAAGTCTTCTAAACGAAAAAAGCGGCGAAACCTCGAAAGCCGCCGCTCTTGGCTCGCAGATATTGGCACTCTCTTGCTGGGAATTGCCGCTATTTGCGAGATAGCCTTTAAGATTGTTGTGTATCTGTTAGGTTAGCAACAATCGGGTACAACAAGCTATAACTTGTTGTACCTTTAGGCTATCACACTTTTTTCAGGGGGTCAACATGTCAATTTACATTTTGCACATTTTGGCTATTTGTTTTGCAGTCGCCGGAGCGCTGCTTTTTATTATCGGCACAATCATACGGAGGCGCGAAAACGGAAAGCGAAACAAAAAAGCCTAAATATAAAGGCTATGGCTACCACGGCGGCGGGCGCAAGAAGCTTACAGAAAGCGGACGAAAAGCTTTTTCTTTGTCATTACAGCAAAATCAGATTGATTACATAAAGCAACAGGCAGAAAAGCGGGACATGACAAATTCAAGTTTTGTACTTGAAGCCGTGCAATATTACGTAGAAAATCATGTAAAAGAATAATAATCAGAAGAGCGGGGGCAAAACCCGCTCTTTTTTTTGCTTTCCGTCTAAAAGCTATTGGTATTTTTGCTTGCTTGTAACGCGCGGTGCAGGGCGCCCCTGGACGCTTAGGCCAGAGACACGTGAAGCTTTCCCGCTAAGGCCTCCTGCAGTGTCTGTGAAAAGTTGATAGCAGCTTTTTCAGCTTTTGCGTTGAGCCATGCCGGAATTGAAAGCGTTTTTTTCACAGCGCGATTGTCTACAAGCCTGCGCCATTCGTCGGTGTCTGCAAGCACGTATGAAACGACATGCTCCGTTTTGATGCTCCTGCTGTCACTTGGGGACGGAACAGGGATGTTTTCATCTTCGTAATGCACAAGCATCATTTCAAGGCAATCCTTTGCCATGGAAAGCGCCTCCTCCATGGTATCCCCCTCAGTGTAACAGCTGGGGATGTCGGGAAAGTCAACGAGATAGCCGCCTTCCTCGGCAGGTTCAAAAATTGCAGGGTACGTGTATTTCACTTTCATCACCTCCAGAAAATAAGGCGGGAAAGAATCCCGCCGCCGATTTAGAGAAGTCCGGCGTCTTTCAGAATCTTCCGGACGGTTCCTTTTTTGAGGTCGCCCGGGTGCCTCGGAATCGGCACGATTTGACCGGAAGGGCTTATGGCGTGGTCATGGCTTTTGCCATGCTTGAACTTCCAGCCAGCCTGCCGCAACTTGCGTTCAAGCTCAAGTTTGGTCATTCGTTCCTCCGTGGGTATAATATAATACGTATCAATACGTATTGTCAACAAGAAAACCAATAGCTTTTTTTATTTACATTTACATTAGCATTAACATTTACATTAGCATTAACATTTACATTAGCATTAACATTTACATTAGGTTTCCCAGAATAAAACCTATGGTTTTCATTCCCAAAACCACTGGTTTTGTTTTTGGTCTGCCGCCTAAAACCAAATGCTTTTTTTGCTTTCCACATAAAAGCAAATGCTTTTTTTGCTTTTCGCCTAAAACCAAATGCTTTTTTTGCTTTTCGCCTAAAAGCATTTGGTATTTTTGCTTTTTTTTGCTTTGGTGAATATGAATATGTATATGATTATGAATATGAAAATGATGATGATTATGATTGCGCGCGAAACCGCTTAAAAACTAAGGTTTTTCTGCGGATGCCGTGAAGCGGTGGGCGCCCACGTAAAATATTACTTTTTGATTTTTAGACACCTTTGGCTTTTTGCTTGTTTGCTTAAAACCCGCTTGATGCGGAGACGACACACCACCCTGCCGCAAGGCTTCTTAGCGCTAGGCTTTTTTTGCAGCCTCAGCTTCTTCTGCTGCCGCTTCCTGCCTCAGCACTTTTATGCCTGCTATTTGTGCCCGTACGCTTTTTTGCTCTTCCCTGGTGAGCGCGTGCCACTCACTCAACAGCTTTTTATCTTCCCGGCTTACTTGCCCGTCACTTGCCGGTAACTTGCCTGCCTCCGGCTTTTCCTCACCAAAGACCAGCCACCAGGGCGAAACGCCTAAGTAGTCGGCTATGCGCAGCGCGTCGTCGGCTTTTGGTATTGATCCGCGTGTGTACCAGCCGGAAATAGTTTGCTGCTTTAGCCCGAGAGCGGCGCAAATGGTGTTGCGATTTTCGCCTTTTTGGGCAAGGAAAGAATCAAGCCTTGTGACAATCTGTAAGCCGTTTGCTTCCGTCATGCCTTAATTTTCGACAAAAAAACCACAAAAGAGTATTAAAATGATTGACAAAACCTCAAATGCGGTTTATAAAGAATTATGTAAACCACATGAACTTCTTTAAGCATGTGTTACCAAAGGATATAAAACAAAAACCGTTTGAAGAACAGCGTCAATGGCTTATCGATCATG
>CALAEZ010000278.1 GCA_937891125.1 uncultured Treponema sp. | reverse complement strand
GGATCTCCATGATCATGTACAGGCTGCGCCCCAGCCGCGAAAGCTCCGTGCAGATAATCAGGTCGTCAGGCTTGCAGTTTTCCATAATGATTTTGCCTAGGTTGCGCTGCTTGGGGTCCTTTGTGCCGCTAATAACGTCTTCAATCCAGCGGTCAACAACAATGTTGTGCTGTATGCAAAATTGCTCAATTTCGTGCCGCTGATTGCTCGTGTTCTGTGCGTCTGTCGAAATCCTAATGTAACCATACACCATGTTCATGCCTCCTATAGCGGTGCGCTTTGTATGTTATGTCGCGATATGACACTGTATGTCACTATATGCGACATATACTAGGCCGTTTTTGCACGCAAAAATGCACCTGCAAAAAATGCCCAAAAATCCTATTGAAAAAAAACGTTGCTTTTCCTTCCCGAATAAAAGTAATGCACTATTAGGAGAGTTGCAACTATGAAGAAATTAGTAGCAGTAGCAGCGGCAATGCTCGCTGGCGTTGCGGTATTCGCAACGGAGATTACGTTTACTAACAAGGTATTTTCAGACGATGCGTTTATTCGCCACGACGATGACGCCGACGACACTGACACAGATTTTCCTGGTCTGAACGAGCGGATGCAGGTAGAGCTCACGAGCGAGCGCGTT
The DNA here is from genome assembly GCA_937891125.1 of uncultured Treponema sp. GTDB lineage: Bacteria > Spirochaetota > Spirochaetia > Treponematales > Treponemataceae > Treponema_D. The sequence continues at coordinate 1,083 of CALAEZ010000278.1, read as the reverse complement.
GACGCCTTTGTAAAAGCTACCATTAAGCTGGATGACCACAACGACAAAGATTATGGCATTACTGGTACATTGAATGACTGGTACATTGAATTCCGCCCGATTAGTATGCTTGCGCTTACCATGCACGAAGGCATTTTTACCGCTGGTTCATATCTACCGGTATGGGACGACAACATGGCAAATGGTAACATTTCTAGCGACGGCTTCTCGCTCATTGTTACGCCAGATGCACTTGATGGCGCGCTTCGTATTGGCGTTACGGCACCGTTTGGTTGGGACGACGGCACCATTAACTGGCTTGACGGCGATAAGGACCACGGTACTGATGAAGAATTTGACGTTGGCGTTGGCGTAATTTTTACGCATGAGCTTTTTGAAGTGGGCGCTACTATTAAGGATGTGCTTGATAGCGATGACGGTGAGCGCTCCTTTGGCGCATACGTGAGCTTCCCCAATCTGTTTGGCGTAGTGGAAGGACTTACGGTAGGTGGCGGTGTTAGCTTTGGTAGCGACGGTGCCGACCTTGGCAGTGATGACTACATCAGCATTGGTGGACCGTGCGGTATTGAAGCTGGCGTTACTGGCGACACACTGCTGAACTTCCAGGCAAGCTATGAGACTGAGCCCTTTGCGCTGGCAGCGGAGCTGGTCTACAATCTCGGCGAGAATGGAAATGCCGCTGCTGAGTGGAATGGGTACGGTGTGTATGACTTCTACACCGGTGCCTCAATCTCATTCGGCCTCCTAGACAACCTGAGTATTGCCTTTACCGGTAAGCTTTTGGTAGATACCTCCGATAAGAAAGATGAGGGCAACGTTGAGATTAAGAATCTGCTGTACGGTGGCGTTGCGCTTACGTTCGAGCTTGACGAAAAGAACTCCTTTGGTGTTGGTCTTGACTCTGCATTCTATGATAAGGACTGGTGCTTCGCGGTTCCTGTCTACTGGCAGTACAAGTTCAATGACTAAGCATTACGCATAAGCTGCAAAAAAAGCACCCTCACGGGTGCTTTTTTTGTTGTTGTAATGGCGCCACGCTGATAACGGAAATTTATAATTCCGCCGCGCGCCCTTTTGAAACCA
>CALAEZ010000277.1 GCA_937891125.1 uncultured Treponema sp. | reverse complement strand
GGTATCATTGTAGCTTTCGTTAATTTTGAAGATGCCCGTGCCGTAAGCCTCGATAAGATGTAAACGGTAAAACACGTTCGCAAGCCGCGGATTTCGCGCAATGGACACTCCCAGCATAATGTCATCGTAAGCGATTCCTGGCATAAGCCCGCCCACCGACACTAGCTCCATGCGGTCGTCAAAAACAGTGATAAGTGCAGGGCTTTGCACAGCGTAATCGCGGTGAATGATAAGATTGAGCAGCGTTTCGCGAATAGCGTCACCAGGATAGTCGCGGGTATCGATGCGCTCTAAGCCGACGACTTCGGCGCGGGTACGGTTGCACAGGTCAAGAAAGGCGAAAGCGTCCTCTAGCTGCTTTAGGAGTGAGCCCCCGAATTCGCGACGGTCTTTAAAGAGCGTTTTGTTGCTGCCTTGAAAGATTCCGACCTTGATGATGTGTGGGCATTGGTCAGAAAGCAAAAGGGCAAGCTTTGTATACATGCCGTCCGTGCCGATAAGATTAAGCGAACGCTGTTGCACGGCTGAAAAAGCCACGCCCCGTTCTGAAAAGCATTTTTCGGCATAGTCAAACGTAAGCTCCTGCTCTAAAGCGCGGGAGTCTTCATACACAAAGCAGCTTGCCTCTTTTATCATCTGCAGGATTGCCGCCTCTGAGGCTGGCACGGAAGAAGCTCCCTGCCGCACATACACGCCTTCCGGGCGGATGCCCTTTGCCTTTAAGTAGTACGGCTTGGCTGTTCCGCGCTGCACGGTAAGGCGGATGACGCTCTTTTCTTCAACAGAAAGAAGCGTGCACTTGGTAAAAAGTGAAACATCAGGGCGGATTGCGTCGCGTACAATATTGGTTATGCGGAGCATGGTGTCGTCTACATTTGAAATGCCGCAGGCTCTTCCGTCATCGTTTATGCCGAAGTAAAGCTCGCCGCCGTCTGTGTTTGCAAAGGCGATAACGGCGTACTTAAAATCTTCGGTAAACTCGCGCTTAAATTCGGTCTGTAAGCTTTCGCGTTCCATACGACACCTCCCTGCTGCTGTGTGACCTGTCCGACTCCTGTGCTATCGGACAGATTTATTCTCATAATATTCTAATAATTTGCTAATAATATTCTAATAGTTATTATAATCTAGTATTAGAAAAAAGCAAGAAAGCTCTGTGTGTTTTCGTCATCTAAATCGTCAGTAGGCTCGTCTGTAAATAAAAATGCTGACTTTACTAAAAGTGCGCGGACTATAGCCAAGCGCCGCATTTAGCCACCTCTTCGCTCGCTCATTTTGGAGGTGGCTAAATCTAAAATGCTAACCTGCTCTAAAAGATTACGCGCACCCACGGCTGAATCATAAAATCAGTTTCTAGCCCAAAAAAAATAAGCTGAAGAGAGACCGAACAGCAGCAAGCATTCATAGAGCACATGGAATGATAAGACTAACAGAATAATGTTATTTGCAGTAATTTTTTTTCATGATTCGGTATTCGCAGCCTAAAAGCCTTCACACCCTTATAAAATTTAGAAATTACCTTTGGGTAACAAAAAGAAGCTATTTGCGCAACAGCGCATTTTTATGGTATGGTTACCTGTACAAAGCTTTATCACACGAGGCATGAGCATGAAGCATATTTTAAAAGCATTTTTTCTTTTGACGGTAGCCGTTTTTTTAGCTGGCTGCTCTAAGGCAAGCGTTGCGCTTCAAGATGGCACGTTTACCGGCACGGGTACAGGACGCAACGGCGACATTACCGTTTCAATCACCGTGAAAGGCGGAGCCGTGACCGAAACGCACATTGTTTCTGAAAGCGAAACGCCAGAAATTGGAGGCGTGGCAGAAGAAGCCCTTTTAGCGCAGTTCTTGGAAGCGCAAAAGACAGCTGACGTAGACGTGGTTACCGGGGCAACACTCACTTCTGACGGTGTGCTTGACGCATTAGATGAAGCGTTAGAAAAAGCAAGCGGTAAAAAAAAAATTGATGCAGAAGCTTCCGCTCCCCAAGACACCGAATGTGACATTGTAATTATTGGCTCTGGCGGCGCGGGACTAACGGCAGCGACAGAAGCGGCCAGCAAGGGTGCAATCGTTATCGTGCTTGAAAAAATGGGCATTGTCGGCGGAAACACCAATTCTTCTACCGGCGGTATAAACGCAGCCTACACGCCAGAGCAAAAAGCACTTGGCATTACTGATTCCACCGATGTTTTTTACGAAGATACCATGAAAGGCGGGCACAACTTAAACGACCCGGCCTTAGTGCGCACGCTCGTGGATAATTCTGCCGCCACCGTTGCATGGCTCCAGTCAGATTTGGTAGGAGCAGATTTAAGCGACGTTGGCATGTTCGGCGGAGCTACAAACAAGCGCATTCACCGCCCGCAAGGGGGAGCTGCCATTGGAGCGCATCTTGTGCCACTTTTACAGAAAGCCGCGCTTAAACAGGGGGCTGAAATCCGCCTAAACAGCCGCGTCACTGACATTTTAAGCGAAAATGGCGTAGCTACCGGCGTGCGCGTTTCAACAAAGGCTGGCGACTACACTGTTCGTGCAAAGGCGGTTATCGTGGCAACTGGCGGTTTTGGGGCAAACCCTGAGATGATTACGCGCTATGTGCCTTCGCTCAAAGACTTTGGAACGACAAACCATGCAGGAGCTACCGGAGACGCTTTTGCCATGGTAGAAAAATTTAACGCTGCGCTTACCCAGATGGAGCAGATTCAGACGCACCCGACGGTTGTTTGTGGAACTGGCGTTATGATAACAGAAGCAGTACGCGGAAACGGCGCAATTTTAGTAAACCGCGATGGAAAACGCTTTGTAAACGAAATGGAAACGCGCGATGTCGTTTCCGGTGCAATCCTTTCGCAGACCGGTAAAACCGCTTTTCTTGTATTTGACCAGAGCGTGCGCGCTTCTCTAAAAGCAATTGAAGGCTATGCAAAGCAAGGGTTTCTTACCGAAGCAGAAAGCATAAAGGAACTTGCAGAAAAGCTTTCCATGCCAAAAGAAGAGCTTGAAAAGACGATTGCCGCCTACAATGCCGCCGCCAAGTCCGGCTCAGACCGTGAATTTGGCAGAAATAAGGCCAGTATGGAGCGAATTCTGAGCACTGCACCGTTTTACGCAATTGAATGTGAGCCTGCCGTTCATCACACCATGGGTGGCTTAAAAATCAACACCAAGGCAGAAGTGCAGAACACAAGCGAAAAGAGCATTCCCGCCCTGTATGCAGCGGGCGAAGTAACCGGTGGCGTACACGGCGCAAACAGACTCGGCGGAAACGCTGTTGCCGACATCTGCATATTCGGGAAAATCGCCGCCGACAGTGCACTTTCGTATATCGGAAAATAGACAGGAAAATGCTACTTACAAAAAAAAAGACCGCGCGGTCTTGATGCAAAGTTCAAGGCGTGCGGTCTCTCTTTTGCAAAACTTGCAATTTATGCGTTATTTTTAATTTCGCGGGCGTACTTACCGTGTTCAAGCACAATGGTGCGCTGGGCAAAGGCGGCGACTTCGGGCGCGTGGGTTACCACAATAATCGTGCGTCCTTCTGCATGCAGCTTCTTAAAGATGTCTATCACCATGTTTTCGTTCGCTTCGTCCAAGTTTCCGGTCGGCTCATCGGCAAGAATCAGCTGTGGATGGTTTATAAGCGCACGGGCAATGCACACGCGCTGCTGCTCGCCGCCAGAAAGCTGGCTTGGAAGGTGCTTTGCACGGTGAGAAAGCCCCACGCGCTCCAACGCTTCTAGTGCTTCTTTTTCGTCAGGCATAGAATGGTAATACTGCGCGACCATAACGTTTTCAACCGCAGTAAGATAGTTTACCAAATGAAACTGCTGGAAAATAAGCCCGATTTTGTCACGGCGAATTTCGGTAAGGCGGCGGCTCGGCTCATGCGCAATGTCCTTTCCGTCTAAAATGACTTCGCCAAGAGATGGCTTATCCATGCAGCCGATAATATTCATCATCGTGCTTTTTCCGCTTCCGCTCGGCCCCATAATGGCAACCCATTCGCCTTTCTCAACCGTAAGGCTTACATCATTCAAGGCCTTTACCGTTCCACCGCTATATAACTTCGACACATTCTTAATCTCTAACAACGCCATAATTTATTCCCCCTTAAGTACTAATGCTGGGTCTACTTCGGTTGCACTGCGCACGGGAAGCAGACAGGCAAGTCCCGTGACCACAACGCTTGCAATAATCGTCACGGGAATTAAAAGCGGCTGAAACGCAATGCTTCGCGTAAACACGTTTTTGCTTACTGCTTCGGCAAACGCAAAGCCCAACACTACGCCTAAAATGCCGCCTAACGCGCCCAAAAAAAGCCCTTCGCCTAAAAACTCCACCACAATGCTCTGGTTTGAAGCTCCCAGCGACTTTTTAAGCCCGATTTCCTGTCTGCGCTCTGCAACAACCGCCATCATCGTGGTTGCAACGCAGACCATCGTAAGAATAAGCACGACAAGCGTTACAATGTAGACAAGCGACTGAAGCTTTGTAAGCACCGTGCCTTCTGATTTTGCAAGCCGCTTTACTGCCCGCGGATGCACGCCAAGCGAAGCGTCTTCAATGCTTTCTGCAATCTTGTCAAGCTCATTTCCGCTTGCACTGACCGAACACTCTACAACATCAACCGTGCCGGAAGATTTCATAAGCGATTCAAGAGCAGAAAGGCTCATGTACACGCACTCTTCTTCGCTTCCGCCTGTCTGCACAACGCCAGAAACCGTAAACTTTTCGCTAAAAGCGCCACCGTCCTTGTCTACGCCGGTAACCGTAAGCTCGTTTCCCACATTCATGGCTACCGCCTGCGAAACGGTCTGCCCAATAAGCACGCTGTGTGCGTCTGTCGGGTAGCTTCCGTTAATAAGCCAGTACGGGCTTGTCTTTTGCACTTGCAGAAAATCAGTGCCAGCTACCATAAACGGCTGATTATTAATCTTTATGCTTTCATAGCGGAAGGGAGTGGCTCCAACAAGCTTTCCGCCTGGAATAAGCGAGACCGCCTTAGTAATAGCATCCTCGCTTATTGGCTCGGTAGATGCGCTTACAAAAAGCAAGTTTGCACCGTACGAGCGGAATTCTTGCCC
>CALAEZ010000276.1 GCA_937891125.1 uncultured Treponema sp. | reverse complement strand
CAAAATCATTGGTCGATGATCCCAGTGCAGTCTCGGTAAATGAAACCGAAGGTGAACGCGGTCCTGTATTGGAACTTCGTGTTGCCCAGGGTGATATTGGTAAGGTTATCGGCAAATACGGCCGTATTGCAAAAGCTTTGCGTACTGTTCTGGCAGCTTCTGCCAATCGTGACGGCAAACGTTATAGCCTTGAAATTTTAGACTAAGCGTATGTCGGCAAACATGGAACAGTTTGTAATTGGTTTTATTCGCGGCTCTCATGGAGTTTCGGGTAATTTTAGAGTAGAGAGTACCTCTGGTGAGTACGAGCATTTTGCGAATCTTACGGAAGTGACTTTAAGGAATAGCGCATCCGGTGCTTCTAAGCTGTATGCTGTAGAAGATGTAGAAATCGGTGCTAACACCTTGTTTATGAAATTGGCGGGAATCAACAGCCCCGAAGACGCTAAAAAACTTAACGGCTGGGAAATTGTTGTACCGCGCGATAAAGCTTGTCCTTTAGCAAAGAACGAGTGGTATATCGAAGACTTAAAACACTGCGCCTTAGTGTATAAACAGGGCAAGAACGGTTTTGCAGCTACCGAAGAGGTAGTGGGAACAGTCACAGACGTATTGGAAGGCGGTACAGGAAACCTCTTGGAGGTCGCCCTTGCCGAGAATTCTGAACTTTTGTCAGATAGCGTCAAATACACATCTGGCGGCAAATTGCGAACGGTTTTAGTGCCGTTTATCAATGAGTTTATCGGAAAAGTTGACGTTAAAAACAAAAGAATCGAATTGATGCACCTCTGGATTCTGGAGTAAGTCCATGAAATTTAATGTGCTGACCTTATTTCCTGAGATTCCGCGCGCTTTTTTTGAAGCCTCAATCATGGCGAAAGCGGTTGAAAAGGGAATTATTGCCTACGATTTAGTGAATATCAGGGATTTTGCCTTTGATAAGCACAAAACTTGTGATGACAAACCGTATGGAGGCGGAGCCGGACAGCTTTTGATGGCAGAACCTCTGGGACGAGCGCTTGACAGCGTGCAGGCTTACAAGAAACACGTTATTTACGTAACGCCGAGCGGTAAGCCGTTTACACAAAGTAAAGCGTTAGAATTAAGCCGGAAAGACGAGCTTGTTTTAATCTGCGGACGGTACGAAGGTATTGACCAGCGGATTATAGATTCTTACGTAGATGACGAAATCTCTATCGGGGATTATGTTATGTCGAGCGGTGAAGTGGCAGCAACGGTCATTATTGACGCAGTCTATCGCTTAATCGAAGACGTTATTACGGCAGAATCATTAGACGAAGAAAGTTATTCCGACGGACTTTTAGAATATCCCCAGTACACTCGTCCAGCTGTTTACCGGGGCATGGCAGTGCCAGATGTGCTTACAAATGGCAACCACGAACATATTCGGAAGTGGCGTCTAAAAAAGCGACTGCAAAAAACGCTTGCAAATAGGCCGGACCTGATTGCGCAGGCACGGATGCGGGGACAGCTCACTGTAGAAGCCGAAAAAATGATTGAGGAACTGACGGAACAGAGCTTTATAAAGCATTTGGACCCGAAGAAACGCCGCCGTATGCGTGCCCATAGGGCTGAACATACAACGGATATAGGAGAAAATAACAATGGATCTGATTAAGACCATCGAAGAACAGCAGAAAAAGCCGGGCGACATCGCTTTCCGCGTTGGCGACACGGTAAAAGTTCACTTTGAAATTATTGAAGGTAAAACAAAGCGTATTCAGGTTTACGAAGGCCTGGTAATCTGCTTTAAGAACAGCGGAGCTCGCAAGACCTTTACTGTACGCAAGATTAGCTACGGCGTTGGTGTTGAGCGCGTATTCCCGGTTAACAGCCCACGCGTTATCAAGGTTGAGATTACTCGCCCTGGTAAAGTTCGCCGCTCAAAGCTGTACTACGTACGCGACAAGATTGGTAAGGCAGCTAAAGTTAAGGAACTCCTTGGCGCACAGGCTGTTGCTCGCGTAAAGGCTGCAAACGATGTTGCTGAGCTGCATGCAAAGGCGCTTGAGGAGAAAATCAACGCCGAGCACAAGGCTGACCACGTTGCCGCAGAAGCTGCAAAGGCAAAGAAATAGCAGCAAAAAATCCGTCGGTTCACGGCGGATTTTTTCTTTATGGCAGATGTAGGCGCTGCGCAGGGAGCGCACGACAGCGTAGCTGTCGGGAAAATTGCGAACTAGTGAGCAATTTTAGCGAGTCTCACCAGCGCCCCTGCGCTGGTGCACTCGGCTTAGGCTAAAGACCGTCCCGCGAGGGGCGGTCTTTTTATGCCCGCGGTTGCTTTTTCTGCCCTGCCGCCGATAATGCCCGCGTCAAATTGGTCGCCGACATGCTACAATCAGTTTTAGAAAAAGGAATCTTATGTCCAGATACGATAATATTGCTGTTTTTGAAAATACCGTTGCTGTATGCGCGAATACGCCGCATCTTCAGGAGTCGATAAAGCGCTCCCGAGAGACGCAGGCGCTTGTGCGCGAAAAAGATACCGTGCCAGTTGGAAGAGCAAGCGTGCGTTTTGAGCGTGCGGCGAAAATCACCGTGAGTAGAAAGCGTACGTTTGAGGCGGCTCACGCGTATACAGGAAACGGCGACAGGGTCTGCGTGCTCAATTTTGCCTCCAGCACGAATCCAGGGGGCGGCGTAGAAAATGGCGCGGGCGCGCAGGAAGAATGTCTGTGCCGCGTCTCCACATTATATTTTACGCTCGACACGGATGAAAATATAAAGCGCTTCTACATGCCGCACCGCAAGAGCCATAATCCGCTCCATAACGATGACATTTTATACACTAGAAGCGTAACCGTATTTAAAAGCGACACGATGCGCCCGCAGCTGCTCCCCGAAAGCGACTGGTATGACGTTGATGTGATTACCTGTGCAGCTCCGAACCTGCGAGAGCGGCCGAGTAATCGCTCTAATTCTGGCGACGGCGACGTGCGGCTGCTTTTAAATGATGAAGAGCTTGAAGCACTGCACACCAAGCGCGATGCCCGCATTTTTGACGTCGCCGCAGCACAAGGCGTAGATGTGCTCGTGCTCGGCGCATTCGGTTGCGGCGCATTCTGTAACAGCCCGGCGGTGGTCGCTCGCGTGATGATAAAGCTTGCAAGAAAATATGCGCACGCGCTTAAGGCGATAGAGTTTGCGGTTTATTGCCCGCCGTATGACGACTCAAATTACCGGGAGTTCGCGCGTGCGTTACAGGCGTGAACGTGTCCGGCATGCGTTTACTGAACACAAAAAGGGGATGACCTATAAGTATTGTCATGCTGTATTCGTAACGAAGTTTCAAACG
>CALAEZ010000275.1 GCA_937891125.1 uncultured Treponema sp. | reverse complement strand
ATCTCTGATGAGGAAGATCAGACAGCGGTCGTCCGGAAGCTTTTAATATCAATTGACAGCTTTATACCCGGAAAAGGTATTCCGGAGCCTCATCCTGATATGCCTGATATTCCTGAAATTCCTGCATCCTCCTGTTATTACGGCACTGAAGGACTTCGGAATGCAGTCATAAGGTTTCTGAGCGATTCAGCAAAAGAAGGCTCCATTTTGCAGGCATTTACGAGCAGTGCAAGCGCTCAGCTGTTTGCAAACAGCAAAAAGACGCTTACGCCCTTTAGTATGTATGAATCAGTAAATGGACACAACATGCTTCGCTACTATCAGCCGTTTACGGTAGAAGATGCCGAACAGGTGTGGTTTTTAGGCATGAATGTGCGTGAAAGCGAAATTACCGCTGAAAGTCGCACGGTGTTTGCTATTGTTGTTACCACGTTTGTTATTACCACTTGTGTCATTCTGCTGATTCTTTTCTTCATTGTGCAGGGAGTCGTAAAAGAAATAAACAAGGGCGTGAATGCCATGCAGAATATTGCACAGGGCGACGGCGACCTTACGGTGCGCATGAAGGTGCATACCCGCGATGAAATGGGAAAAATGTACAACTTCTTTAACCTGACGATGACTAAAATTCAAGATTCGATAAAAATGGTTAAGGAAAGTGCGCATAATCTGCAAGAACAGGGTATGAAGCTTGGCGAAAACATGAACGACACTGCCGCAAGCGCAAACGAAATTACCGCAAACATTGACAGTGTTAACCGACAGGTGCAGCAGCAGGGAAAGAATGTGCATGAAGCGCAGGACGCAATCAGCACGATAAACACGAGCGTGCAGAAGCTTGCGTCAGACATTCAGGGGCAGAGTGCAAGCGTTTCCCGGTCGTCTGCGGCAATCGAAGAAATGGTAGCCAATATCCGCTCGGTTACAGGCATTCTGGAAAAAAACGGCGGCACCATCCAGTCGCTAGAAGATGCGTCAGAAGCGGGCAAGGCAAGCGTCAACTCGTCGGTCGAGGCGACAAAGCAGATTCAGGCACAGTCGGAAACGCTGCTTGAGGCAAGTAAAATCATCCAGACGATTGCAAGCCAGACGAACCTGCTTGCGATGAATGCAGCAATCGAAGCAGCTCATGCGGGCGAAAGCGGTAAGGGATTTAGCGTTGTTGCTGACGAAATTCGAAAGCTTGCCGAAGATTCCAACAAGCAGGGAAAGAACATCACGGCAAACTTAAAAATCGTGCTCGACAGCATTAAGGCGGTCGGTGAATCTACCTTGCAGCTGCAGAGCAAGTTCAACGAGATTTACGGCTTAACGCAGACGGTCGCTCAACAGGAGCTTACTATTATGAATGCCATGAAGGAGCAGAGCGAGGGCGGCGAACAGGTGCTTGATGCGATTAAGCAGATTAACGATGTAACAGGCGAGGTGCGCCATTCAAGCGATGAAATGCAGGCTGCAACGGGAGATGCCCGCGCAAAAATGGAAAACCTGATGCGCCTGACCGAAGAAATCACTTCCAGCATGGGCGAAATGTCAATCGGCATTGAAACGATTAACAAAGCGATTAACGGCGTAAACGACATGACGCACAAAAATACGGCTAGCATTGATGAGCTGGGGCAGGCAGTCGAAAAATTCAAGGTTTAACGGCTCCGCGTGCAACGTCATGCGGCACAAACGAGGGAATGCAGACTGACGAAAGCACGCTGGCAAAAGGATTTTTACATGAAAAAACGATTTTACTATACGGTAATTGCGGCAGCAGTTTTTCTGCTGCTAGCAGGCTGTGCATCGGCGCCGCCTGCATTTAAAAACAGCGAAATGCGCGACGTGCTGACTGCTGTCGGTTCACAAGAGGACGAAGCGGAACGCGGCGCAATCTTTTTTCGCATTAAAAAGAGTTTTTTTGAAAAGCTTTTTTGGAAAGAAGAACCTTTGCCTAAAGCCGCGCCGCACGACCTTGTTATAACCGGCAGACGTACCTCGTCAGAAGCGCCTAAAAAGCTTGAATCTAACAGCAAGCTGCTAAACATAATTGATGCCCTCGTGCGCGAAGAAGTCTGGAAATACAGCTGGCAAGGAACGGCGCAGACAGATGGAGTTACCATTCCGCTTGAGCTGGAGCTGAACGTTACCGACGGCTTTAACAAAGTGTATCGGCTAAAAAGCGCAAAAAGCTACTCGCATGAAACGGCGCGCAGCTTTACGGAACGGCTGAAAAAATTTGTTGGCGCAGATGTTGCTTGCCGCATGGCGCTTTCTTTGCGCATTGATTCGGAAAAACAGGCGGTGCCATTTGAGGTTGCGCACATACAGGCTGCTGACGGCACAGCATATGCAGTGCGTGCGGTGCGTACCTTTGCTGACAGCGAAAGTCGCCTTGCTAAAGAGCCCACAACGCGCACACTGCTTTTTGCGCGGGAACAGCGCTACGAGTTTGTCGTAGCTTCTGCCGCAAGTGCAGACACAGAGCAGGTGCAGACAGCGCCCGAAGCAGTCGCCACGCATAGCGAGCATACCGCTGGCGACCGCGCGCACGGCGAGCGTGTTGTAGCGAGCTGTACCCTTGACGATTTTGTGCTGTACGAAAAAAATGCAGAAAAACGCGCGGCGCTTAAAGAATGTGTCGGCTTATTCAGCGCATTTTTGTGGTCGCTTGACGAACACGAGCGCGCGGCAAGTATGCTTGAGTAGCGAATTGCAGAGTCTTGCTGCGCTTATACGTAACTAGTCGCTTAAAAAGCCCGTGTAGGTGGCAGTTTCTAGTATGTCATTTGCATTTTTTATGCGTTCTGCCGACGGCATTTCAGTTTCTTTAAGCGGATACGGAATACCGAGATTTTCATACTTAGAAATAGCAAGTGTATGATACGGCAGAATCTCCACGCGTCGCACGTTGTGGAGCGTGCGGATAAAATCGCGTGTTCGCGCTAAATATGCATCGTTGTCGCTTATGCCGGGCACCAGCACATGCCGAATCCAAATGGGCTTATTGATGCTGTCAAGATAGTGGAACAGGTCGATAATATGCTCGTTAGACATGCCCGTGAGCTTTTTATGCTCGGTGGCGTCTATGTGCTTAATGTCCATTAAGAGCAAATCGGTATACTGCATAAGCGCTTCAAACTTGCTGAACCAGGCAGGGCTGCGGTTAAACGGACCTCCCGATGTGTCGATACACGTATGTACGCCCTCTTCCTTTGCACGCTTAAAGAGCTCAAGCAAAAAATCAATTTGCGCCAACGGCTCGCCACCGGAAACCGTAATGCCGCCTTTTTCACCCCAGTATTCACGGTAACGGAGCGCCTTTTTAAGCACATCCTCTGCCGTCCATGCTTCGCCACCAGTGCCTTCCCAGGTTTCTGGGTTGTGACAAAATAGACAGCGCATGGGGCAGCCCTGTAAAAAGATTAAAAAACGCACGCCCGGGCCGTCAACTGAGCCGAATGTTTCGAATTTGGAGACTTTTCCGATTGTTGCCATATGTACCTCAAAAAAAATGCAGTTTGTGTGCAGCTGACGGCTTCTGCCGCTCGTTACACAAGCCGTGTGCTTACAGTCGCACGGGCACTCCCGCCTTATCTAGCTCGTTTTTTATGCCGCCGACCGTGTAGCCCATAGAATGCACCATGCTTGCAACTAAAGCCGCGTCAGCCTTTCCCTGCGTAAGCACGTCTGCTAAATGCTGCGGAGTTCCGCCGCCGCCGGACGCAATTACGGGCACGCTTACGTTTTCTGCAATCATGCGCGTGAGATTCAGCTCAAAGCCCTGCCGCACGCCGTCGGCGTCTATGCTGTTTAAGACAATTTCGCCAGCTCCAAGCTCCACAGCGCGTTTTGCCCATGCAAGCGCGTCTAGCTCTGTGCGAGTGCGACCGCCGTTAATAAAGACGCGGTAGCCGCTTGGCGCAGAGGGGTCGCGGGCGGCATCCATACCGAGCACAATGCACTGATTGCCGAACACGCGCGCGCCTTCGCGAATAAGCTCTGGATTTTTAACCGCCTGGCTGTTTAAGCTGATTTTTTCCGCTCCCGCTAAAATGGTCGAGCGAATGTCGTCAACCGAGCCAATGCCGCCGCCAACGCAGAATGGGATGAA
>CALAEZ010000274.1 GCA_937891125.1 uncultured Treponema sp. | reverse complement strand
TCCATGATCAGAAAATCGTTGTAGGGAAATGGCTTTTGAATGAACCGGATATTCTGATCATGGATGAGCCGACACGCGGTATTGATGTAGGCACAAAAACCGAAATTCAGAAGCTTATCGTGCGCCTTGCCGGACAGGGCATGACGGTTATCTTTATCAGCTCAGAAATTGATGAGATGCTCCGTACCGTAAACCGCCTCTGTGTTATGCGTGACGGCGCTAAGGTTGGGGAACTAAAGAACAAAAATCTGACGCAAGCAGACGTTATGGCGGCTATTGCGGGAGGAGAACACAATGGATACTAATATCATAAAACGCATACGAAAAAGCTCGCTGTTACTGCCAATAGCAGCGCTTATTATCATGCTGATTGTAAATGTCATTATCACACCGAACTTTTTTAAGATTTCAATTAACAACGGCGTGTTATACGGCTTTATCATCGACATCTTAAACAGAAGCTGCGAGCTGATTATTCTTGCCGTCGGCATGACGCTTGTTGTCGCCTCCTCCCGCGGCACCGATATTTCCGTTGGCGCCGTCATGGCTGTTTCTGGCGCCATTATTGTACGCTTACTCGGCGGCAGCTATGACGGATACGCCATGTTTCCTGCGCTTGCCATCTTCTTCGGCTTACTCGGCGCCATGGCATGTGGTGCATTTAACGGCTTATTAGTGGCGCGCTTTAACATTCAGCCGATGGTTGCAACGCTTATTCTGTTTACCGCAGGACGCGGCATTGCGCAGCTTATCAGCTCAAACGAAAACGCAACAGGCGTCATTCTGTATGTGCGCCAGGAGTCATTTAAGTGGATTGGTGGCTTTATTCCCGGCTGCGTCGTGCCGACTCCGATTTTCATTGTAATTTTGTTCGTTGTGCTCACCCAGCTGGTGCTAAAGAAAACGGCGCTTGCCACCTACATTCAAACGGTCGGCATTAACCCCAAAGCAGGAAGATTAGTCGGCATAAACTCTATGCTCGTCATCTTTGGCAGCTACTTATTCTGCGGACTTTCAGCAGGTGTTGCGGGCTTAATCGCTTCAAGCCGCATTTACTCAAGCGATGCAAACAATATCGGCTTAAATCTTGAGATGGACGCCATTTTAGCCGTAGCCCTCGGCGGTAACAGCTTAGGCGGCGGCAAATTCAATATGGCTGGCTCCATTATCGGCGCCATCACTATTCAGGCGCTCACTACAAGCCTGTATGCAATGGGCGTTTCGGCAGACCAACTGCCTATCTACAAAGCGGTTGTTGTTATCTTAATCGTTCTGTGCCAGTCGCCAGCCTTTGCAAAATACCGCGCCGCCGCTGCCCTTACCTTAAAAACGCTCACCGCGCACACTGCTGCAGGAGGAAAAACAAAATGAGTGATGTAACAGCAAATATTCGTGCAAGCCTTGCGTTCTTAAAGAAAAAACGCTTAGACAGCTCAAACTTTCTGCTCTTTTTTACGATTTGCCTTTTTGCTGTCATGTACCTTGCAGGCATTATCGTCTACCACGGCGCCGGTTTTGGAAGAGTGCAGACATTTTTAAACATGCTCATTGACAACGCCGGTCTTTTAATCGCAGCCTCGGGCATGACGCTCGTCATGATTGCAGGTGGCATTGACATTTCTGTCGGCTCGGTGGTCGGCTTAGTCTGCATGATGCTTTCATTTTCTATGGAACGTATGCACATGAGTGCTGGTCTTGCCGTGCTTTTAGTGCTCTTGTTCGGCATTTTATTTGGCGCCTTCCAGGGCTGGCTTATTTCGTACATGGAGCTGCAGCCGTTTATCATTACGCTAGCAGGTCTTTTTATGTGCCGCGGCTTAACAGCAATTATAAGCAGCGAGCAGATTGCGATTAAAGCAAACGAAGCGTTCCTAAAGGTAGCAAATGCGAATATCAACATTCTCCTGGGCTCTACCGTAAACAAGCGTGGCGTGCGCATGTATCCGTTCATTCACCCGAATGTAGTCATAGCACTTATTGCGGTTATTGTTGTCTGGTACGTCTTAAAGTACACCCGCTTTGGCCGTAATTTGTTTGCTGTTGGCGGAAGCGAACAGAGCGCGCTTTTAATGGGTATAAACGTAAAGCGCACAAAGTTCATCGCGTATGTGACTGACGGATTTTTAGCCTCGCTTGCAGGCGTCGTATTCTGCTTAAACACCACCTCAGGTTTTGTTGAGCAGGCGCGCGGCTTTGAAATGGAAGCAATCGCATCTGCCGTTATTGGCGGTACTATGCTCACAGGCGGCGTTGGTACAGTTGTCGGAACGTTCTTTGGCGTTCTCATAAAGGCGACCATTGAGACACTCATTCGCTGTCAGGGCACGCTTTCGTCCTGGTGGAACAAGATTGTGCTTTCAATTATTCTCTGCTTCTTTATTGTGTTACAAAGCGTCTTTGTGATTATTAAAAACAGAAAAAAGAAGTAGCCGTCGCTCGAGCGCATAAGCTGCACAAGCAAGGGGAAAAAGCCTTGTCGCCTCGCTTGCGCTCTTGCACCACGGTAAACGACCGTAGCAAGGAAGCGTTGGGGAAGCACACAAAAAAATTGCGCTCGAGTAAATCACGCTGTATAATAGCGCTATGCGTAGAATAAGCACGAAGCATAGCAAAAAAAACTCTACGTTTTATGCACTCATCTCAAGGGAAAAAGCATGTATCGTGTATTCATTGTAGATGACGAAGAAACGGTAAGAAACTACTTACGAAGCAAAATCCACTGGAAAGAAAACGGCTTTTCATTCGCCGGAGAAGCGCAAGATGCCGAGCAAGCCCTCTCCATGCTACAGGATATGCGCCCCGACATTCTGATTACGGGCAGTTCCCTACCGCACCTAGATGGGTTTTTGCTTTCTGAAAATGCAAAAAAACTGCTTCCCTGGATTAAAATTATTATCCTATCGACGCATGACGAGTTTTGCTACACAAAAAAAGCAATTTCCATTGGCGTTGCAGATTATATTCTAAAGCCGTTTACACTCAAAGAAATAACTGCAAGCCTAAAAAAAGTGGCAAGCGCCATTGAGCAAGAGCGCAAAAAAGCTACCTATCACGATTCGGCTGCAAAAAACGATACCTCACAACTTTTAGAACGAACACGATTTCTAACCTCGCTCGTCTACGGCATTCCGACCGATGCCGCAGCAACTGCAAAACGATTCTCGCTTATACTCAAAAGTCCTTTTTACGCCGTCTGTGTAAGCGAAATTACAAGCAGCCTGCAGGACAAAACCGCTCTTTTAGCCACTCGGCAGCAAGCTCTCTTACTTGAAAGCCCACAGCGGCATTGCATAGTGTTTCCTCTTTCGCCAACCACGTTTGCAACGCTTATTTTCGGCTTGACACAAACGGGCTGCGAGGAGCATGCCTTTTCGTTTGCAGCCTTTTCTCAGCATGAGCTTTCAAAAGACGGCATTACGCTTGTTACGGCTATCGGAGCCGTGGTAGATACCACTGAAGGTCTTGCGCTGTCCTTTACCACTGCAAGCGACATCATAAAGCAAAGCCATTTTTCGGGGAAAAACCGCATAATCGCTTACTCTGACTTAGAAAAAGCGACCGATACCTCTATTGTGCTGCAAGTAAATGATCCGCTTGTCGAGCGATTGCATTATGCAAATGAAACTGAAATTGACAGCATTATCGGGGAGTACATTGCCCTGCTTGGTGAAAACAGCGCACATTTTTCGGTTATTGCCTCGTATCTGCTTGTTGACGTCATTGTAGCTGTATCTAAAGAAATAGAAAGCCTTGGGGGAGATATAAAATGCGTCATGCCACAAATACTGACGCACAACTTTGTTGAACACGCAGTGCAGTCAGAATCTGTCTTCGTATCAGAGACAAGAAATTTGCTCACACGGCTCTTGCAGTACCGTTCCGAAAAACGCTGTGGACACACAGAAAACGTTATTCTAAAGGCAAAACGCTACATCGAGCAAAATTACAAAAATCCCGACATTTGTTTGCGCACGGTTGCAGAAGAGGTTGCATTAAGCCCGAATCACTTTAGCACCGTCTTCTCACAGGATTGCGGCATTACATTCATCGAGTATTTAACGCACGTTCGCATTGAGCATGCAAAAAAATTGCTTACAACAACTGCGCTCAAAAGCGCCGACATTGCCTACGAGATTGGCTTTAGTGACCCGCACTATTTTAGCTTTATCTTTAAGAAAACCGAAGGTAAATCGCCGCGCGAGTTCCGACATGCTTCCCAACTAAGCGTTTCCCCTACTCTACACGATAGCGGGCACGGCTTGTAGGCGTTTCAAAAACGTCTATCATAAAAAGCTGCACGCGTGCACTTGTTTTAGACACATCTATGCCCTTTTGTGCAAGTCGAATAACTATGCCTTCGTAGATGAAATGCGCAATGCGCTCTGCACTTGGGTTTTGTGCAAAATAGGAATTGTCGTTTAGGTTTGTGTGATCAAGCTCGCCACAGACTTCACGGAGAGCGCCTTTGAGCTCGGTAAAATCTAATAACATTCCGCCTGCATCTAATTCACTTCCGCGAACATGCGCGTACACCTTGTAGTTATGTCCATGCAGATTTTCACACTTACCATGATAGTCACGCAAAAAATGCGCCGCCGCAAAATCTGCTTCTACTCTCACTTCATACATACGCGCTCACTCCAAAAATACGTTGTGCTCTTAAGAGCGCATAGTATAGCACAAAGACAGAATTTTACCCAATGGGTACCGAAAAAAGACAGCATCGAAAAACAGGAGTTGAGCGCTCGCAGTGCGAACGTAGCGAGTACAAACATAACTTCCCCTAAAACTCCCCGTCCATGCCCCCGCTCTTCCTGAAAGTCGTCATCATACATTTCCCGCTCGATTTCTCTGTCAATTTCCTCGTCATAAAAATCACTATCCACAATGTCGCCGAACTCTTCTCGGTAGTCATCGTCTTCAAGAAGAATATCCATATTCGCCTTGTCAAAATCTCGCTACATTTGGGAATAACGCATAATGTCCTTGTGACTTCCAAGTGCGTTATAATCTGAATCATAATTTTGATTTTCAGAATGGGAATGAGAAGGAGTACTTGCAGAAGAAGAAGCGATAGCGATTACTACTATGATCACGATAAGCTGGAGGTTTCTCGCCGCACAATTTTACGCGACATTGACGAGCTTAAAAATTTTTACAACGCACCGATTGAGTACGACCGCGCGAACAAGGGCTATTACTACAGCGACGAAACATTTTTTGTGAAGAATGTGCTTGTTTCTGAAAGTGAGGTTGTCGCTCTTGCTGGTCTTCTGCCACTTTTGGAACGCTATGACAACACTCCGCTCAAAGAAACAATCTCAAAGGTGTACGACACAATCTCGCAGATGCTTCCAAATCAGGTGCAGGTGCAGACTTCTCTTTTAAATGACGTTCAGTTTATTTCTGACCCACTCCCAAATATCGAAAGCGAGGTTTTTACAAAAATTTTTGAGGCAATCAAAGCTCACCGAGAAATCAGCTTTTCTTACCGCTCAATCAGCCAGACGGAGCACTCGCCGCATTACGGAGTTGAGCCTTACAAAATCTACTGTCAAAAAAGCGACTGGTATGTTATTGCATTCTCAAAAAAAAGAGAGCGCTTCAACACCTACAATCTTTCTCGAATGAAGGACATTGCCCTGCTTGAAGAGTTTTCCCCCGACCCCGAATACGACAAAAAAGTTCACATCGACCCGAATTTTGGAATCTGGAATAACGACGAGTCTTTCAAAAAAATCGAACTTCTTTTTGACAAATCGATAAACACATATATTTTGGAAAGAACCTGACACAAAAATCAGGAATGTCATCAGAACGAAGACGGTCCTGTTTACTTAAGCTTTGAGTCAAATCAAATGCAAGAAACGCTTTACTGGGTACTTCATTTCGGTTCAGCCGCAAAAATCCAAAATCCGCCTGAACTTAAGCAGATGTACAAAGAAGAAATAGAAAAAATGTCAAAGAACATATAAACTTGGAGAAGAAGAAACGGAAGAACAGAAATGAAACAAATCTCCGTAGTCGCCGCCGTAATTTTTCGCACAGCCCCTAACAAAGTCCGCCAAATCTTTGCCACACAACGTGGCTACGGTGAATACAAGGACTGGTGGGAATTTCCCGGCGGAAAAATCGAATCTGGCGAAACACCAGAGAGCACCTTGGAGCGCGAAATCCGAGAAGAGCTTGCCACTCAAATCCGCGTAGGCAATCTCATCGGCACAATTGAATACGACTACCCTACTTTTCATCTTTCTATGCAATGCTTTGCGTGCGAAATCATCTCGGGAAAATTGGAGCTTTTAGAACATGAAAACGCCTGCTGGCTTTCGAGAGAAACACTCCGCAGTGTAAAGTGGTTACCGGCAGACGAAATTATTTTAGATAAAATCGAAGGGCTTTTGTAAAAGAAAAACTTATGGATTCCTCACAAAAATTCGCACCCACTACTAAAATCACTCACCAACTTCTGCCAGTCTGGAACGCTGAAAGCCAAACTTTACTTTTAGGAACAATACCTTCTCCCAAAAGCCGAGAGGCGGGATTTTATTACATGCACCCTCAGAACCGATTTTGGAAAGTTTTGTTTTCTGTTTTTGGTGAAGAATTGCTGCATCCGAACAGCACGCTAAAAAATGCCACGCAAACAGAGTTAGAATCCGCAATTCACGAACGCCAAGATTTTTTACTCTGCCACAAAATAGCCCTTTGGGATGTTTTACAATCCTGCGAAATTTCAGGAGCGGCGGACAATACAATAAAAAATGCCGTTCCCAATGATTTTACCACGCTTTTTACAAAGTCAAAAATTTCCCGCGTTTTCTGCACTGGTAAAAAAGCGTTCGCCCTTTGGCAAAAATATTGCGCGCCACTTTACAAAAACCAGTTTAATTTGCACGCCAGCTGCCTTCCAAGCACAAGCCCTGCAAACGCCGCAATATCGCTTGAAAGCCTGATTAAAGCCTATCAAGTGATTAAGTAATTTTCTCATCCTTCCCAATCCTTATTCAGCTTCTTAAATTTTTCCCACACGTCAAGTGCAATCTTTAGAGCGTCTCCATAATCCTCGTGCAAAACAGCCTTGCCGTTCGCATTCCGAAGCTTGTATTTGCCATCTTTAGTAAGCTCTATCATCGGCACATGCTCATCACTAAGCTATCCAACATTTTTACAACATCGCTTTCCGTTTCCATAAGATAACTTCCACCATCGATTTGCCAGCTCCAAGTGTCACTCAATTTTGAATCTATATCACGGGGGGAAGAGCGAAGCATCATCAAAATCTGTACACCGAAAAACGCTTTTTATCCATTCACGCTTCATCGCACGTACGCCCCTATGCCAAATGCGTTTGTCCGTTTTATCACTCGATGCCGTCGTAATTTTTCCACCACAATGCTTTTTAAAACTTCTGCTCATACAAAAAAATTAGCATAGAATTATTTTTAAAGCATTAAAGTGTTAGTTTAATTTTTTCTCATGCACTACCAAATTAAGATTTCAGTTTACGATGATTGTTTCGTAGCCAAGCTCTTTAAGCTGCATAGCCGCATGACAGCTAAAAATATAGTAGGGGAAAGCATCGCTTCGCTTACGAGTTCTGCGTTCGATATAAAAATCGAAGTTCACAAAACTCGCTTCCCCTCGCTCGCACTTAGGGAACGGCACTGCGTTAGCAGGGCAAAAACAGTCCAGTGGACTGTTTTTAGTGAGTCTCAGTTTACTGTTCATGTGCGTAGCGAAGAAGAATCTGAATCTCTGGATCAGATCAGACAGTATCCGACAACACCAGACGGGTATGCAGAGTTTCTTGCCAGAATAAACAGATACAAAGCGACTGGTGCTGATGTAAAAGTCGGAGTTGAATCTACGGGGAATACAAGATTCTTTAAGAATCGGGTTGAGAAGGCAGGAGCTGAAGTAACTGTCATCAATACACTGAAGTTCAAGGTAATCAACGAGTCTACCAAGAAAACAGACAAGCATGATGCTTCAACGATTTCAGAATTTCTTTCAAAGGATATGCTTCCGGAAAGCTATCTTTGTGGAAAAGAGACAGAGAATATCAGACGTTTGTTGAAATCAAGAGAAAGACTCGTGCGTTCAACTGTCGGTCAGAAGAACGAAATTCACGCATTACTGGTGAGTTTAGGACTTTCTGACGAGCTTAGAAGCCTGCAAAGTAAAAAAGGGCGCCAGAGAATTCTG
>CALAEZ010000273.1 GCA_937891125.1 uncultured Treponema sp. | reverse complement strand
TGATTCCATATCTTAAATAAGCGTATGTGGTGTTCATTTCAGGCACATCCGCTATTTTGTGTACTTCTTCTTCTGTAGGGTGACTGATAGGGAGTCCGGTCATCCATGTTGCTATCTTGATTCCGGCTTTTGCTGCGAGCTGGTTCCAGGTGAGCCCTGCTTCTTTGCGCTTTTCATTAATGCGCTTGTATACGTTGGTCCATGAGGCACTATTTGCCATTAGCTCTCCTCCTGCTTTTATAGTTATTTTTATTTGCACCTATCAAAAACTGAACCGGTCGCAATCTGGAAAACGTTTTTACTTTTTGGTGCCTGGTCCATAACTACGGCATATTCACCGCCGCGCCCTGCTGGTAATAAAGCCAGGTGATTTACGTCGGTTATTTCCTTCATGATGATGTCGTACTCCTGGCCGTCTGGGCTTGTTCCTTTCTGCCATTCAAAGTCTGCAATGTATCCCGGGCTCAGTTGTATTTCGCCGTTCTGATAAGCCTGGAGAGCTTCGTCGTCATAAAGCATGCAGGTACTTCTTATTCCGACTTCGTTGGTCTCTGGTATGCGGTCTACTTCCGGGTGCTCTCCGGTCCAGCCGATTGCCAGTTCTCTGAAGTTCTGGCCGTCTACCGGTGTACGTGGGTGGTGGTGAGTCATTGGAAGGTTTGCAAATTTCGGGCAGGCTACGGCCAGTACTGTTGACGGCCTGTATACTTTGTAAAGGCGCTTTTCTTCTACCCAGTCAGGTGCACCTTGTCCTGGCATTGGAATGCGGAGCGTTGGTATTTCCTCCAGCGCGTAGTCGTATATTCCGCTTACTGCGATTCTGATGTTTTTTAATTCTGCCATTTTCTACTCCAATAAATGGGCGGGTAAAGACTGACCATAAAACCTACTAAAAAAAACATCAGCCTTTGCCCTAATATATTTTTTTAGAGAGGGGTTCTGGGAACCTGCTTTTATAGTCATTTTTGTTAAAAAAAAAGACCTGCCTTTCAGCAGGTCGCTCCCTAATATTTTAATGGAGTGTAATAAATGACTAAAAAGAGCAGCTTTGTTCGGGGAAGCTGCCGAACATTGCCGCCTGCGGTGTTAAGGATCCGCCGGTCCTAATTCTCAATTATTCTACTTGCAAGGTCTCCCCAGGCTTCCCATTCCTGCACCAGGCTCTCGTAGTATACGATAAGGTTCGCGTAGTCCCTTATTGACTCCGGGGGCCTCTGTTCCTGGCGCTGTGGCTTTGGTGGAAGTTCTACGGGCTGTGGCTTACTGGCGCAGCTTGTTATTGTTAGCGTCAACAACGGCACCAATAATGGCAGCAAATTCCGCAGCAGTTTTCGCATTGTTTATTTCCTCCTGGAGTTGGTCCTTCTCGGCATTTATCTTTGCGAGCTCTTCTGCGTGTTTGTAAAGGTACGCGATGAGCTCGTTCTTCTTTTCGAGTTCTTTGGTCCGCTTGCGTTCTTCTTCGCGTTCAGAAAGAGCAAACTTTGCGATTAAAATCAAAACAACGACCAGGACCGCAATTACTAAATTTAAATAAAAGTTTAAGGCCAATATTTACCTTCCTTGGTCTCTACCCAGTTGTCGCGGCAAATGTTGAAGTCAATAGTTCCAAGTCCGACGCCGTATGCAAATCCTATCGACATCCATATTTCCTTCACGTCTGCTTCTGGAAGTTTTCCGAACCACTTTAAAAGGCAGAGTCCGAAGCCTGCAATAATTAAGACGATTTTCACCAAAAGTGAAACGCTTTTCATTTTCATTTTGTGCCTCCTGTCAAATGTATAATTCTGGCCTGCGCTGGTTTTCCTTTGTTGACGCAGTTTGAACTTTTAAGGCTGTTGAAAGCTACCTTTCCGTTTTCAACGCCTACCCAGTGCGAGTGTCCTGCGTAATCGAAGCGGACCGGTGTACGGTCCTTTATTTTGCTGATTGTGGTTATTTCCTTCTTCTCAATGTCGCAGCCTCTTCCTGTAAGGTGTCGCGATACTTTGTCCCAGTAGACTGTGCAGTCTGCGTCTATGGCTCCGGCGTCTATCAGCTTGCCGACTGTTATAATTGCGTCTGCGTCGTCTGGTTCAATGCCAAGACACCACATAAATGTGAAAACGCAACAGGAGTTCTGCATGATTGATTTTAATTTGAGCGAGGGGAATTGTTTGTATATTTCTTCTGCGAGGGTCTGCGGGGTTATCATTTCTGCCGGCCTTCCTCTATATTCAGCTTTGTTTCAATTCGGACAATAGATTTTTGAATTTCTGTTAGCGTAAGCATAATTGCGTCTATGTTCTTCTCTGTGTCGCTTTTCTCCTGCTCAATGCGTTTATTCATATCTGCATGGTCTTTACAGAATTTCTCTGTCTTTTCCTTGACTGTGGCTTCTAGTTGCTCAACCCTTGCTACCATTTTTGCTACCTTCCACACGAGGCCTAAGACCGGCAATAAGAATATTACTGTCTGTAAAACGTCTTTCAAAAACTCACCGCTCATTCTTCCCCCTTTACTTTTATAGTCCTTTTATTTCTATGAGGCACCTTGCGTTGCCTTTGTCATATTCGTTGTTAATTTCGAGCCTGCGTACAATCTGCCAGCGGTCGTCTGCGAGTACCTTTGCGTCCTGCAGCAGGTCCATAATTGACGAGGTCTGATTGTCGCTGTCTCGTCGCACCTGGTCGCCGTGGTAAAATGTCAGCGCTATGGCCACGGGTGAGTTGATTGGATCCACTTGGCCGTTGCAGGTTTTCTGTGCTTTCATCTGGAGCATTGCTCCTGTATGCCACGCCTGGTAGTGCTTGTCTTTGTACACGGCCTTGGTCTTAGTGTTAAACTTGTTGACGTTCTTCTTTGAGGGTGTTTCGCCTGTAATTTCAAATCTAATCATCGTCCCACTCCACGGGTACAAGTCCGCACCTGCAGTTGTAGTCGTCGACCTCGTCCGGCAGGTTGTTAATGTCGAATATCTGGCCGTTGAGGGCCTTGTGGCTCTTGCGGACGCGAACGTCTCCGCAGGTTACCCATTTAACCTTTGTAACGGCTGCGCTCTTGAAAGTTGCGAGCGTGCAGGCTTTGTTGAACCTCTGCATTTGGTCGCGGGCAAATAAACGAGCCAGGTGGTCGCTGGACTCATATCCTTCCTTGACCAGGTCAGTGAGGTCCAGTACGGCGCTTTGGCCTGTCGCGTAATCTATTATTTTCTGCAGAATGCGTCGCTTGATTACTTCCTCTTCGCCCTTGATTCGTGCAATGGAATTGTTAAGGTAAAGAGTGCGGACGTTCTCCAGGTTCTCTTCAAAGAACTTGTTTTTGTCGATTGCGAATGAAGAGAGGATTTGTGCGGTCCTTCCGTCTGCGTCTGAAAGCAGGCGTTTTATGTAGTCGTCTTGCTCTTCTTTGAAAACGTCGCCGATTTTCTTTACAAAGAATTCAGGCTCTTCTTCCTGGTCTTCTTCGAGCCATTGGTGTTCGAGTGTATTTGCTACGTTATTGAGGTTAATGCGGCCGATTGCCTTTTCGTTTTCTCCCTGCTGCTTTTCAAACTCTTTTTTCATGTCGTCAAAGAGTTTAAGCAGGCTGTCGAGGTTGTCGTCCTCCGGCGCTGCGTCCATTACGATGTTGTTTACTTTGCACTGTGCTCGCAGGTCCTTCAGCAGCTTGCGTGTCAGTGCCTTGTATCTGGATCGGAGAAGGTTTGCGAGCTTGTCCTGGATTGAGAATAAAGGCCGCGGGATTCCCTGGCGTTGCATTCTCAGAAAGCCCGCCTTTGTGCCTCTTGAATAAAGATAGCCGTTTCTGCGTACTGGGTAGTTATTTGCCATTCTTCAAATACTCGTATGTTGTATTAAGAACCGGAGCCATTTTGCGCAGCTCTTCGTCTGTGGGCTGGCTTGTCGGTAGTCCGGTCATCCAGGAGCCGAGGCGAATGTGTGCGCTCCGGGCGATTTCGTCCCAGGTAAGGCCTGACTCCTTCTTCTTCTGTAATATGCGACTGAATACTTTTGTCACAGGGTGCCTCCTTTACTTGTAATCATTGCGATTGTGTCGCCAATCATAACAATGCCGCTCACGGCCTTTACTTCAAATCCTACGCAGTGTTTAACTTCTGCCTGCGCGTGTCCGTTGTGGCAGAGTATTGTCAATTGGTCGCAGAGGTCCTGGACTGTAAGTGGTTTGTTTTTTGCTTCCATGTCTGTCTCCGTTTTATAATTGCATTCCTTCTGCGGGTGGCTCCTGATTCATTTCACGACCTGCGTTCAATTGTTCCCACATCTGTTCGTCCATTCCTGCTGCTTCTCCTGCTGTGAGTGCGTTCATTGTGTCTTCGTCAAATTCTGCACTTGGTACGAACTTCTGCGCTACTTTGATTGCAGTGCTCAATGGGACACCCATTGCTACAAGTTGTCCCGATATGCCTGTGAATGCCTGGCCGAGCTGTGCCTTGTCTGTCTCTGAAAGTACAAAGCCGTTGTCTGCTTTTATCTGAACCTTGCGGGCGTGCTTTGCCTGTTCGCTGTCAATTCCGAAGCAGGAATAAACAAGCAGCTCTATGCAGTTCTTGAATGCTGGTGCTACGTTATTGAAGAGCAGGCGTATCATTTCGCTCTGTTTGAGTGTTACGTCGTCTCTGTTGTCGCTTGCGAGCCCTGTTGCCTTTTCTTCAAACAAGATTGATTCTGCTACTCCTGAACTTGCGCAAAGTCCGAGCCGTGCTTGTTTGAGCAGGTCCTGGTATCCGCTGTATGTTCTGTCAAGGATTTTAATTTCACCCACGCTGTTTATTGCGCGAGGGTGGAGCATTGACCACTCTCTCATTTCCATCTCGTTCTCTTTGAAGTACTGGCGTGCAAACTCTGGGCCGTTTTCAATGATGAGGCCGTCTGCAGGCATTGCGTGGTACATGAGGCTTGATTGCTGGGCCATAATCGGCAGACTCATTTTCATTATCTGATATGCTTCAAAGTCTTTTATCCAGCCTTCAAAGTCACTTGTCGCCCAGCCCATTTGTTGAATTGCTCCCCAGAATGGCAGCTTTTGTGGGCGCACCATTGCCATGCGTCCTGTGTTTACTCTCACGCCTCCGAGCGGAATGAAAAGCAAGCGGGCGTATAAATAGTCTTCTGCTGTGATGTTGTAATCTGGTACAAAGACACAATTCCAGCGGTCTGCTGTTACCCAGTAGCGTATGAAGTGGTCCTTCTTCTTAAGGCCTGCCAGGGTCTCTGTCATTGTCTTCTGGAAAGTAAGCGGATTGTCTCCGTCGAGTACCGGGTATGAAACGGCGCCGCCGAATATAAGCGCCTGAGTTGTCGCTTCCGCGTATGCTTCATTAAATCCGCACGCGTATGCGTAGTCTTCGAGCTTCTGCAGGTCCTCCGGTGTAAAGTCTGCGCATTCAAAATGCACGCCGTTGAGGGAAAGGCAGCCAGCCTTCTTATTGATGATTCGTGCTGGGATTCCGCCTCCTGCGTAGTATGCTGTTGCTTCGCCTGGCAGAATTGAAACGGGCACGAAACTCTGCACGTTCATTCCTGGGTCTATGGCCGTTCCGATTCCTGTGTCTGGCTGTGCGTACTGGCCGTCCTGCACTATGCCTGGAGTTCTGTTCAGTCTCTCCTGTGCGAGCATTGCTTCAACGCGGGCCTTGAACCTTTCTGGAAAGTCAGAAATCAAACGCTGGCGCATTTCTGCTGCTGTCTGAATTTCACCGGCGCTTGCTCTTGCGTCTTGAACGATTGCGGCCATTTCGTCCTTTATTGTTTCAAGTTCGCCAGAGTCGAGTGTTATCTGTCCGTAGCCGTCCTGTGTCTCGTCGCTTCCTGTTTCGTGGCTTGCGAGGATTTCAAATATTACTTTATGATGTTCGTTCTTTTCTGTCTCTTTTATTCTGTTGAATGTTGCCATGTCTTTATAGTCCTTTTACGCGTTCTGTCCTGCTATTTTGATGTATCCGTGCTCTGCGACGGCTTCTCGGCTCAGGTCTTTCAGGTGCATAAAGTCTGGGTCACTTCGGACTATTCTGTAGACTACGTATTCGAGCGAGTCGCAGTAATGGTCCGGCGCGGATTCGCCTTTGCCTTTCTCCGGCTGGCCGAGGTCATTGTAAGAGCGGACTTTCAGCGCTTCGCTCAGGTCGTTCGTCTCTTTGCAGTCGAAGACGTAAAGCAGGCCCATTTTGAACAGTTTGTTTATGTAAAATACGCGATCTAATATTCGCGGGTTCGAGCTTCCTATTCGGCACTGGATTCCGTTGTCTATGATTTCCTTTTTGTACCCTTTTAGGATTTCCTTTCCTGCACTGTCCGGGTACCACTGTATTTGGTTCTGCATGTAAGTGCTGCGCATTATGGACGGTCCGCCACCAATCTCTTTAAAACTCCAGCCGCGGACGATGTACAGCTTCTTGTCCTTCTTTACGACCGCTACGGCCTTTGAAAAACCGCTGTTCAAATCCTGTCCAATCATCACGACGTATTCCGGTGTAATTTCAAATGGTGCGCATTTGCAGGTCGCTTCGTCGTAGTTGCCGTAAACGCGACCGCTCTGCAGGTTGACAAATCGGCCTTCCAAATATGCGAGGCGCTCCTGCTCGTCGTAGATTGCGTAAAGGTTCTTGACGTACTGTGGGTCCAGGATGGTGTTATTCTTTGTCAGTCCTCGCACGAGTACGTTCTGCAGGTTGCTACTCTTCAACTCCTGTACAATCTTATAAAGTCCGCGGTATCCGTGTACTGTGGAAAAGTACATAATAAACGGCTTCCTTCCGTCTGGAAGGGTGAGGCGTGTTCTTTCGCTCAGTGCCTTATGAGCTTCGATTGCCTTCTGCTCTGGGAGTTCGTCCACCTCGTCGCAGAGTGTAATGTGTACGTTCGGGCCGTAGATATCTGTTGGTTGTCCGCTTGCGATTAAAAGAAAGCGCACCGTTCCTATGGTGAGTATGTTGTCCTTTTGGTTGTATTCGAACCTGGAGCCGCTCTTCTTGAACAGCTTCTGCAGGTCCAGGATTACGGTCTTGTTCAGCAGGGTGATTGTTGTCGAGCTTAGTGCTATCTGCACGTCAAAGCCTTGATACCTCTTGGCCAGAACTGAAATCATAAAAACGATTGAGAAGCTCTTCCCGCAGCCGTATCCTCCGCAAAGCTCAAAGTATGAAACTTCGGGAAAGGCAAACGGAGCGGACATGATTTGTCGCTGATGAATAAACGGCCGTATTATGTTGTTCTGCTTTACCTGGATTATCTGCTGTGTCTTTCCTGGTATTATGAGGCTACTCTTTGTCTCCACCGGTTACCTCGATATCTGCGGAGCTTGCGAGGTCCTCTGCGCTCATTGGCTCTCCGCTTATGTCGATTCTTAATGGGTCCGAATTGTCCAGCTGGAATGTTGGAGTGTCTTCGTAGCCTCGCTCCTTTCCTTTCATGCGCAGGTACCACTTGCTGGTGGCCGTGTCGCCGTCGACCATGTCTTTGAATATGTTATTCTCTGCAATGTCGAGCATTTCTTCCTTCTCGGCTCTTACTGCTTCCTGGGCTTCGTCGTATTTCTTTATGAGTCGGTCTACAGCGTCCCAGCTTATCTTTTCGCCTATGGCCGCTGCGAGCTTGCGCCGTACCTTTGAAACAAGGCCCTGGGAGCCTTCTATCGCTTTGAGTAGTTGTTCTTTTGTTACGTTCAGTTTCTTTGCCATTTGTGTCCTCCGGATTTTTTTTTGGCTTTCGTTCTTCCGTTAATTTCGGGCCTATTCGAGCGCTCCTGGTCCTGGTTCTACGCCGTTCTCTTTTGCCCAAGTAGTCCAGCGCTTTCTTATGACGTCTGCGTAGTGAGGGTCAAGTTCCATTACGCGTGCGTATCGTCCTGTCTTTGCTGCTGTGATGATTGTTGTTCCGCTTCCTCCGAACGGGTCCAGTACTACGTCCTCTGCTTTGCTGGAGTTGAGCATTAAGCGTTCAAACAAGCGCACCGGTTTCATTGTAGGGTGCTCGTCGCTTTTCTTCGGCTTGTCTTCGTATATGACTGTTGTCTTTACTTCCTGGTCGTAGCGTTTAAGTTCTGCGAGCAGCTGCTCTTTGCTCATTTTTTTCCAGTCTCCGCGGGTTTCGTCAAAGACTGTTGAGAGGTCTCTTCTGCCTTCCCAATAATGACCGGCTCCTGCTTTCCAGCCGTAGAGACAAACTTCGTGTCTCCATTGATAGTCCTGCCTTCCAACAACAAAGTTGTTCTTTACCCATATCAAGCACTGGCGGATTTCTCCGTTGCAGTCCTTTACTGCCTGCCTGAAGCTGTATCCTTTGCTGTCTTCGTGCCATATGTAGAAAGCACCGCCGTTCTTAAGTGCTCCGAGCATTGTCCTGAATGCGTCTGTGAGGAAGTCAAAGAACTTATTGTCACTCATGTTGTCGTTCTGGATTTTTTTGCCGTTTTCGCCTTCGTAGTCTGCGTTATATGGTGGATCCGTAATAATGAGGTCTGCCTTTGCTCCGTCCATGAGCTTTGCCATATCTTCTGCGCTGGTGCTGTCTCCGCACATTAATCTGTGGGGGCCGAGCTGGTAAACTTCGCCCGGCTTGCTGTCTGGTTTTCCGTAGTCTACCTCCGGTGCGTCGTCGTCTCCCTTGGTGTCTTTCATTGCGTCGTCTGTGGAAAGTTCAAGGAAGCCGTCAGGAAGAGCCAGGTCTTCAAAGTCTATCTTAAGGTCTCCGAGGAATGCCTTCACCGATTCTGCTGTCATGCGGCCGTACTGGCTGTTGAGCTTGAGCAGGATTTCCTTTGCTTCGTTCTCGTCTTTGCATTTGACGTAAACTACAGGAAGGGGCGGGATTTGTTCGCCTTCTGCTACAAGTCTCTGCAGGGCGCCGATTCTGCCGTGCCCATCCAAACAATAATTATTCTTTCCCTTCTTCCAAATAAAGAAAGGAAAAGAAAAGCCGTGTTTTTTTATGCTGCGTTCTATCTTTTCAAAGTCTGCGTCGTCTCGCTCTTTAAGGTTTCCCTGAAATTCTGTTATTTCACAAAAGTCGAGGACGTCTTTTGTCTCGCATTTAATCTTGATCATCGTCTACCACCTCAGTAACTACCTTTCTTTGAATTTTTACCGGTCTGCCAAGTTTCAAATTAAAGGCTTTGTCTGTCGCATATTTTTCGTAGTCTTTGTCTGTTTTGCATTTGTCCCTGCAGGTATTGCACATTTCGAATATTCGATATTTCCGTTCTGCGCCTTCTTTGTCGTTGCTGAATAGTACCCTTACAAATTTGCAAGCCTCGTAGCAATTGTCGCAAAATTCACAATGACCGAAGTCTTCGTATAGTCTCTGTTCATCTGGTACTGGCATTACTTTACTTTCCTTGCGGGCTTGCTCCAGTCCGTTCCGAACTTGTCGATGATGAGTTTGAAGTCTTCCAGGTCGTGTTTGCGGACGCTGTAGTTTTCGTCTCCGTCTGGTCCTGGTTCTACGCCTACGTGGAGTAATTCGTGAAACATTACAATTCTGATCTGGTCTGCTGAAAGGCCCACGAGGTTGTTCTTGAACAGTGTTATTGTAAAGTCGTAATTAATCGCCCATTTGTTCTTTGCCTGGACCTTTTCGCATTCTCCGAGCACGAGCTTGTCTGCGTCTGCCTTCTTTGCGCTGTCGCTTTCCAGGTATGCAATTCGGACACAGCTGGCTTTGATATATGCCAGCTCTGGCTCTGTGTCGATTAGCGACTCTGCTATGCGCTGGTAGTTTTCATTAATCTGCCTGTGTTCCATTTTTGGTCTCCGGTACATTTCTTCATTTGTGCTTCCTCGTCTTTATAGTTATTTTTGTTCTGTCGTGTTATAATTGTTCTGTTGTTCCGTGTGGAGGCGGTTGAGCTATGAAGTTTGAGTATGTTTATATCCTTACAAATCCTGCCATGCCTGACTGGGTGAAAGTCGGCAAATCTAACAATGTAATTTATGATGGGCAAAAGTACACTATTTCTGGTCTTGCCGTGAAGCTCTGCGGGTACAATGTAAACGGTTACACCCGCTTTATGTTTGAAGACGAGACTTTGTGGAAACGTCGCCAGCGCCTCCATC
Source organism: uncultured Treponema sp. (assembly GCA_937891125.1). Classification (GTDB taxonomy): domain Bacteria; phylum Spirochaetota; class Spirochaetia; order Treponematales; family Treponemataceae; genus Treponema_D. The sequence continues at coordinate 24,615 of CALAEZ010000273.1, read as the reverse complement.
CGGAGTTATAACTTCCTTGCACTCTCCGGTATCATCTGCGCAAATATAGCCATGAGCACCTGCTTTACGATTGCGTTTCCGGCTTGTTTATAGAGCTGAGAATTGCTGTTCACTTTCGCTGCGTTGTCAAAGTCTGCGTCTGTGTAGCCCATAAGTCTCCAACACTCTCTTGGGGTGAGCTTTCGGATTCTGTAGATTGTCTCGACGTATCTTATGTTCCCGTTACTTCCTGCTGAGAGTGTTGGTGCTACATCTCCATCTTCCTGCTGGTGGTATTGTTTTCCCCATTGCCTGGCTACCGATTCCGCCGAATATTTCAATAAGGCGGATTTTGTTTGTGATTTCCAATTTCGGGAAATCAAATAATGTTGCTTCCATGACCTTACAGTCATTTTGGCTATACAGTTAACCAGGTGTCAGAAATTTAGTTTAAAATAAAAAAGCCCGGTATTTTCTCCTGGGCTTTTATCATATTTTATGTATGTATGCTACTTGTCTTCTGTCTCTGCTTCCTGGGCCTTGATGATTGCCTCGCGGCCGTCCGGCCGTGAGCTCCATCTTTTTGCTGTTCTGAGTGCGTCTTTCTTGAACCTTCGCCCGCTTTTGGTCCTGACAACAGTTCCGGTCTTTTCTCCGAGGTCAAACTGTGCAAGTCGTAGTTTTGCCTGTGCGAGTCGTACTCGTGTTGTGTCTGGATCCGTGTCGCTCCCTCCCAGCTGTAAAAAGAATATACGCTCTTTTGGTTTTATCTTTACTATGTTTTCGGGAGAGAAGTCGAACTTATTTGCGTTCAAAAAGTGGAATTCATCACCTTTCTCTGTGAGCTCTCCTGGGTGCGTTTCTTCGTAAACCCAGCGGGCTTTGCTTATCCATACGTTTGGTTCTGCGACCTTTATCTGTACGTATCCTTTGGCTGTGCTCTCGCTGTATATTTGTTTATGCGCATTGCCTCTGTGTGGCTTTTTGTCTGCTACTCCGCGTCTGCTTCTCTGTTTGTGGAAAGCCTGCGCGGTCACGTCTGCGTCCGGGTAGAGTTGCCTGAATTGTGCCCAGGCTTCGAGTCGGTTCACTCCCTTGGTAGTGTCGATAAACTCCAGCCATTCCTTGCGCCATTTAAGTCTTCTGTGGACGGCCTTGCAGCAGTTCATTTTCGCTTTTTTTACTGCGAAGGCTTGATAGCTCTTGTCCGGCCAACGCTCGCAGAATTGTCTGTAAGCGTCGCCGGTTAGAAGAGCAGATGTGTTTTTTATAAACTCTGTTTGTTCTTCTGGCCAGCTTCTCATGTTATTCCTCTATCCCCAGCAATTTTTCATAAACTCCGCCGTTTGCATTGGCTTCCTTGTAAATGTCGAGCTTGAGCCTGTTGAGGTCGATTGCCTTGCCTGCAAGGTCGCTCATTGCTTTGCTCTTCTCGATTTGAAGGCGTGCGGCGTCTGGGTTGTCTGCCAGGCTGTCGTCGTTCAGTTTCTCAATCTGATCAAGTAATGTTTTCTCCAGTTCTTCCATTAATTTCATAGGTTTCCTCCCTTTTCTATTTAAAAAACTTTAATCTTAAAATCTCGATTCCCAGTTTCTGGGCTTCCTCATATTCTCTCTTTGCACCTTTGCTTTGCTCCCAGCCTTCAAGCATTGCGATGTGGGTGCAGTTCCGTAATGCTTCAAGGTCCCGGATTATGAAGTCTTCCCAGCTTGGGTCCTCTTTCAGTTCCAGGAGCATTTTGCCAATCTTTACCGGGTTGACCACTTCAAAGCCTGCGCTCTTGTAGTGCTGCTCGGCTCGTTCGAAGGCTTGGGTGTAGACTTCTTCGGGAAGGCCTGTTATCGGGCCGGATAAGTAGATTCGGGTCATTTATTCTTCTCCTTTAAGAATTGCTCTGCTTTATTTACCGTATCTTGAAAAGAAAACATTTTCTTCTAGTAAATCGCTAGTCATTATCTTCTATCTCCTGTTCTTGATATCCTTCTCCACAAACGTGCCATTCTTCTCCTTTGTTATAAGGTACTTCAATTTCTACACTTTTGAAAAAGTGTGTATAATCTTCATACGATGTTTGTTTGAAACAAGTTAAAATTACTTTAATCTTCTTTGTCATTCATTCCCCCTTAACTCTCTTAATTAATCATCGTGCTTCTGTCTGCTCGTTCTTCTGCTGAGTACATTTCGTCTAGTTCGTTCATTTATCCTCCGCTTCAAACCATAGCTGGTGCTTTTCGTCGCTCAGGATTGCGTCGTCCAGCTTCTTGTTTAAGTCCTGGGTAAGGTCCGTCTTTACCCATTCCTCCGGTGTTCCCACGTAAAATATAACTTCTTTGTCGTCGACAAACTCCCGGCCGTATTCGTCCCTTATCAGTCTTGCTTTGACTTCTGCCATGTATTCTGTGCCGTCTACAGAAAACTCTAAATCGTCGTTTTTATAAAAGCCTTCTACCATTACCAGCCTCCGTTCTGTCCTTCAACTATTGCGCGGGTTACGTCTTCGTTCACGCGCAGCTTTGCTTCTATCTCTGCTTCGGTTTCCTGCAGCTGCTCTCGGATCTGATTCTTTTCTTTGTTGAAATAAACCAGTCTGTGAAGCTCGATTAAACAAATAACTAAAAGGAAAGTAAAAAGAAGCACCAGGCTTATGTAAACGTTTCTAATTTTCATTTTAGTCCTCCTTCAGCTCTTCGTCGATGTAGTATTCTTCGAGCGTGTCTGGGTCGATTACTTCTACGCCTTTTACAAGGGCCTTGTAGAATTCCTGCGTGGTCAATTCAAAGTATGCTTTGCATTCCTGCTGGGTTTCAAAGTTTTTGACTTTTCCGTTTTTACTTGTCGCGATGTACTTTTTCATTTCAAATTCTCCTAGTATTTTTTCGTAGGCTGCGTCTTCGCTGCCTTCCTTGATGAAGTTGTCCAGAGTGGTGAAGTCCACTATTCCGTCAACTTTTCTGTGGTAAAATAATTCTTTCTCCACGCGGAGCCATAAGTATGCGGTCACGCTTTTTCGGATCGCGAAATTTGGCCGCTTGATAAATTGTTCAATAAGATAGCTGGCGGCGTTCTGTGCTTTGCTTTCCTTATCGAATGCAGAAAGGTACTTTACTTTTTTATTCTTATTCACAAACTGGTTGATGAACTTTCCCGTTATTGTCTTGCTCAGGGTGTACATCTTATCTAGTGCTTCTTCGTCTCCGTGCCTGTACTCGTATTGATAATTGAGCAGGCGCTCATTGTCGTTCTTTGGGCGCGCGTAGTATGGCACGTCTTGAACCGGTTTTTTTTCTTCTTCCCAGAATTCAAAAGGCAGCTCTAATTGTTTCCAGTTTATTTCTTTGCACATCCTTCTGTCCTCTCTTCCATGGCTCTTGCCATTTTCTTGTACTTAATGCAGCAGCTCTTGCATTGGCAATATTCGAAGGTCTGCCGGTCGCATTGGTAGTTGTGGTCTCCGAAGTGGAAACAAAAACCTTTTTCTTTGTTCTCGCATTCCACGCAGATTTTCTCGTTCTCGTTTCCCTTTGAAAAAACCGGAAGGTTCCACCTGTAAACATTCTTGTTGAAGGTGTCGCTGGTTCTTACAAAGTATCCGCTGCTTCTGTGGTCGCGGTCTTTGTAACATTTGGGGCAGGTGTAGAAACTGTAATCAAACTCAAGGCCGCAGTCGTTACACACGCTCCAATAATATTTTTTTCCGGTTGTTGTCGCTCCCTTGGCTTGCAGAATGCTGGAAAGAAACGCTATGTCAGGAAATCCAAACCGGCGTTGTCTGCTTCGGATTATCTTGTCAAACACTTCTACCTGAGTGTCTTCTGACATTCCTTCCTGGCACTTTGTAACGTACTTTTCGGTCTCTGCGTCTGCAGGTCCGTAATATTCGCACAGTCGGTCAAATAACATCTTCTAAGCCTCCTTCTCATATGAGGTGTAGAAGCTGCCTGCTGGTGGTCCTTTGCGGATCCACTCGTCCTGCAGCTTGTAGTAAGCCTCGCCGTCTGGTCTTCCGGCCTTTGCCCAATCGTCCTGGTAGTCTCGGAATGCTCGGAATATAAATCGCGGATCGTCTTTGTGCTTGAAATAAAAAACGTTTTCTGGCCGCTTGGTCGCGTCGTTTGTGTCTGCGTCTGCATTCACATAGCGGTCGAGTGTGAAAAAGTCCGGCGTGAAATTCTGGTAATTTCGGATAAAGGTCCGCCATGAAAATGATTTTTGCCAGGTGTCGCTGTTCGCAATCTGCAGAAAATTCTTGAAGGCCTGTATTATGTCCTCTGGCTTTTCCTTGGTTCCGACCTCGTCGTAAAATTCCCGTATTTCTTTTTGCAGGAAACTTAAATAGTTTTTTGAAACCGGTACTTTTCGGTTCTTCGGTGCGATTATGTTATGAGCCTGTACAAGTTCAAATAATCTTTTTTGTACTAAACCTTGGCCGTGAGGCTCTTCACACACAGAATTTTGTTCTGATTCTGTTTGTGTGTTAACATTCTTGTTAACATTCTCATTAACATTCACATTAACATTAGGTTGTTCGCGGTTTGTTTCGGTTGCTTCCGGTTGTATTTGGTTACACTCGGTTGCTTCCGGTTGTATTTGGTTACACTCGGTTGCATTTGGTTCTTCTTGGTTTGTCTTGCCTTTTCTTCTTTCTGTCTGGTTCTTCCTGTATTCTTTTGAGCTATCAATGCAGAATTGGATTTGTGTCCATAAGGCTTTTTCTATGCCGCTTACTTCTGGAAGGTTTTCATAAAATCCGTACTCAAATACGGCCTTTGAAAACTTAATGTATAAGTCGTCCGGCAGTTCTTTGAGCATGTCGTAGATTGTCTCGTAAGCTATAAATGTGTTTTTTGCCATTTTCCCCTCGCTTCTTTTTTTTTAATTCCATTTCCATTTTTCGCGGTTTAATACCCGCTCTACTATTTCCAGGCATTTGCCTGGGTTGTATCCAACGTTGCAGACCTGGTTGCATTTCAGACTGCAGACAATGGCTATGTTTTCGGGAGCGTCTATTATCCAGCTTCCCCATTTGGCTCTGTTCGCTTCTGTGTTCGCAATTCTGTGAGCTCCCTGCCATGTGGAGTAAGTGAGCTGCTTTCCGCAAACTTCACAAACTCCGCCGCATTTTGACAAAGCCATTTTTCGCTGTTCTTCTTCGGCTTCGTTCATCCTGCTCTCCTTCGCAGCCGGGACATTTCCTGCATGTTCGCCTGTGGTATTAGTCATTCTCTGTCTCCTTGAGTACTATTCCCATTTGGGCAGCCAGGACGTGGCTTGCTTCTATGAGCTTCGCGCATTCTTCTGTGTTGCAGTTCTTTTCGCCCTTTGGTACAACGTGGCCGCAGACCGTTTCAAAAGGGTAGCCCATCTGTTCAACGGCTATCATTTTTACACAGTACTTGATTGTCTCGTAGTCATTGTTTGTCGCATTACAAATCTGTATAATATGTCCGTTCAGGTGGTGGTTTTGTGAGCCTTTGCCTGTGGTCCGTGGCTTGTATGGTGGCTGGAATGTCACCGATACGTAATCGTTATACTTGTCCCGGCAGGAAGTAAGAACGCGTCTTAAAGCGGATTGTAGGTCAGCTTCTGCGGGTGTTTCAAAGCAGATGTGACCTTTTAAATTTTTTCGTTTTAACACCATTCTTACTTCCATTTTTTTTCTCCTTCTTCCTTTTCATTAAAATGGTATGTCTTCTGGGAATGTTTCCGGCTAAGCCGATTCTCCCGATTTAATCAATGCTTCTAAGAAGCCGATTACCTGTTCTGCGGTCTTTTCCTTGCGCATTTCACCGACTCTGTGGTAGATTCCTTCGTCTGTGAAGAATTTTGTACCGTCTTCTTTTCGGGTTCTTAAAAGTTCGTTAATTCGCGTTTTCTGTTCCGGTGTGTCCGGTCCGCCTGCAAACTGTGGAGCAGGAGCCTGTGTCTGTTCCGGAGTTTCGTTGTATTTGCTTCCGTCCCATTTGCCCGCGTAGATGTCTGCTGCTACACCAATCATTTTTAAGCTGGTGCTGAATGCGTCAGTTACGGCCATTTTGTAGCCTTCGTCGTTTGACTTAGGACCTTGTGAAAAGCGGTTGATCAGCTTGCTTCCGCCGATTCCTACAATTGCGTCGCTCCATTCCTTTGTCTCCGGGTCGCGTACAAATACGGCCACCTGCGCAAATGCCAAGGTTTCGCCGTTTGCTCCTGGTTCAGTCCAGAGCTTCTGAACTTCATACTTCCAGCCGACCCCTACAAGTCCGAAAGTTTCGGTCATTGCTTCGTATCTCCACTGTGGGTTGATATCAGTCTTGCCCTTAAGGTCTCCGGCTTTGATTTCTCTAAGCGCCGTTTTTGGTGGCTGGCTCAGTTTTTTGTAAATCTTTATTGCTTCCATAGTGGCTCTCCTTAGTCGCCGTATCCGTAGCCGCTGTCTTCTGCGCCTGCGTTGTCCTGTTTGTCTTTACCGCCGAGGAATTGAATGTTGTTAACGTTGATTACTACGCGGCTGTGTTTCTGGCCGTCTTTTTCCCAGCGTTCCTGTCTGAGGTAGCCTTCGATTGCTACCTGCTTTCCTTTGGTTAAGTAAGCCTTCAAGCTTTCAGCCTGCTTTCCAATGATTTTGACGTCGAAGAAGTCAGCCTCTTCTACCCACTGCTGGTCTTTTTTGACGCTTCTGTTTACTGCAATACTGAAGTTTCCGATTGCTGTTCCGCCTGGGGTGTAGTTCACTTCGATTGCTCTTGTAAGGCGTCCAATGATTGTGATGTTGCTTATATCCTGCATTTGCTTAATCTCCTATAAAGTTGCCGGTCTTTCCCGGCTGCCACCAAGATAATTAATACGCTAAAAATTTCGCACGTTTTTTCCCTCGTGCAGGGGAATATAACCAGCCCATACGGGCAAGGATCCAATTTAGGCAGCCGCTTCCTTGTCTTTGAGAAGCTGCTTGTAAAAAGAGCAGAATTCTCGGCAAGGGCAATATTCAAGACATTTCTTTGAAACTCCGGGCCTCATTTCTATGAAGTTCTGTTCGTTTCCTAAGGCCCTGATGTATGCCTTTGCGTCGTCTTCGCTCTTGCAAAGTTTGACCGCGGTCTTGCGTCCTTTTTTCATTACGGCGTAGACCTTTTCTGTTTCCCACCTTTCGTCTGCTGTGCATGGCTCGATGTCGTCGTCCGCTTTTGTGTAGGCTTTTGTTACTGATTCAATCTTTGCGCGGATCCGTTTCTCTGTTGCTTCCAGGTCTTCTTCTGTTACGTCAAACTCGTAAATGTAGACCGGCTTCTGTGGGTAGTCTGCTTTGCGCTTTGCTTCTGCTTTGCTGTGGTCTTTGAGCATTGCAATGAAACGGCATTTTGCTACTTCGAGTCCTGCCTGCTTCATAAGCCAGGCGTAGGTCAAACCTTGCGCTTTCCATTCGTCAAACTCGCCTTTGATTACTTTCCAAACGCTGGCGGTCTTCCAGTCTTCGAGTACAAGGTTTTCGAGGTCGTATCTGTCGACGCGGCCTGTTACTTTCCATCCTCCTATCTGGGCCTCAAAGTATTCTTCTTTGAAGCTGTCGTCATTCTGATGTTCCATGATTGAGTGATACGCGGTTCCGAATGAAGCCCATACTAGGTCTGCTGCGTCCTGTTCGAGCTCGTCAAAGTGGCGGTCGTACAAGACTATTTCTTTGTCGCCTTTGAGTAGGGTTGTTGCGCTTAATGTTCCGGCGGGGTTGTGTCTTACGTTTGACACAAAGTTTACGAAGGCCTGGGGTAATCCGAGCTTATTTGTTGTTTTCATTTTTGCCCTCCGGTTTTACGTTTTTAATATCTATTCTCCATGCACCGTCCTGCAGCTTTTCTGCAGACTGTACAAACCATTTGTTTTTATCTGCGCTCCAGCCTTCGAGCCGTTCGCAGATGTCTTTAAGTTCGTTATCCATCGCGATAACCTCCTTATAAGTTTTTTTCCGCTTCTGTGGTCTTGGCTCCCCACCGAGTTGAACGGCAGCACCTTCTATTGGGCTGGTGAAGGTGGACCACTCGGAGTCGGGTCTTATTTTTCAAGTTTTATTAGAAATCCTTTTGCAGCGTTCCTGTAAAACTTTTCTAAGTAAAACTCCTTTCTTTTCTTGCAAACTTCGGCCATTGCTTTGCAGACCTTGTAACGTCGTTCTACTTCGTCCTTTTTCATACGCCCTCCCGCGTTAAAAAAAGAAACCCGATCACGTCGTGCGCTTACGTGACCGGGTTTGAAAAATCAAACCTTTAGAAGGCTTGAAGAAGCGCACCCACTTCAAAACCTCTAAAGTCCGCGGTTTTAGATTTCCGCGTTCCTACGTTGTTTTTAAGTATGGTGCTTCTAATTAAGAATGTCAAGTGAATTCGTATATTAAAAGGCAGATTTTTTCCACTAACTTTCCAATTTTTTGGCAATATTTTTCTAATGTTTTTCCAATGTTTGATTAAAGTTTTTTGTACCCTGGTGCCGAACGTTTACGCGCTATGGAAAACAAACGACACATAAGGTCTGCGCTCCCGGTGTACGTGCGTGGCCTTTATTATGGAAAGTACACCCTTCGGCAGGCTTCGGAGTCGACCGGCTATTCTATTCCGTATTTGTCTGTAATGAAAAAGAACTATAGCCTCTGTGGTGATTTTTTCTACAACATAAATGGTTACTAATCCTATAATTTATAAGGATTTAATAACCGAATGCCCTGTAGCAATATCCACTTGTCGATTGACTTGTTCCTGAACCTGACTCGTTACGCGCCTTTGCAGAGAATTGTGTTGTAGATACTGAATAAAGCATTACAACACAGGTTACATTTGTAGTAACGTCTGAGTTCGGGTTTGTTACAACGGCTGTCATTTCAGGAGCATAAGTAAAAGTCAATGGAAAAGAAACAGTATGTTGATAAGCCGAAGGCTTATTGTAGCCTGATATATCAATAAAACCGTTCCCTTTAATTGTGTAGTTTAAATTGTCACTTGCGTAGCTGCATAAAACGGGGTCGCCAATAATAAGCCATTCTGAACCTGTCCACATTAATTCAAGCGTGGTGTAAGCGTCCCATACTTTGTATGGGTAAGTGCTGGAATATTCGCCACCGCTGAATAAGTGGGCTGCTACGTTGACAAGCGCTCCGCCTCTTGTTGCTTTAATGAGTCCGCTTCGGCCTCCGTAGTTCATTGCAACTGATGTTATATTGCTTGAGCTTTGGAGCGCGTATTTGAAGGTTACGCGGATTGTGCTTCCTGCTTCTAATGCCGTACTTCCGGCAGGTGCTGTTGGTGCGAATGTGTAACTAGTTGCAGACAAGGCACTTGTATCTGTAGTGATGTAAAGTCCTGTAAAGGCTGTCTGTCTGTAAGTCTTGCCTTCGAGGGTTCCTGCGCTTCCTGAACAGTTACCGGTAAGGCTTGCCTTGATTGTGCTTGGAAGTTTAAGAGTTGCTGCCGCGCTTCCGTTTACACTTACGGCAGTTCCTGAGTTTGTTCCGTCTGAGTCTGAAATTGTAATATTTCGCGCTGTTCCCCATTGTGCGGTTGTTATGTCAGCGGAGCCATTAAAGCTCGTACCATTGATGTTTCTTGCTGTCTGCAGCTTTGTGGCGCTTCCTGCATTGCCTGAACAAGTACCTGTAATTGACGCTTTGATTGTTGCAGGAAGTTTTAAGGTTTTATCTGCGCTTCCGTCTATGCTTGTTCCTGAGCTTTCTGTGTTGGTGCCGTCATTGTCCTGGATTTTGATTGTTCTGGCAGTTCCCCACTTTGTGGTGGTAATGTCTGCAGAGCCGTCAAAGTCTGTATTGTTTATTTTTCTCTTGGTTTTCAGCTTTGTGGCTGTTGCAGAGTTGTTGTTACCAATAATAACAATAAGGGCACTTTTTATTTGGTCTTCTGTTGCTTCGCTTGGTGTAATGCCTGCTTCTGTTAATATATTAATCAGTTCTTTTTCAACGCTGCTTAAACCTCTATTCAAATCGGTTATGCCTGTGGTGTTTTTGTTCCACGCCCAGTTCTCCCATTCTGCTGGTAAGACGTCGGCTGGCTGGAAGCCTGCAGCGTATTTGGTTGCGTCTGGCTGGACCTTGGTAGCGTTGTCACCGAATACTGGATATGTTTCAAATGTCTGCTCTGGTATCATATTATTCTCCTTCTTCTGCGGTTATGAGGATTTGTGGCTCTGTTGCAATTCGATAAAAAAGCTGTGTTAAAAGCCATATATTTTTAAAGCCTATGTTTTCCTGAAAGTTCACCGTAATGTCCGCATTTTCGTCAAACTCTATTTCGTAGTTCTGGCTGATTGATGCGGCTACTAAGTCTACACTCTTTAAAGTTATTCCGTACCTTTTAATTACGGCTACGACTTTTAAGAACTTCCTGTAAGTTCCTAAATCCATATAATTGGTCTCGTCTAATGTCAGACTCGATAACTGTCCGCCGACCTGCGAGTCGACTGTTGAAAAACCTATCAGTGCGTCCTGGGTCAGTGGTTCGCTTCCAAATAAGAATATATTCTCTGCATTAAAGCCTTCAGGAACTAACGGCCTTGTGTAACCGATAAGACGGCCGATGTTCTCAAGCTCTGTCTCGTCTGCTGAGTCAATCGAGAGGTTGTATAAATACGCCTCTATTGTCTCTGCGTCGGTGAATTCCTTATTTACGGCATATCCGTTCGCAGAAATAACCGGGCCATTCATTTGTTTTGGGTAGTACTGGTTTGGTTCTATTGCCATTTATTCCTCCAGCTGTTCTACCGAGATTGTGCCGTCTGCAAGACTAGGGATTTCATTGCAGCCCATTTCGAGCACGTCGTCCCAGGTTACTCCGTCTGCGCTCAGCTTGACGTAGGCGACTTCTGTATAAGAGCAGTCTGTGAATGGTTCGCAGGCTTTGACTTGTGTTATAACGTCGCCGACCTGCCAGTCTGCGCTGGCGTATATAAGGTCTTTCTTGATCTGATTTTCTACCTGGCTTCCTGCTTCTGCGTTCTTGTTCAGGTAAACCTTCACGTAAATCTGCGCGCGCTTTGCGTCGTCGTATTTAATCGGGATTGACTGACCGCTGCTTGTTACCCAGTTCTGCGAGTGTCTTGGGTCTCCGCTTCCTGGTACGGCAGCCTGCAAGTTCTGAGCAGCTTCTACATTTGCTATTGCCTGGTCTAATGACTGAATGCCGAGTATTGGCACCTCGTATGCTCCCCACTCTGTGCAGGTGAAAGGAACAACGGCCTGTGTACTTGCTGGTATTGAAGTTGCCGCGTTAATTTTGAATACGTGACCGTTGTATGTGGCTGTTGTTGTGCCTGGCATTTCTGCGGCACCTTCTGTCTTTGCTGTAATGGTAATATTTACAGTCGAGTAGCTTCCTGTTGCGTTCGGGTTGTTCTGGGTCGGTGCGCTCATATATTCTGCGTATGTCTTTGCGAGCTCGTCACTTGAGCCCTGAATTACAATGTATGCGGTTCGTGGCGCAAGTTCTACGCCTCCTGGAAGCTCCAGGTCTTCAAACAAATTGTAATTGAAATAAACGCGGGCGTGCTTGATTCCTGTCAATGATTCAAGGGCCAGCTTGCAGCCGTCAATCGAATACTTGATTGTATCGCCGTTTAAGAGCCTTTTTCTCAGTGCGTTCATTGTTTCCGGTGCTACGCCTGGCACCGAGTTTGTCGGATTTGTTACTGTTTCAAGGTTTGCGAGTTCTGTTTCAAACGATGTAATTTCGCCGCTTAAAACTACGACCGGGCCGAGCACGTCTGCTACGGTGTCTATAATCTGTGTCGAGCCTGCGCTTATAACAGCTTCGGTCTGAACGACAAAGTTTACGTCTCCGTAAGCTGCAGCAGTTCCTGCTGGAATTACGCACTGTCCGTCTTCGCTTGCGGTTACTACTAATTGGAGAGTTGAGTAGCTTCCTGGGTTGCGTGTCATTGCTGCAATCGGCAGGAGGTTCTGTATCTGCTGGTCGTCTGCAAGTTCAATGTTGAATGAATTAATGGCTTTTAACAGTTCTTCGTCATTCTTTGCAAATCTATTACCGTCTCCCATTGCGAGCAAATAAAGGGCGTTTGCAAAACTTTTTTCGAGTTTGATTATGTTGCCGGAGCTGTCTTTTATTTCGTTTTCCTGCAGTAAGTCGTTGATTGTGTCTATGATGTTATCGGCGTGTTCTGTTGCGGTCTTTGGTTCCCAGGTTACGCCGTCAATTTTAAATGCCATTTTGACTGTCCTCCCTTCGTCCTACACTCATAGTCAGTTGGTCGTTCTGTATGTCGTATTGTGGATAATAATTGTATAGTCCTGCAGCCGCTATGCTGTCGCGGATGTAAAAATCCAAAACACCGAAGGATATCTTTTCGGTTATGAAGTCGGTCCATGGCACGCCAGCGTCTGGGGTTTGTGGCACAGTTCCCTTGATCAGAAAGCTGGCAATTACGGCGCTCTGCAGTTCCTCCTGGCCGTCGTGAAGAATTGGAACTATTCCGTCTTGTACGTCGCAGTCCCAGCTTACACCGGCTGTTGTTATTTCTTCTGATTTCATTTTTAAATCCATATTAGCCTCCTGTTACTACGGTCGTGGTCTTTGCTCCGCTTATGTCTATTTGGGTCGGTAGTCCGGTCCATGTCGGCTGCGTCGCTCCGTTACCTGCTATCGGTGTCGTGGTCAGCGCTGTTGTTAATTGTGTTAGAAAAGTTGTGAGCGCCTGGTTCAACTCGGCCCAGGTTACAAACTGTTTAGAGTTGCCGTTCAGTTCTATTTTCTCTTTTGTTGTTACCTTCAATGTTCCGGCTTCTGCTTCTACCTTCACTTTTGCCTCGTCGTTGAAAACACAAAGAGGCAGGGCCTTGATTGTCTCTCTTGTGTAATGAAGATAGCATTTCATTTCCGTTGCAGAGCTTACATCGTCTGCCTGCGGTACATAATCTTTGAGCCCTAATAAAAGGGCCTTGTCGCCTTGCTTGTATTCAACATTCAAACTGAAGGCCCCGCAGGAAAGAGTAAGCATTTCTATGTTCTTCGTTATGGTCTGCTCCAGGCTCTTGCCGTCGCTCGTCTTTGGCTTCTTTGCGTGTACTACGTCTACGCTCATATCTGCGTTTACTTTTTTAATGTAGCCGTAGTCCAGAATGTAGTAACTGCTAAGAACCGATTCTATAATTGACCTTTCGTTTAATCGCTCGTTATAAAATGCATCCATTTTCTACCTCACACTAAGAAGCCCTGTATTGTCATGCTGTTGGCCTTGCCTGTTGTACTGAAATGAAAACTAAGGGCTGTCACCTGTATGTTCTGCGTTCCGCTTATATTTCCGACAAGATTGTAGTTACGAACGTAAACGCGGGTCGGAATTTGCAGCTTGTCTCCTTTTTGTATCTTGGGGTCCCACGGAGCGGTTACCGTTGTATAATATGTTCCGTCCGAGCCTCCGGTATTCTCCTGGGGTGGTGCGCTTATATATTCGAGCTTGTGCACTCTTATGCAGTCGTCGTCGCCGAGGCAGATTGCACACAGTTCGTCGTTCCTGACAAAAATGCAGAGCTTCTTGTCTTCAAACATCTTTTCGAGTTTTTTCAGTCCGTCTCTTGCGGATCCGTCGTGCTGGTACTGTGTTGGAATTGTAAAAGCTGCGACTTTTGAAGCCTTCAGTCTTTTAATTCCCAGACTTGATTTGAACGATGTTAAAATCTTGTACAGGTTTGTGTTTGCAGGAAAGTCCCCCCGTATTGTTGCGTCGAGCCAGGACTTTGCCTCGCCCTGTATACATTGTATTACCGTGGTTCCTTCCGGTCCGGGTGATTCCTGGTACATACTGAGTATCTGTCCTTTTATCGGAATGACGCAGCCTTCGTATCCTGCTTCAAGTTCGATTGTCGACCACAGTCTGCTGGTCATATTAAGGTAAAGGTTTTTAACTGTGACGTTGAATGCGGGCAGGTACGAGTCCGTTGTAAAACTTCCATTCATTTCAATGGCTGGCTTACGGCCTCGCTTCGGGCATTCAATTCTTGCCGTCTTGCCCTCTGCGTCATAAAGAGTAATGTTTATAATTCTGTTAAAGTGCGTTAAACTTATAGCCATTTAATTAAATAAAGCTCCGTTAAGAAAAGAGAATTATAATCTATCGTTTCAAGCTGCGTTTCAAAAACAAGACCGTAGTCTGAAAACTCCGACCAGCTTATTACTCCTGGTTCTACTCCGGCCTGCCTTACGTCTCCTTCTGGCAAAGTTACCCAGAGGTTCCATTTGTCCATGAGCCATTTGAAGTGGAAGGTGAAATATCCATTTTCGGTCGCGCATGAGAATTCAAAATTATCAGCCAGGTCTGCTGAGGGAAATTCTATCAACTCTTTTGTGTCTATGGTCTGCATGCTTTTATAGTTACTTTTGTATAATCTAGTTAGCGCTTTATAACGATTTTGTTAGTTCTTTATAATTGCTCGTATAAGCACGAGTGACCTATTAACTTATGACGAGTAGTAAAAACCCGCTCTAGGATTGCACACAGCGCGTTAAAAAAAAGTTTTTGAATAGTTTGTCAACCACTTTGAAAATGGCCACATTTGCGCCTAGGATTGCACACACGGGCCTCATTGTTTTTTTGCAGGGCCGTTTTAGGCCGGTTTTGGCCTGTTTTCGCCCTGTTTTTGCAGTTTTTCTACAAAATAAAGGAAAAAGTCCGCCTTTTTTTGAAACATACGACGAGTAGTTTTTTTTGCCTTATTTTTGTTACTTTTTCTCACGTTTTTGTGAGTTATGCACGTATAACAAAAGTTAGCTGATTATAACTCATTTTTTACTCTTCATCCTCGTCGTCTTCTACTGCTCTGGAAACTGTCGAGCCGAGAGTGAGCGGCATTCCGAATGCAGAGCCAATTGGAGCGAGCGTGCGCTTAATGTTTGCCTTGATTAATGATAGGCCGGTAAGGTCTGTCTCCATTAAGTTGAGCTCTTTAATCGTCATAGAAAATGGGACCGCGTTTGCGGAGTCCTTCTGCTGACTTGTCTGCAGGTCCTTGATTACCACTCGTTCGTGAACGTGTGCATTTCCGTCTTTGAATATTAGAACGGCGCCGTGTTCGAACCACGACCACAGTATGTCTGTGAAGGTCTGAACGAACGGCTGAAAAAAGTTAGAAGGTTCAAGTTGTGCAATGCCTTGTATGTATCCTGTTATTCGCCAGCTCTTGCTTCCTGGTGCGACGTTGTCTGTCACGTTCTTTTTCTGATCTGACGCGATTACAAGGTTTTCAGAAACTTCTGCAGAGGCACTTTTCTGTACTGTCTCGCTGTCTAAGGGGATTGCTCCGATTGCTCCCTGCTCTGAATAAAGATTGATTAAGGTCGGAGTTGTTACGCAGGTTCTGGCGAGTGTCAGCGCCTTTCTGTTTCCATTTATTATTTTAAGTGTTAATCCGTCCATATTTTTCTCCTTACCTCATTCCTGTCATAAGCTGCATTCTGCGTGAGCTTTCCTGCATTGCCTGCAGTAGTCCTTCCTGGGTTCCAGCGTAGGCCTGCTGTCTTATTACCTGAGGCAGGTCGTTTCCTCCGCTGATGTTGAAGGTCTGATTTATAACGTATTCCTGATTGCCTCCGGCCATTGCTACTGGCATTTGTGGGATAAATGCTTTTGCAAGGTCACCGACATTGCGGGCCGCAAATACCCAATCGTCCGGCGCTACCTGAGTGACTGTCCCGTCCGGGCGCATTATGCCGTCTTGCATATACCATGGTTTGCTCGTATCGTATTTTGGTGCATTACTGGTTGGGTTTGATGTTTGTTTTTTTGCTCTGGCCTTTATATCATCAATATCTGCATTCTTAAGATTAAGACCTGTTAATGTATTATATTTCTTGTAGTACTCTGCTACTCTGTCTTTTTCGTAATCAGTTAAAATCTTATAATCTGCGTCTCCGAATAACCCTTGACCGAGGCCTTTCCAGAAACCATTTTCAGAAAAATCAAATGTACGCTTTCCTTCCAGTGTACTATTTAAGACGTCAGCGTCTTGGGTTTGGTCCTCGTTCATAAGAACTCTTTTTGTTACTTCATTAAGATAACCTAATAACTTTCCAGTTACAGAGGCTATTGCTTCTACGGCGTCTTTTATATTGTCTTTGTTTTCCTGGATCCATTTATTCCACTCTTGGAGGTATGGAGCTATCTCTCCACCGATTGAGTCTCCGAGGAGTTTACCTATTGATTCAAATTCTGTTTTGAGCGTGTTTGCCTCTACAGTAAAAGTATTTCCATTTTGATTATCTGCGGCAGTGGTGAAGATTGTACGTCCTGCACCTTTTAAGAATTCATCGAGACTTTTATTTTGTCGTTGGAGTTCTATAAAGAAGTTTTGACCTTCACTTCCTAATACGTCGCCTACAATTGTTGTAATTCTTATTTTTTCGGCTGCAAGTTCATTTCCTGTAAGGTTTGCCTCTGCCTCTTTTGTCATTTCCCGGGCGCGTTCTATTATCTTTGCATAGGCCTTGTCTGCGTCTATGAATGTTCCGTCTTCTCGCTGGAATTCATTAATTGACATTTTAAGATTGCCGAGCTTCTTTTCATATTCCTGCAGGCCGGAGCCGTCAATTTTAATATGATTCAAAACGTCAGCAAGTCTGCCCATACTTCCTATGAGCCCG
Organism: uncultured Treponema sp.; assembly: GCA_937891125.1. Taxonomy (GTDB): domain Bacteria; phylum Spirochaetota; class Spirochaetia; order Treponematales; family Treponemataceae; genus Treponema_D. The sequence goes on along the minus strand of CALAEZ010000273.1, from coordinate 8,013 downwards.
TCCGCATTTACTCCTGCAATTTTTGCACTTGCCCGCCATAAGTCTAAGGCTTCTGTTGAAAGACCGAGGCGTTCTGCTGTTTTATATGCAGAGCTTTCTACGGCACCTGTTGCTATGGCTGTTCCTGCAAGAACTACGGCTGCGTTTCTTGCTATTCCTATCAGCTTATTAAACGAGTTACCTACATTGTCTATAAGTTTGTTGCCGGTCTCAAAACTTTGTTTATCTAAATTAAGTCCCAGCGATACAAAAAAACCGCCGATATCATTCTTCGCCGCCATATATTTCCTCTACTTCTGCTTTTGCCCTTAAACAAGCGAGCCCATCGAGCATGTCTTCCAGATCGGTGGGCTGTCTTGCGTATTCACGGCAGAATGTATAATAAAGCCAGAGGTAACCGTTCCGGCAGTTCCGTTCGATTGCCCTCTGGGCTCTCATTTCTTTTATTCCGTCGCTTTGGCGGCTGCTGCTTCGGGCTTCGAGAGCCGCACGTATTTTTTTAAGATGTACCCGTATAATGCGTCGCTGATTGCAATCAAGGCGAGCGGGTCCTTCTGGAATAGTGGAAACCCTTCGAGGCTGTCTTCCAGGTTACTCATACAAAACTTTGCTGTTTCGCCGTTCGGACATTCTACTTCTACGTTTTTTCCGACAATGCAAATTCTCATCAGTCGCAGCTTGTTATCAAAGCTAGGGCTTTGAATAACGCGGCAGATTTCAAGAGTGTTTGCGGTGTTTATTCCTTCCGGGAATGTCACCTTAAACATAGAAATATAACTTTTTTCTCCGAGGCCCTGGTTTACTGCTTCCAGGGCTTCGGTGTAGTTGTCTCTAGTAAGTGTTAACGCTTCCATTTTTCAACCTCACTATTCGTCGTCTTCTGCGTCAGGATTTTCTTCGCCGTAATTGAATACTACCTGATAGTCTGCGGCGTCGTTTCCCTGAATGTTCAAAGGTGGGCAGCTCTTAACTGTACAAGCTGTGAAGGTGTTTCCTTCTGTTGCACCGTTGATTTCCTGGGTGATACGAATTGTACCACCTACGCTGTCTCCGGCCTTCTTCAAAGAGTTTGCAATCTTTACAAGGTCTCCCTTGTTTCCGGTCTTTACTACGTTGAAGGTCAAAGTTCCTGCGCCGTTGTTGTTTGTGATTGTGAGAGTGTTGCCGTTAGCAAGTGCGATAATTTTAGAACTATCCATTGCCTGCTGGGCCTGCACCATCTGTCCTTCAAGTCTGAAGCCGTCAATAGTTGTCGGTGTTCCGTCATTCCACAGTGGGTGTGTGAGGGTTACTGTAAACTGTCCGGCTGCTACGATTGTATGTTCTGCCATTTAATCCTCCTATCTTGTAGGCTGAGTCAGGTACAAAGTTCCGTAAACGGTTACTTCTCTGACGTTGTCAATGTATGTTGCTTCCCAGGCGTTTGGTACAGTAATCTGATCACCGCTCGTAGGGAGTTTGTCAAAGGTTGGAGCTGTAAGTTTGAAACCGCTTAATCTGCCGAATTTTAAGAAAGGGCGGACTGTGTCGGTCAGAATTAATAAAATACCCTGGTAGGTCTGGTTGTTTCTGAAAACATTCATACGAGTTATGTAGTCGGCTGTTGTTACCTTGCACATATACTCGATGTATGCTTTGAGCCAGTTTGCGCCTACGCTGTCGCCGTTAAGGCAGAGGCTTCCTTCTGTTACGACGTTCTCTGTGCCGTCTCCTACCCATGTCTGGTATCCGATATGCTGTGTGTCGAGTGTTGCCTTCTGTGTTGCTGTAAGGTTTACGTATTCTCCGTCGTCTCCTGCAGCTCCACTTGCACCGATTGTGTTGAACTGCAGCATGTCGATACTGTTGCCTACTGGAGTGCCTGTGGTGTTTACAGAGCTTAAGGTTGCACCAAGCTGAGCGAGTGCTCCGTTAATGTCTGGGTTTGCGTTGTAAATAACGCGGGCCTTTGATTCTGCGTTGTTAAGGCTTGTAATCAAACTTGAATTGTTTGAAAACACACCTTCGTCGCTTGTTCCTACCCACAGTGTTGAGTAGAGAGGGTCTGCGCTGCAGAGGTTTGAAAGTGATACCTGCAGGTCGTTGTATTCTGCTGATTCGCCGATTGCAAACTTAAAATAGCCGTACATCTTTTTGGCTTCGTATACAGCGTCAAGAGGTGCTGTTGCTGGGATTGGATCTGGGTCCCCTGCCTGGTCTGTATCAAAGATTGCGATTCCTACTTTTGCTGTTGTTGCTTTGGTAAAGAAAGGCACGAGCCAGTTCTTTAATCTGCCGCCTGTGAGCGAGCCGTAGTTGCTAGAGTCCAATTCTACAAGGTCACCGGCTGCTGCCGACTGGACTCCGGGGAGATAAGTCGCCGCATTAGTAACATTCATGAATATTAAGGCTCTGCTATAATTTTCTCCTGCAATCGGGTTGATTACTGTCTCAATTGGATAGTTCACGTTTGACTGCGCTATGGAGTTCTTGAATTGTGACATTATATAGTCCTCCTTTGCTTTATAGTTATTTCTTTATCGTTCCGTCTAATGAAATGACAGGAAGTAAGCCCTGAGTTGTGTCCTGGATTGAGTACCATAAAACCTTGATGTTTGGCACGTTCCAGGCTGTTACTGTGTTATTTCCTTCCTGGTAAAAAGGCGAGCTTATTGCGTCGTATTCGTCTGTCATTATTGCGCCCTGGACCTTCTGAAATGCGACCTTTACGTCGCTTCTAAGAGGCCACATTGAGACGCTGTTTGCGAGCTCTTCGCTTGCAGGTCCTACAAACTGCAGGTCGATTTCTGCAATTTTTAAGACGGCTACACCGTTTACTTTTGTGTTGTCTTCGCTCCCTTCGTTGTAAAATGGAGCGGTCCGCGGTCTGTTGCGTTTTATTTGATAAGCGCACCAGTTTGCTATGTTTGCGTCTGGCTGCTGTGGATTCCACCAGTTCCCTTGCTTTAGAACGATGTACTTTTCATCAACCGAAAGAATTTGCGCCAGTATTCCACGCAGCGTTGTCTGATTCAGTTCCATTGTTTCCGACCACCTTTTCTACGCCGTATCTATAAAATCCGCCTTCCCGGTTCCAGTTGTTTGCGTCTGGTGCTGAAATCCTGAAGACGTCATTTTCAAATGAGAAAAAATTCCCGTCAAGATTTCCGGTCTGCGTCCATAATTCGCCGCCTTCTGTCCTTACGAGATTTCCGTTTGAGTCTTTGTCACCTCCGCCTCTGGTGTTCTGCAGAATGCCGATTATTGTCTGCTCTGAACCGGCGACAATATCCCAGCCTCCGTTTACCTTTGGCGTCATGCTGTATACTGTTATTGTTGTTTGTTGCTCCGGCCACGCCAGGAGCATGTCTCCGTAGACTCCTGCCATTATTTGCTCCTAAAGTCCGCCTTGCTGTAAGCTTCGTTATCCATAGTTCCTTTTACTACAAAAGATAAGGAAGTAATAAGGTCAGCTCCGTCAATCAATGGTTTGTCACTTCCTTTGTAGTCGATTGTGCGCTGTGAGTTTGGCACGCTGTTCTTGTAGTAATCGCTTCTTACAAACTCTTGAATGGCTCCTACGGCCATTGTGCCGACCTTGTTCCAGTTTGCCTTGCCACCGTTCACGGCTTTCTCGGCTTCCTTCTCCAGGGCCTTTTTGAGCTCTTCTTTTTTGCTTTCCAGTCCTTCGTCCAGAAATGGGCGGGGTGGAATTGAGGCTGTACCAAACGACAGCATTTTTGCGAGCTCTGCGCTCTCGATTGGTTCTATGTCCTGCACAGCTTCGCCGTTGTATCCCTGGTACTTTCCGTCTTCGTTTTTGTGGATTGTGGGCACGTGCATTCGTCCGCTTGGAAACCCGACCAAAATAAGGCACGCTGCCTGGCGTGCGAGCTTCTGGATTTTTGAGGTGTCTACGGTGTTTTTAATGCTGGCTTTTAATCCTTCAGGCATAAATGCTATACCTCTCAGGCATACTCTGGATCATCATCAAAGCCTTCTGTCCAAATACGTTTGAATTAAGCTGCTTGACTCCTTCCTGCGCGTCCATGTCAGAAAAACTAAGCGACGTTCCTCCTATGCTTTTTGAAGACAAGGCCATACCGCCGTTTCCTATTACTCCGGTCGCGCTCTGTGGGTTTGCGTCGAGCAAATACCAGGCTGTGAGCAGGTTCATGCAGAGCGTGCGCTTGTCGGTCCTTATTGGCTCCGGTAATCTGCGCCAGCCCTGCATAACGCCTGAAAACATAACAGACACGATTTCGTAAGCGTCATTTATCTGCTCGTCTGTCAGAGTCGGAAAGTTGTTAACATATTTAAAATCCTGTCGTGTCATGTTTTCGTCCTTCTTATTCTGCCTTTGCTTTTGCTTCTGCTTCCTCAATCATTTTGATGAGGTCGGCTTTTTTCACATTGGCTTTGTATTCGATTCCGTTGGCTGTTGCTCTTTCTTTGAGTTCGTCATAAGAAAGGTTTTTTAAGTCGTCGGATTTGCTTTCTGTTTCAGTTACCGTGCTTTCCTCGGTAGTTGCTTTTCCTGATTTTAATGCTTCAAGTTCTGCCTTTGCGGCTTCGAGCTCTTTGCGGAGTTTTTCTGCTTCGTCTTCTGCCTGATTGATTCTTGTTGCGGCTGGGACGTATGAAGTAGGCATTTTGTTTAAAACACGGATTTTGTTTTTTGAGACCAGTTCTCTAAAAAATGGCTCACGATTCTGCAGTTTTTCAAATTCTGCTTCTGTGAATTCCGCGATATTCCTTGTTTCTCCCTGGGCACTTCTTGCTGGGATTGTTCTTCCGATTGAGCTGAATGTAACCGGATATTGATAAAAACTCTGTATATATTTCATATCTCTGCTTCCTCTAAATTAAAAATAAACCGCAGGGCCCGGAGTTGTTCCGGGGGGGTCCTGCGATTATCCGTCACTTACGACTTTGTGTAAGTTCCGCTGAATACTGCGCTGTCGTAGTATCCGTCTTTGATTGCGATTGCCTTGATTGTTGTTGTAGCACTCAGGTCAATGCCTGCACTTGTGTAAGCTGTGCTTGCAGATGTTGGAGCTGAACCGTCTACTGTGTAGTAGATTGTTGCACCTTCAGTTGTTGTTGAAAGTTTCACATTTGTTGAGCCGCTGAATGTACCAGCTGCTGGTTCTGCTGTTGGAGTAGCGACTGTACGCTTTGTTGTTCCAAAGCCTGAGAATACCTTTACAGCAATTCCTACGGGAGCGAATACTCCGGCAAATCTGCGGAGTACAGCGTGCTGCTGGTCGTAGCTGTTTGGATAAACTGGGTATGTGAAGTTCTCAAGTGGTACACCAAGAAGGAGGAGGTCCTGCTTTTCGTCGTTTGGACCTGCGCCGATTTCTGGTGCTGTGATTACGAGCTTGTCAGAGAGGCTTGCGTTGAATTCTGTATTTGCAGCCAGGAATGGATCTGCATAGAATTCTACTTTTGGTTTTGAGCCGTTCTTTGTCATTCCTGCGTTGAAGTTTTCTTCAAAAATTGCAAGAGCAGACTTTGCTTCGTATGTGTTGCTGTATGGCACGCTTGTAAGCAGGTTGTATGCTGCAGGAGCCATTGCAACGCGTACAATGTCAAACTTGTTCTGGCTTGCTCCCATAAAGTCTGTAATGGCTTTAGCGAGCTGTTTGTACATTGTGTAACCTTTGTTTGTGTTGCTGTCGTCTTCCGCGATTTCTTCGAGTGTCTGGCCAGCCCATGTTGTTACGCCGTTTACGTCAAACAGACCGAGTGTGTTTGTTGCCTCATTACCGTAGTATGTGAGGTAGTCTGTAATCATATCGATTACGTACTGAGCGTAGCGCTGTTTCTCTGCCATGAGGGAGCTTGCAAAAGGAGAGCCGTTGCCGTCTTTTGCACGTTCCAATTCTTCAACAGTAAAGTTAAAGAATACTTTAATGTTGATGATTGCAGAGCTCATTACGCCACCCTGAACATTTACATTCTGTTTGAGGTTTGCGGCTACTGTTCCGGCCTGGTCAATAAGTCCCCAGCCTGAATAAGCAGCGAGCTGTAAGTTCTGAACTTCTCCCCATGGGTTGGTTCCGCTCAATCTCTTTACGAGGTCACGTGCGTGGCTGTAAAGAAGAGGCTGTTTGAAAATCTGAGGGAAAAATGAGGCATTCCATGGTGAGATTGCCTGTGCTGCAATCAACTCTCCAGAGTCGCCTGTGTATGTCTTGATTCCACTCTTTGAGTAAAGCATATCATACTTGCCGGTCTTCAAATTGAGCTGTGGCTTGATGTTTACGCCCATTGCATTCTTTTTGTAGAGTGCTTCGAGTTCTGGGGTAAGTCCTACAGGCTTACCGACTGCTGCGCTGTCTCCTACGTAAATAGGATTTGATACAGCTGAGGCTGGCACACCGTAGTGTGGGTCGTCTGCGCGGCCGATCTGCAATGTTGCGTCACGGAGAATGTTTGCAGCGTTTCCGTTGCTTCCTACCATGCGCTGTGCAAGTCTACCGATTTTCTTGAATTCTGATGAACAATCTATTCTCATTGTTATCTCCTACCTTAAGCGAGCCAGATATAGGCACCGTCGTCTGTTACGTCTACTACTGTAGCGCCTGCGAGCAGTGTGTGGCTTGCGTCTGCTGATGATGATACAAAGCCGATTGTACCGTCGTCGTCTTTGTACTGTACTTTGTAACCGAGTTGTGGGTCTTTGCCAGTCTCCCAGCTCTGAACCTTTACGAGGCCCTTTGCAATGAATGCGCAAGGCATACCAGCGAGGTATTTGCCTGGGTGTGCGATTGCGTTCTGTGCGATTGCGTCGTCAAATGCAACGATTCCGCGGATAACGTTTCCGCTACCTGCTCCTGCTACAATGGCTGCAGGGTCGTCTGCTGGTGCTGAACATACAACACCAAAAGGGAGACCGTTTGCCTGGTTTGTAACGTCTACAATTCCGCCGAGTTTAAGGTAGCCTTCCTGCAATGGCACGGCCTGTGCATTGAGTGCGAGCTGTCCTTTGAAACCGAGCTGCAATGAAAGATTAGAGTCCATTCTATCTTCCTCCTTCTTTGATTCTGTTGAACATATCAGCGAGGCTTCCCTTTGCTGCTGTTCCGTTCATTGTTACAGGAATGTGAGGAGCGTGGTCTGTTACGACTTCCTCTTCCTCTTTTTCCTCTTCTTCAACTTCTTCTGCGCATGAGTCTTCTGCTGCTGTTGCAGCTTCGTCTTCTGCCATTCGCTTCTTGATAAACTGGTAGATTTCTTCCAGGCTATAGTCTGCGTTTGGATCTGCGTCTTCTGCTTCACCTTCTGGAGCTACTGTTTCCTCTACGGCCTCAGTTGCTTCTTCGGTTGCTTCTGGCGCTGCTCCTTCTGTGAGCGGTTCTTCTTCTGTTGCAGTCTCTTCGACTGTTTCAGTCTCTTCTCCGCCTACGTCTGGGATATCCTTCATAGCTGCTGTGTCGAGTTTTTCGAACATGTCAGCTACCATTGAGGCAGCTTCTTTGGCTGTCGCTTCGTCCTGCTCTTTTACGGATCTGAAATCTTCGAGGAAACGGTCGAGCTTCGCTTTTTCGTCCTCGTCTGGCAGGTCGCATGTCATTCCTTTGAGCTCGTCTACGTACTTGCCTACGTCTTCGTCAGAGAGTGTGTCTTTTTTTTCAACAAGTTCTGTGAGCTTGTCTCTGAACATTCCCATGTCGTTATCTGTAGTCTGGGTGCGCTTTCTTGCAAATCGGAATAAACCGGTTAACAATTTCATTTGCCTTCTCCTATTTTCTTGGCTTCTTTGTTGTCGTTCACAAAAAGAAGCAGAATGTCATTGATTGCTGGTACGGCGATTGCGATTGCTCCGATGATTGCGCCGTAGTAGTTTGGCTGGAAAAATCCTACAAACGCACTTGCTGCGGTTCCTACGCAGGTTACGATTGTTGAAATTAAGCTGTATAACTTCTTGCTCATTTACATTTCCTCCCTTTATTCAAATTCCGACAAGTCGATGATTCCATATCTTAAATAAGCGTATGTGGTGTTCATTTCAGGCACATCCGCTAT
>CALAEZ010000272.1 GCA_937891125.1 uncultured Treponema sp. | reverse complement strand
CGGAATGACGCTATTCAGCGAACTTTTTGGTCATCCGCTTTTTTTTGCCCGCAAGATTCGCTGTCGGCGCGCACGCTCTCGCTTGTATGCCGGCGCCTGTTGCATTCGCTGCTGTTGTTTAAGTTTAAAAACAGTGTTATGATGTACGAAATTGATGTACGCAACAATGGCGTACGATAAGTGAGGAATCGTATGAAAAAACTTTCTTATGTTGCCCTTGTGGTATTCGCAAGTGCACTTGTGTTTTCTGGTTGCAGCAAAAAAGCAGGTGCCGGAAAAATCAAAATTGGTGTTGTTCAGCTTGTTGAGCACGTTGCCCTTGACGCTTCATATCAGGGCTTTGTTGACGGTCTTACCGATGCGGGCTATGTTAACGGCGAAAACATTGTTATTGACTATCAGAATGCGCAGGGCGAGCAGGCAAACTGTGTAACCATTGCAAACAAGCTTGTAAATGACAAGGACGATTTGATTCTTGCAATTGCAACGCCTGCAGCACAGGCTGTCGCAAATCTTACCACGACTATCCCGATTCTGGTTACCGCTGTTACCGACCCGGAAACGGCAAAGCTCGTAAAATCGAACAGCAAGCCTGAAACAAATGTGTCTGGCACCAGCGATTTGACTCCTGTTGCCGCTCAAATTTCCCTGCTCAAAAAGATTCTGCCTACTGCAAAGAAAGTTGGTCTTATGTATTGCTCAAGCGAGCAGAACAGCGTTTTCCAGATTAACCTTGCAAAGGACGCTTGCAAAAAAGAGGGCTTGGACTTTGTTGAAGCAACGGTGTCTAATTCAAACGAGATTCAGCAGGTAACACAGAGCTTAGTTGGCAAGGTTGACGCAATCTATATTCCGACTGACAACATGCTTGCAGCGGGCATGGCAACCGTTGCAATGGTAGCAAATGCAGCAAAGATTCCGACCATCTGTGGCGAAAAGGGCATGGTTGACGCCGGCGGCTTTGTTACCTACGGCATTAACTACTACGAGCTTGGAAAGCAGACAGCAAAAATGGCGGTGGAAATCTTAAAAGAAGGCAAGCAGCCTGCTGATATGCCCATTCAGTATCTTGAAAACTGTGACCTTGCGGTAAACGAGCAGACGCGCGCTACGTTGGGAATCACGCTTCCTGAAAATCTGTAGGACACACTATGAGCATAGCCTATTCAAAAGAACAAGAATACCACATTGCGCTTAAAAAGGGTGATGTGGGGCGGTATGTGATTATGCCGGGAGACCCTAAGCGCTGCCAGAAGATTGCCGCATTTTTTGATAATGCCACGCTTATGGCAGATAACCGAGAATATGTTACATACACCGGCTATCTCTTAGGCGAAAAAGTGAGTGTGACTTCTACGGGCATTGGCGGACCGAGCGCCGCTATTGCCATGGAAGAGCTTACCCACATTGGCGCTGACACCTTTATTCGTGTCGGTACGAGCGGCGGTATTTCGGTCAATGTGGAAGCAGGTGATTTAGTCGTGGCAAGCGGCGCCATTCGTGCAGAAGGTACTTCAAAGGAGTATGTGCCAATCGAGTTTCCCGCTGTTGCCCACTACGACTGTGTGGCGGCGCTTTCAGAGGCGGCGCGCATGCTTAATAAGCGCTTTCATGTTGGCGTTGTTGAGTGCAAGGATTCGTTTTATGGCGAGCTTGAGCCAGAAACAAAGCCGATTTCCTATGAGCTTAAAAACCGCTGGGAAGCGTGGAAACGCGCTGGCGCCTTGGTAAGCGAAATGGAAAGCGCCGCGCTGTTTATTGTGGCAAGCTGTCTTGGTGTTCGCGCGGGCACCGTCTTACTCTGCATGGATAACCAGGAGCGCCGAAAGGCTGGCTTAAGCGACAGTCTGGTGCATGATACCGATGCAGCCATTCGCGTGGCAGTGGAAGCGATAAAGCTTCTGATTGCAAAAGACAAGGCGTAGCACTCGAGAAAGCACTTGGTGTAGCGCCAGACGCGCCTGCACTAGGCGTGCCGTCCGCTCGTCAGGCGTGCGCTTTATTCTGCATGAGCACTTCGTAAAAGCCCGGAAAGTCTTTTTGCAGGCGCACGGGACG
>CALAEZ010000271.1 GCA_937891125.1 uncultured Treponema sp. | reverse complement strand
GCGGATTGTGAATGTACATCGATTTTCCGTCGTAATAGCGGCGTTTTGCCTGATAGCCGTACGCCGTGAGCGTTGAAAAGCGCGAGATGAGCGCGATACACTGGCGCAGCACATTTGAAAGCGAGCGGTCTTCGGGATTCGGGTCGTAGGAATACGAGGCCAAAACGCCGCGCGCAAGTTTGTTCATAACATCGGCAGACGGAGCCTTCATAATCATGTCTTCGGTAAAGTTTTCGGGCAATGTGCGGAGTTCACCCAAAAGCGCGTTGAATTCTTCGAGTTCGCTTGCAGTCGGCAATTTTCCGAACAAAAGGAGATACGCGCACTGCTCGTAGCCAAACTGATTGTGCTTTTCTGCGTCCTGAATGAGGCTTTCGACATTGTAGCCGCGGTACATAAGACGGCCGGGAACAGCAACCTTCTTGCCGTCTTGTATGTCATAGCCGACAACATCGCCGACATGCGTAAGTCCGACAAGCACACCAGTACCATTTGCATTACGAAGCCCGCGCTTTACATCATATTTTTCGTACAATTCCTGTGGAATGGGGTCATTTTTTTCGATAATGGACGCAAGACGAGCGATAAGCGCCTTGTTATCGATATGTTGCGTTATCTTCTGATGCATCTTTTCTACATAACTCTGTTCTAACTCTGAAAGCGCCATTCGTACCCCCGTAAAACGCCAATGACTACGGTCATTTCGTGCTATCTTTATGCAATTTTTATGCATAATTATACAAAATTATGAAATATATGCAAGTCATAGTGTTGCCACCACGCCCCTGTTGCCGTTTACTTGTAGCAGTCAAGTCGCAACAACAGGAGCTGCAAAACGCTCGTTATTCAAAAACGCGGAACGGGAGCACCGAGCGAGATTCGGCCTTAGTCCGCATATAAATTGTTGCGCTTGCTATATTTAGGTACCACGCTGATTTTGTGTAATCAGTGTTTTCTGCTGCAACGGGGCAGGTTGACGACCAGAGCGAGCCAGAAATGGTTTCCACTCCGAGCGTAGAAAGACTTTCGTTTATGACCGTAAGATTCTGGTAGAATGAATACAGCTCCGAAATAGCAGGAAGATACCAGCCGTCAGCAATTGCATCTGAAAGCCCGCAGCTTGTAGCATACGAGGAAACAGCAGCAAACGCAGGATAGTACGTGCTTGCCTCAGCGGCGCCCGCTTCGTCAAAGGCAGCAATTATCTCCCAGTTATCGCTTCCGTCGCAGTCGCCGTCAAACGTGCATGATTCATTTGCGGCGCCCGAACCTGTTTGGCTCGACGAGCAGGCAATATCGGCAATAATCTTTGTGGCGCCTGCACAGCCGCTTGTAGCCCATGCATACGCTTCGCTTAACGGAAGTCCGCACGCAACAAAGCCATCATCGGTAACGTACGCAACGACGGCGGCAACATCTGAAGAGGAAACAGAAGCCGCTGAAAGCTGGCTTTGCGAAATACGCGTTCCATCACGCAAAAGCACATCGCCAACTGCAGCAGGAACGACCGTTGTAGACGCTGCTTCCTCTGCCTCAGCTTCGGTGTCTGTCGTCGCCTCTCCCTCTTCGACCGCGCTCGCTTCGCTCGAAGCAGTGTCGCTCGCAGTAGCGTCTGACGTTTCTTCGCTTGTATCTGCCGTCGTATCCTCTGCTGCTTCGTCTGACGCGTCGCCTGCTCCTGTTGCCTCTGCTCCAATTGCATCTGTCGCAGCTTCACTGTTTTCTTCGCTTGCCTCCTCAGCAGTTTCATTTTCTTCCGACTGCGTTTCGTCCGCTACCGTTGTCGCTTCTTCCTTTGTTTCGCTCGTCTCACTTTCTTCCGCTTGCGCTTCATCTTCTGTCTGCGCGTTGTCCACTACTTCGGCATCTGAGGAAGAGACCGTGCTGTTTTCATCAGCAGTAGTCACCGCCGCATTTGACGCTGCACTTGCAGTATCATCATCTGACTGCTTACAGGACGGAACAAGAAGACTCAATGCCAGCACATACGCTGCACTTACTACGGCAGCATGTTTCCACACGTTTCTTTTCATAGGGTTACTCCTAAAAATTGAAATATGAAAGCCAACTGCTTTCATAAGTATATAGGGGTAAAACTTGAAAAAAATGCATATTTTTGCATGAAAAAAATAAAAAAAAATCCCGCCATACGCTGACGGGACTGTAGAAGGCTTACCGAAAAGCCAGTAAGCCGTAAAGTTTGTTTGACGCTTACGCGTTAGATACTCTTAATAACAGCCTGTGCACCAGCAAGGCGTGCAAGCGGTACGCGGAACGGTGAGCAGGAAACATAGTTCAAGCCGATGTTGTAGCACAACTCGATTGAAGCCGGGTCGCCACCGTGCTCGCCACAGATACCCAGATGCAGGTCATCTTTGACTGCGCGACCTTTCTGTTCTGCAATCTCCATGAGTGCGCCTGGACCATCCGGGTCAAGTGTGCTGAATGGGTCTGACTGCAGAATGTTCTGCTGCAAGTATGCGCCAATAAACTTAGAGTAGTCATCACGGCTAAAGCCGAACGTTGTCTGTGACAGGTCGTTGGTACCGAATGAGAAGAAGTCAGCATATTCTGCAATTTTACCAGCAGAAAGTGCGGCACTCGGGAATTCAATCATTGAGCCGATGTCAAACTTCAGATTTGTACCCAGTTCCTTGTTGACTTTTTCGATGACAACCAGTGCCTCGCCGCGAATCTGCTTAACTTCCATGTACGAAACGACATTCGGAATCATAATCTGAACGCGATGCTTTACGCCCTCTTTTTCAAGCTGAGCGGTTGCGCGCGCAATTGCTTCAACCTGCATCTCGTAGATTTCCGGATAGGTAATAGCCAGGCGAACACCGCGGTGACCGAGCATCGGGTTGTGTTCTGCAAGAGATGCAACCTTTTCTGCCAGCTTTGCCTTGTCCATGCCGAGTTTAGCTGCAAGGGCAGAAAGCTGGGCATCATTTTCAGCCTGGATAAACTCGTTAAGCGGCGGGTCAAGCAGACGGATAGTAACCGGGCGACCTTCCATGGTCTTGATGATTTCGTAGAAGTCTTTCTGCTGCAGCGGAAGGATTTCAGCAAGATTTGCCTTGCGTTCTGCGGTTGTTTCAGAAACAATCATCTTCTGGAATGACGTAAGCTTCGGCTCGTCAAAGAACATGTGCTCAGTGCGGCAAAGACCAATGCCTTCAGCGCCAAAGCGGAATGCGTCCTTTGCGTTCTGCGGAGTGTCGCCGTTTGCACGTACGCCAAAGCCCTTAACAGTGTGACCTGAAGCAGTTTTGCGTACTGAAGCCGCGCGGATTTCGTCTGCCCAGCCAAGGAATGTTTCAAGATTGCCCGAAATGCTTGCAGGAACAACCGGCACCTTGCCTTCGTATACCTTGCCTGTTGAGCCGTCGATGGTGATGAAATCGCCCTTCTTGAAGGTCTTTGCGCCGATAACAACAGCGTCGCCGCCCGGGAAGGTAACTGCTTCACAGCCACACACACACGGAGTACCCATACCACGCGCAACAACTGCTGCGTGAGAAGTGCGTCCGCCCGTAGAGGTCAAGATACCCTGCGCAACAGCCATACCTGCAATGTCTTCCGGAGACGTTTCCTTGCGTACAAGAATAACCTTCATGCCAACCTTTGCCTGAGCTTCTGCTTCTTCTGCAGTAAACACAATCTGACCACAGCCGGCTCCTGGAGAAGCATTGAGTGCGCTTGCAATCGGCTCAAGCGTTTTGATAGCTTTCGGGTCAAGCGCCGGATGCAAAAGCTGATTCAGCTGCTCTGGCTGTACGCGAAGCAAGGCATCTTCTTTTGAAATAAGCCCTTCCTGCACCATTTCAACTGCCATGCGGACAGCAGCAGGACCGGTGCGCTTACCGTTGCGGCACTGCAGCATGTACAGCTTGCCTTCTTCAACGGTGAATTCCATATCCTGCATGTCGTGATAATGCTTTTCAAGGCGATCACGGATTTCACACAACTGCTTATAAATAGCTGGGTTTGTCTTTTCAAGCTGAGACAGGTGCTGTGGTGTGCGGATACCGGCAACAACGTCCTCGCCCTGTGCGTTCATCAGGTATTCACCCATGAATACATTTTCGCCTGTTGACGGGTCGCGGCTAAAGCACACACCCGTACCAGAGGTTTCGCCCTTGTTACCGAATACCATTGCCATAACAGTAACAGCCGTTCCCTTAAGGGTGCCTTCGCGGATGTTGTTCAGCTGGCGGTACTTAATGGCACGTGGGTTCATCCATGAGCCGAATACAGCACCAATGGCGCCCCACAGCTGTACTTTCGGATCCTGTGGGAAATCTTCGCCCTTCTCTTTTTTGTAGAGCGTCTTATATTTAGTAACAATTTCCTTAAGCTCATCGGTTGTCAGCTCGGTATCCTGCTTAATGCCACGATGTGATTTTACCTCATCGATAATTGCTTCAAATTTTGCATGCTCAACACCCATTGCAACATCGCCAAACATCTGAATAAAGCGGCGGTAGGCATCCCATGCAAAGCGGTCGTTGCCTGTTTTTGCAGCAAGACCAAGCACTGACTTATCAGTAAGACCGAGGTTCAGGATAGTGTCCATCATACCAGGCATTGAAATTGCGGCGCCAGAGCGAACTGAAACCAAGAGCGGGTCGTTGTCGTCGCCCAGCTTTTTCCCCATAGTCTTTTCAAGACGATCAAGGTATTCGTCAACTTCTGCTTCCAGTCCTTCAGGATACTGGCGATTAAGCTCATAGAATTTTTTGCAGACTTCCGTCGAAATTGTGAAGCCAGCAGGAACCGGCAGGCTTAACGGCTTTTTTGCCATCTGCGCAAGGTTTGCGCCCTTTCCACCAAGTTCAGCACGCATCGACTCGTCGCCGTCTGCGTCACCATTACCAAAAAAATACACATGTTTAACCTTAGGCATTTCTTCCACCTTTTAAATTTTTCTGTAAATGGAATAATAGTCAGATTAGAAAGCAGTGTCAACGTTCACACCACTTTCAAATGATAATCATGCGCGGAATTTTCCAATACAGCACAGCGCAACTGCGTGGCGACAAGTGTCACAGACAAAAAGCGTGAAGGGCGAGCGGGCGCGTCCTTTTTTTGCCGTTTTTCGCTTATTGCTCACAACCTGCTATCTCGCTACAATGGGCGCCATGAAAAGTGAACTTATTAAAGACATATTGACCTCAAAGCCGGACGGACGCACCGTTACCGTCTGCGGCTGGGTTCGCACCATGCGCGATTCTAAAAACCTTGTATTCATTCAGGTAAATGACGGCTCGTGCTTTGCTTCCATACAGCTGACCTTTGACCGCTCTTCTCCGGCAAGTGGCGCAGACGTAGCCGCTATAGAAGACGCATTAAAAAGCGTTTCAACAGGAGCAAGTGCGCGCGCAACAGGTACGCTCATAGCTTCTCCTGCAAGCGGACAGGCGGTAGAAGTTACGCTCTGCACGCTTACCGTGCTTGGCACTTGCCCAAGCGACAGCTACCCGCTCCAGAAAAAAGCGACCAGCATGGAATTTTTGCGCGAAAACGCACACTTACGCGCACGCACCAACACATTCGGTGCTGTCTTCCGCATGAGAAGCCAGATGGCATACGCGCTGCACTCATTTTTCCAGGAGCGCGGCTTTTACTACATCAACACGCCTGAAATTACCGGAAGCGACTGCGAAGGTGCGGGCGAAATGTTCCAGGTGACGACGCTCAGCATGGAAAAGCTTGCAGAAATCGCCCTTGAGAAAGGGGCAAACGGCATGAAAAAAGAAGATGCCGCAAAGCTTGTAAATTACTCAAAAGACTTTTTTGGTAAACCGGTAAGTCTGACTGTTTCCGGCCAGCTTGAAGCCGAAACGCTTGCGACCGCACTCGGCCGCGTCTACACATTCGGACCGACATTCCGTGCAGAAAACTCAAACACCACGCGCCACTTGGCTGAATTCTGGATGTGCGAGCCTGAAATGGCATTCTTTGACCTGAACGATGACATGGACATTCAGGAAGAGTTCATCAAATACTTACTGAACTGGGCATTGACCAAATGCAGCGAGGACATGGCTTTCTTTAACAAGCGCATTCAGCCGGGCGTTATTGACACGCTCCGCCACGTGGTTGAAACGCCGTTTAAGCGCGTAAGCTACACCGAAGCGGTCGCCGAGCTTGAAAAACATGCGGACAAATTTGAGTTTAAGCCGTACTGGGGCTGCGACCTTGCAACCGAGCATGAACGCTACTTAACCGAGCAGATTTACAAGTGCCCGGTCATGGTCTACAACTACCCGAAAGAGATTAAGGCGTTCTACATGAAGCTGAACGACGACGGAAAGACTGTAAAGGCGGTTGACGTTTTAGTTCCGGGCTTAGGCGAGATTATCGGCGGAAGCGAGCGCGAAGAAAGCTACGACAAGCTTTTGTCTCGCATTAACGAGCTTGGCTTAAAGCCAGAAGACTACAGCTGGTATCTTGACCTGCGAAAGTTCGGCACTGTGCCGCATTCCGGCTTTGGATTAGGCTTTGAGCGCCTGTTATTATACGTCACCGGCATGCAGAACATCCGCGACGTAATTCCATACCCGCGCGCTCCGAAGTTAGCGGATTTCTAACTAAATCCGCTAACTTCAACGGGGATGACTGAAAAGTATTGTCATGCTGTATTCGTAACGAAGTTTCGAACGACTTGACCTGCCT
>CALAEZ010000270.1 GCA_937891125.1 uncultured Treponema sp. | reverse complement strand
GCTGATTATATTGCTGATCTGGAAGTTACCCATGTACAGTTAATGCCGGTTTTTGATTTCGGCAGTGTTGATGAACTGCATCCGCAGCTCTACTATAACTGGGGATATGATCCTATTCAGCATCAGTGTCTGGAAGGCAGTTATTCCAGCAATGTATCTGACCCATTCCAGGTAATGGTTGATTTCCATAATCTGGTATATGGATTACATTCAAAGGGATTGAGGGTTAACTTGGATGTTTGGCATTCGGAAACGTATCTATGAGTCTGTTTGTGTGTTGCCACCCTTCAAATACTCTATACCCAATTTTTTTTTTTTACGCTACAATGGCGCTATGCAAAATCATTTTCAGCAAACAGGTTTTTGGACTGCATTTAAGAGCGCCCACGGCTGGCGTTGTATCGAGGAGCAGGGAACACGCGTGCTTCTTCGCACCTTTCGTATTGGCCCGCTACAGGCCTCGCTTGCGTATGTGCCTATGGCGCCATTTTATGAATCAAAGCCACATACGCCGTCTGCCGCCCGCGAGCTTGCGTATATAAAACAGCTTTCCGATTTTACGAAATCGCTTTCAGCACAGCTCCCCAAGCATACCTTGTGTGTGCGTTTTGATCTGCCGCTTGATTTTTCTGAGGTGAAAGGCAGAGATGACTATATCGCATTATGTGCCGATAATGCGCTGCTTTCCAATGTGCCACTTGTAAAAGCCGATGTCGATGTACAGCCGCCCGATACCGTTGTGCTTACGCTTGATAAAAGTGAAGACGAGCTGCTTTCGTGCATGAAAAGCAAATGGCGCTATAATATTCGTTATGCGGCAAAGCATGGGGTAACGGTGCGTGCCGTGCATTATGGCGAAAGCGATTTTGACGCGGCCCTTGATTCTTTCTATGCCCTGTATCAGACAACCGCTTCCCGCGACGGCATCGGACTGCATCCAAAAAACTACTACCGCGATTTACTTGAGCGGGGAAGTGCGGAAAACGCGGCAACCGATGCTGATAAAACGCTTATTACGCTGTACATTGCAAGCCATGAAGGCGAGGATCTTGCTGCCATTATTACGCTGTTTAACATGCAGGAAGCGGTGTACTTATACGGTTGCTCTGGCAACACGAAGCGCAATCTTATGCCAGCGTACCTTGTGCAATGGACAGCCATTCGCGAAGCAAAATGCTATGGGTGTAAAACGTATGATTTTTACGGTATTCCGCCGACAGGGGACGAAGCTCATCCTATGCACGGGCTGTATCTGTTTAAGACGGGCTTTGGCGGCTGTGAAATCCATCGTCCCGGCTGCTTTGACCTGCCGTTAAGCGCATTATACACGCCGTATGTGTTTGCAGAGCGGCTGCGGGCCTTTTGGCACAAAAAGGTTCTCAAAAAGCTTCGCGGAAGATAGCGTGCGCTTGTGGCGTGCCGTGCTTGCGGCACGGATTTCTGGCGACAAAAGCTGCCTGCGCCGCTCGTTTGAAGCTGATGTTTACTTTTACTGCATTATGTTTACTCCTATTGAAGTGCATGGTCAGAATTTGCTATACTCACGGCATTGGAGAAACGGCATGAAAGAAATTTCGTCTTTATTAGGCTATCGTGAATCGATTCGTGTGGTAGATGCAACGCTCCGTGATGGTGGCTTGTGCAATGATTTTCATTTTACTGACCAGTTTGCAAAGGATTTGTATGCAGCAAACTGCGCTTCTGGTGTTGATTACATGGAGCTTGGCTACAAGGCTTCAAAAAAATTGTTTGATGTAGAAAAGTTTGGAAAATGGAAATTCTGTGATGACGAGGCTATTGTTTCTGTTTTAGGCGAATGTACTGAAAAGAAGGTGAAGCTTGCCGCAATGGCTGATGTCGGTCGCTGTGACTATAAAGAAGATATCCACGAGAAGGCAAATAGCCCGCTCGATTTAATTCGTGTGGCGTGCTATGTGCATCAGATTCCTGGCGCCATTGACATGATTGAGGATGCTAAGAAAAAGGGCTATGAAGTCAGCTGTAATATTATGGCGATTTCGACTGCACAGGAAGGTGATATTCGGGTTGCCTTGGACATGATAGGGCAGTCGCCTGTTGATGCCATTTACATTGTTGACAGCTTCGGTTCCATCTACCCGGAGCAGATGCAGCGAATCTGTTCGCTGTACCGCGAATATGCTGACAAATACAGCAAAAAGCTTGGCATTCACGCGCACAATAATCAGCAGCTTGCCTTTGCAAACACCATAGAAGCTTGCGGCGATGGCGTTGACTGGCTCGATGCTACCTACAACGGCATGGGACGCGGTGCGGGTAACTGCGCCATGGAAAATCTGTTGGGCTTCTTGCATAATCCGAAGTACAACGTGTATCCCGTTTTGCAATTCATCGAAAAGCACATGACAAAGCTTAAAAAGGATGGCGTGCAGTGGGGATATGATTTACAGTATCTGATTACCGGCTTATTAAACCAGCATCCGCGCACGGCAATCGCCTTTACTGCCGATAAGCGTGAAGATTATGCTGAGTTTTACAATGAAATGCTTGCGCAAGAATAAGCTTTCTTGTGCTGCACTAAAAAGCGCTGTATGGGGATGTCTGAAAAGTATTGTCATGCTGTATTCGTAACGAAGTTTCAAACGATTTATTTCAGGGGCGGAATGACGCTATTCAGCGAACTTATTGGTCAGCCGCACTCTGTCGCGTGCGTTGGAGCCTTCTAGTAGATTGCCCGGACGGCGCAGACTGCGGCGGTATTGTCTTTGCCGCCTGCATAATCAAATTTTCCCGTGTAAAAGCGTAGGCGCCAAACATAGTAGCTCGTCGTTACATGCTGGCTTGCAGTCCAGTAATAGTGTGACAAGCTGAGCGCCGTTCCGCCTGCAAGCGTAATGGCGGCATTTACCGTTTCCCGTGCGCTGTAGAGTATGTGAAGCTCTACCGCGGTCGGCAGGTACCAGCCGGTGCTGTAGGCGGTATCGGACAGTCCGGTGTTTTCTGCATAGGTTTGAATCCAGTAAAAGGCAGGGTAATTAGTGCGGTAAGCAGGCTCCTGTTGCGTGCTTGCGGCTTCCGCCGTGCCCGCTTCGTCATCTTTGCAGACGGCTTCCCAGTTGTCGCTTCCGTCAAAATCGCCCGTAAAATAATAGGTGTAAGTTCCTTCGCTGTACGCATAGCAGGCGGTGCCGTCAGTAGGAGCGGCCGAGCTTCGCATGCACTGGAGCGCACTGAAATTGTGCTTGTAGCCGGTGGTGGATTTTGGAGCCCACTGCTTTGTCTGGTCAGCTTTTGTTTCGGAAGCGACCGTATTTGTCAGCCCCACGGCAAGCGCTTTTTTACCGAGCGCGTCTGAACTGCTTCCTGCATAAAAAACGACCGCAACTGCCGCTGCAAGCTGCTCATCGGTTAGCGTAAGCGTGTCGGAATACGAGAGCGCCGAGCCGTCTGTAAAAATAATGTCGCCGACGGCCTTTTCTTCGGTGGGTGCTTTCTCTCCGATGTAGCC
>CALAEZ010000269.1 GCA_937891125.1 uncultured Treponema sp. | reverse complement strand
CCTGTTGCATGCCACGCTTCTGCATGGCGGTAATGTGGTTCTTTTTATTATAATACGCATATATTGCCCAGCCGACCGTATCGTACACAGCCTGCGGCGTAAGCTGGTCAAACATAAAGCCAGTACCTTCTCCTGTCAGCTCATTATAGTTCTGCACGGTATCAGCAAGCCCGCCTGTTCTTCTTACAATAGGAAGCGTGCCATAAAGCAAGCTGTACATCTGATTTAAGCCACAGGGCTCATATTGACTTGGCATCAGGAAGAAGTCACTTCCCGCTTCAATTAAGTGGCTTTTTGCCTCGCTGTAGCCAATGAGCGCGCGGAAATTGGGAAGTTTTGATTGCAGATTGTTAATCTCATCTTCGCACCATTTTTCGCCGGTTCCAATCATCACAAACTGCATATCCATAGTTGTACACATGCGGTATAAGCTACCGTATGTTGGAGCAAAAATTTCAGCAACTCCTTTTTGAGACACCAAACGCGAAACAAGTCCTACAACAGGAACATCTGCACGAACTGGTAATCCAAAGGCTTCTTGCAAAGCTTTTTTGCAGGCAGCCTTTCCACTCATATCTTTGGCGCTATAATTTGCGGGAAGCAATTTGTCGGTTGCTGGATTCCAGGTGCTCACATCAACACCATTTACAATTCCCTTAACAACATCACTTCTGACACGCAAAAGCCCATCAAGTCCAAATCCACCTTCTGCAGTTTGAATTTCTTTTGCATACGTAGGAGATACGGTTGTCACCATGTCGGCACATGAAATTCCTGCCTGCAAGAAGTTGATGGCTCCATTTCGCTCAAAGCCTGCGCCGTAATATAAGCCCCAGTCAATTCCTAAATCTGAAAATTTTTCTTTTCCGTAAACGCCCTGATAGCCCATATTGTGAATGGTGAAAACACTGGCAGTGTTGCGATATGCTTCCTGCGTGCGGCAGACATGCTTTAATAAGACGGGCACCAATCCTGCGCTCCAATCATGTGCATGGACAATATCGGGAATCCAATGCAATTTGTTACAGAGCTGGAAAGCGCCATGCGCCAGAAATGAAAAACGGTATGGATTATCAAAAAAATCGGGTTCAGCCTTGGTTCCATAAACGCCATCTCGACCGAACAAAAGCTCATGATCAAGAAAATAGACATCAACCTTATTAAATCCGGGAAGTTTTGCCGTATAGACACCAGCCCACTCCTGCCCCATTCCCACGGGAACGCCCAGCGGACCGTCAAGCAAGGTAAGCTTGGAGCGATCAATCTTGTAATAGCGTGGAAGCACAATTTTGACATCGTGCCCAAGTTTACTTAAGTTTCCTGCTAAAGCAGAAACAGCATCTGCTAATCCGCCCGTTTTTGCAAAAGGAACTGCCTCAGCACTTACCATTAAAATCTTCATTGCTATACCTCCATCGCCGTTGATCGGCTTAGTTCTTTCATTGCAGCACAGAATGCTTTTTCGGAATTCACAATTGTTTTCTCACTGACACAGTATGCAAGCCGAAACCAGCCTCTTCCTCCAAAGCCGGTGCCAGGAGCACTTAAAATCAAAAATTTTTTCAGATAATCACAAAATGCCATGTCGTCATCGGTGCCAAATGCATCGGGAACCTTGCAAAATAAGTAAAATGCGCCTTCTGGTCGTACATACGGAATCCCCGCCTTGTCAAGCACCGCCATAAGCATATCGCGGCGCTTTGCATACCGACTGTAATCACACGGTGCGTTCCAGGTTTTCGCAACAACCTTTTGAAAAAATGCCGGCGCATTTACGCAGCCAAGGACGCGGAGCGAAAAGGTGCAGGCTGCAATAAACTCATTGGCGCCGTCACTTTCTGGATTTATGGCAATGTAGCCAATGCGCTCTCCTGGTAAGCTAAGATTTTTTGCGAACGAGGTTACGATGACGCTGTCAGCATAATGCTTAAAAACGGGCGAAACAGTCTTTTCATCATACGTTATTGCGCGGTACGGCTCATCACAAATAAGATACGGTTTTCTGCCACAGTGCCGTGCGTGTGCTTTTAAGGCATCGGTCAGTGCGATAATGTCGCTTTCTGCATAGATTTTTCCGGTGGGATTGTTCGGTGTATTGATTAAGACTGCTGCCGTTTTTTCTGACAGTGCATTTTTTATAGCATCAACATCGAGGGAAAAATCTGCTTTTGTTTTTATTTCTCGCAAGGAGCCGTTGTAGTTACGCACGTAATTACGGTACTCAGCAAAGAAAGGTGCCGGCACAAGCACTTCATCGCCTGGGGAGAGAATCGCCTTAAAGACACAGTTTAAGGCACTTGCAGCACCAACGGTCATCACAACATTTTCTGCACGACAAGGCATTTCTTGCTCAAGCGCTGTTTTTTCTGCCATTGCTTCCCGTGCTTCAAGGTACCCTGCGTTCGGCATATACCCATGCACGCCGTGACGAGTGTCAGCTGCAATCTCTTGTATGGCTTTTTCTACTTCTGGCGGTGGATCTAAATCTGGATTTCCCAAACTAAAATCGAATACATTTTCTTCGCCGTGCTGTTTTTTCAGCACGATGCCTTCTTCAAACATTTTTCTGATAACGGATGCGCCTTTGCTCGTAATCAGTTCCTTAATCTGCGGAGCAATCATAGTAGAAGAAGTATAGCACTAGAAAAGGCTAAAGTAAATCAGTATAGTGAGAGCCTATGAAAAAATTACTTTTTCTTTTTCTATGCATTCTCTCTGCAAGTTTCCTCATTGCAGATCCGTTTAATGCTAAGCTGTCGGCAGAAGAACGAGCAACCCTTGAACGCAATGAAGTTCTGATCCGCAATATCGACAAGATGAAGAATGTTTGTGTTACTGAAACTGCAGGCACAAAACAAATTCTTGCTACCATGAAGGCCTTAAATCCCGTGTATACTGCGGAAATCATACAAATTCGGCCGTATGCCGGTAACGAAGACCTTTTGACTGTCATAAAAAGTGCACTACTTAACATTCCTGATTATGCAGGAATTCCCTACTGGTCGGTACGTGTTGGTAAGTGGTATGAATTATATGACAGTGCCAAAATTACTAGCTTGGAAACGAACGAAAACAAAACGAATATTCTTGCTGATCTTGAAATGTCTCCCTTTGGTGTAATCAACGCACGCATTACGCTTGAGGAAGGTAAAGACTACCTCTACTACGACATGACCAATCTAAACAAGCTTCGTTACCACGACCGCTTTAATGTCATAAAGCCTGAAAACATGAAAAGTGCAATAGCCGTTTTTCGTGATGGCGACAACTGGGTTTTATATGCAATTGGAGGCGTTGACACCTACAAGGTTTTCTTTCTTGAGGAGCGCGTTGAAACGTCGTTTATAAACAGAATCAAAACATTTTGCAACTTTATCTTCAGCAAAATTTAAGCTGAATCAACTGATCAACCGTAATAGGGTAGCAGGTTTTATAATGGAGCCGACAGAAACGCTCACGCTCACTGCCGAAAAAATGGTTGCTGGAGGCGATTGCCTGGCACACCATAACGGCAAGAACATATTTATTCCTCAAGCCATTCCGGGCGAAGTGCTTGAAGTGCGCATTACAAGGTCGCTACGTGATTTTGACCGTGCAGAAATTGTGCGCATCCTTTCGCCAAGCCCATATCGCGTGCAGTCGGTCTGTCCGCTGTATGGTTGCTGTGGTGGCTGCAATATGCAGCACATTGCAGTGCAGAAACAGCAGGAATTGCGTAAAACGCTGCTTGCCGATTGCTTTTTACGGGAAGGCGTTTCCGTGCCGGTCATACAGGTTATTTCTGACAGTGCATTTGGCTACCGCGCTCGTATGCAGCTACATGACGGCGGACTTTTTGCGCGAGAAAGCAATACAACCGTTCCGCTTAACCGCTGCCCCGTCGCAACAGAAGCAATGAATAGCTATTTTTCTGCAGTTCCTCAAAACGTGCGTCCGCGTGGCAGAGTACAGATTTTTTCTGATGCGCGCGTCGTAGCTGATGCTTCGCATATGGCGTCACACACTGTTGTTGCTGCAGAAGAGGCGGTACCTGAGGTACGCTTTCAAGGTGGCGGTAAGCGGCGCGTGAAAGACAAGGTGAAAAAACGTTTTTCTGGTACGATACAGGACGCGATGCATACCGTGCGGGTGCTGCTTGCAGGAAAAACGGTGCAATTTGATGTGCGCGGCTTTTTTCAGTCGAATTTAGCAGTGCTTGAAAAGGCAATCGGGGCCGTTTGCTTCGGTCTTCAGGGAAAGCATGTGCTCGACATGTACAGTGGTGTTGGCACGTTTTCTGTATTTCTTGCAGATTATTTTGAGCACGTGACGCTTGTCGAGCACAACCGTGATGCGCTCGTACATGCAGAAATAAACATGGCAGGTAAAAAACACGAAAGCTACGGCGTTTCAGGCGAGCGCTTCATAAAGGAAAACTGCGAAAGCGTTGTTGCCCGTCACGGCCCCTTTGATGCAGTGGTTATCGATCCGCCGCGCAGTGGCATGGAAAAAAGTGTCTGTTCCTGGCTTTGTAGCGCACACATTCCGGTCATCAGAAGCGTATCGTGTGATCCTGCAACACAGGCTCGTGATGTTTCTAAGCTTATCAAAGCCGGCTACACGCTTACCTCACTCTTCCTTTTAGATTTTTATCCGCAGACAGCGCATATCGAAAGCCTTGCCTGCCTGGAGTACCATGGCTAACCGTTCGTTTATTGTTGCACTTCCCCTCGCCTTCCTGCTTTTTCCGCTGTTTGCGTTTCGCTCGCTTGACACAAGGACTGAAACGCCCTCCTGGAAGCTTGTTGCCAGTGGCGAAATTGCCGCATCTCCTGTCAATACGTCTTATGGCTTTGCCATGCTTACCGATGGCCGTGTGTTATGCGGTTTCGGAAAAAGCGGACAGCTTTTGTGGAAAAAGAATTTTTCGGGTAAGCCATCAGGATACCTTGCAACCGAAAGCGATTTTTTGCTTGTTGTTACCAATAAAGATACGCTTAATCTGGTAAATCCGAGTGGCACGCTCCTTTGGCAGGTAAAAACAGGCTTTGAAATTATTGAAAATCCGCGTATGGCTCGTGATGGGCGCATTCTTGTGCGGGGAAATGAGCACATAGCCTGTTATAGTCTGCATGGAGTGAGAAAATGGCTTGTACGTACCGAAAAACAGCGGTCAGATGTTCCGCTTATGCTTTTTGACGACGGCAGCATTTTTGCCTTTTTAAGCGCAACAGAAAATAATAAAACGCGTGCTGCGCGCTATACCGTGTTTGGCCAAGAAAGTGAAATCACTACATTTACAGCGTATGTAACGGCGGCGTGTGAAACAAAATATGGCGCCTTACTTGCGCTTGCAGGTGGGGGCGCAGGCTTATGTGCCGTAAAGGATGGGACGGCTGTTTCAGAATGGGTGACAACAGGCGTCACAGGAAAAGAGTGTGCAACGCTTGCGCTATTTTCAGGCGGAGAGCAGGCGGCATTTTTTTGGCAAAGTGGCGCAAAAAACGAGCTTGCGCTTAGTTTTCTTGAAGTAAAAGACGGCGTAAAAGGCGAGCTCGTGACGCTCGGCACGCTTTCTTTATGCGATTTAACGCATATTTCAACGCACAAGGCAGGAATTGCACTTGCAGATGCGACAAGAGCGATTCTTGTTAGCGCAGATGGTGCGCTTGCATGGGAAGCACAGCTTCCAAAGAAAAATACCTTTGCGGGCGTTTTTTACACAAATGACGATGCACTTGTCGTGTACCGAAAAGACTGGCTCATGCAAGCCTTCACCATGCTACAATCAACGACAGCGCCAGCGTCTCATACAGGCGCGCACCATTCCTATGCAGAAAAAAGAGCTGTTGTTGGCACGATTGGGCGCATGGGCTATGAGCGGATTGCAAGCGATGAGTTGCAGTTTATGAAAAACTCATTTTTACGTGGCGATTATAGCGAAAAAGAAGCTGAGTGGGCTTCCCGTTTGCACGCAGAATTGGGCAACTGGTGCTATGATTTGCAGAGCGGAAAGCAGCGCTTTTATGACGGAAACTCTTATTTTATCGAAAATCCCGTTTATGCAGAAAATCTCATCTCGGCTGCAGCTGCCTGTGGAACAGCCGATTTTGCCGCGCTTTTTGCCGATGTGCTTACTGTAGAAACACGAACCGCAATTATAACAAAAATTGTGCAAGCCTGTGGCGCACTTGGTTGGGACGATGAAGGCGTTATGCTGACAGCTATTGCAGAGGTTCTGCATAAAACAAATCCGAGAAATACGGTTCTCTTAAAAACAATATGCGATGCAACGTACGAAATCTGCAAGTACATGGGAAAGCCGACGCTGCTATCAAAGGGAAAAAATCTGATTAGCTTTATGCTTTTTCCTCAGTTTGACAGTACAACAAGAGATTATGCGCGAAAGACATTGCAAAATATTCTAGATTTACGGCTGTAAGTGTGGTATAGTAATAACAGCCTGCTTAAAGAAGGCTAACAGGCGAGTAAAAAACGGAGGATTTTTCCATGAAAATTGCAAAAGTAATTGCGTTTCTTGCGTTGTTTTGCGGAGGAACTGCTGCATTTTCTCTTGAGGTTAACAAATCTGAGCTTCAAAGCGCTGATATGGATACGGTTGTCTTTGAAAATTATGCCGGTCCGTATGACGTCATCAATACAAACGAAGAAATCCGTGCTATCGGAACACGCCTTGCGCCTCCCATTCATCGTGCGCCAGAAAAGGCTACGACAAGTGGAGAGCCCGCGCGTTATTATGTGATTCACGCTGTCGATCCCACTGAAACCGGAAAACTTGATGCGGACATTTTTGTTATCGGACCAGGCGCTGGCGTTGACCACATTAACAATGTTCGGCGCATTATTGGTGCGTATCTTGAAGCTGCGTATGATTACAGCCGTCAGGATGCTGACACGATAGCAACCTTTGTCACCGTGTATAATGCCGTGTATCGCGGCAAATTAGATGCGTACCGCGCAAAATACAAGGAAGCGGTAACAAAGAATCTGACTGCAGACAAGGCAGGTATTGCACTCACCTACCGCGAATGGGCAGGAAAAACGCAGATTGTCATTCCGCTGTCAGATCTTACTGGCGGATTAAGCACGGTTGACACCTCGACAATCAGCGACCGCGAAGTAGTAAAATCTTTGCAAGAAGATGAGGATATGGGCATTGACAGCCGTAAAGCGATGGTTGATATAAAAGAACGCGAAGCTGATGCTGCAGACGGCAAGGCTGAAACTGCACAGAAAACTGCTGATGCAGAAAAAGCAAAAGCTGCTGAAGAGCAGAAAAAAGCTGCTCAAGCACAGGCAGAAGCAGATAAGAAGCAGGCGGAAGCAGATGCGGCAAAAGCTAAGGCGGAAGCAGATAAGAAAAAGGCTGCAGAGGCACAAGCTGAGTCAAGCAAAAAACAGGCAGAAGCAGACGCAAGTGCAAAGGCTGCTTCTGAAAATCCAGCTGACAAACAGGCGCAGGAAGCTGCTGCAAAGGCACAAGAGAATGCGGCAAAAGCAAAAGCCGATGCTGAAAACGCGCAAAAAGATGCTGAAAGCGCACAAAAAGACGCTGACAGTGCGCAAAAGGATGCTGATAGCGCGCAAAAGGATGCTGAAAACGCGCAAAAGGCTGCAGATGAGCAGCAGTCAAAGGCGGATACCGCTCAGAAAAATGCTGACAGTGCACAGAGTGCTGCTGACCAGAAGCGGAATGAAGCACAAGAAGAACGTGCTGCTATTGCGCAGGATCAACAGTCGGTTATTGAACGTAATGAGCGTAATGAAAACGCGCCTGCGCTTATTGGCTTAAAAGCGCTTGATGAGCAGGAACAGACTACCGCTTTAGTGAAAATGAACGCGCAGACGGGCGAAATTATAAAAGAAAGCCCTGTTGCATTGCGTGGCAGAGCATTTTTTGACACTGGTGACAGCTATATTGCTATTGCAGGTGAAAACAGCGGAAATGGTGCGGTAAAGCTTGTTTTGCTTGATAAAGAAAAAATGGAAATTACCGCAGAAAGCTCCGATCGCATTGCCGAGCTTTCAGGGCTTGTTGAAAACGGTGGCAGCTACTACTGCGTTATGCAGGATGCTAATGGTTTTTATCTTGCAAAGTTCTCGGCTACACTCGAGCGCGGACTAAAGAGTTCGATTGCAGTAAAACCTGCAACGCCCATCACGGTTGCAGCCGATGGTATTTTGGTAACGGCAAGTGACGGAAAGCCGGTTATTCTAAATCCAGCTGATCTAACTAAAAAATAAGCAAAAAAAAGCTGTCCAAATGTGGACAGCTTTTTTTTTACAAAATCACTGTTTGAAAAACCGTGTGTGTTTTTATAGCGCCTACTCGTTATTTTATTACAACGCGCACAAACTTTTTCTTTCCAGCTCTTAAGACAAACTCACCGCTTTCATCTAAGTCGGCTTTTGTAACGGTTGCCTTTACGTCGCTTATAACCTTGCCGTTTACAGCTGCCCCACCCTGCTGAATTAAGCGGCGAATGTCGCTTTTTGAGCCACCTAGGCTACATTCTGCAAAAAGGTCAATAACGCCAATCCCCGCTTCTAGGCGCGAAGCAGAAAGCTCTGCTGTCGGCATGTGGGTCTTGTCGCCTTCGCCACTAAAGGCAGCCTTAGCTCCAGCTAAAGCTTTTTCTGCTTCTTCTTTTCCGTGAATGACGCTCGTAACTTCAAAAGCAAGACGCTCTTTTGCTTCATTTATGTTTCCAGAAACAATCTGGCTAATTTCATCTAACGGAAGGAACGTAAAGAGCTTAAAGAATTTTTCTACGTCTGCATCCGGCACGTTTCTCCAGTACTGGAAGAAGTCATACACGCTTGTAAGGGTCGGGTCTAAGAAGATTGCGCCCTTCTCACTCTTACCCATTTTCTTTCCGTCAGCGCGCATAATAAGCGGGAAAGTAAGTCCGTAAGCCTGATGAGCTGCATTCAGCTCGGTAGTGCCGCCCATTTTTCTGCGGATAAGGTCAACGCCAGCAGTAATGTTTCCCCACTGGTCAGCTCCACCAATTTGAAGAGCCGTACCGTATTTTAAGTGCAGCTGGTAAAAATCAAAAGCCTGCAAAAGCTGGTAGTTAAATTCGAGGAACGAAAGACCGCGCTCTAAGCGCAGGCGATATTCTTCAAAGGTGAGCATTTTGTTTACGCTAAAGCATGAGCCAATGTCGCGCAAAAAGTCGATATAATTTAAGTGTTCAAGCCAGTCTTTGTTGTTTACAGCATAGGCAGTTTTTCCGTCAAAGCCAATAAAGCGGTCAAGCTGCGCCTTAATTTTTTCTACATTTGCGTCAATCTGCTCATAGTCAAGCATTTTGCGCATTTCTGTCTTTCCAGACGGGTCGCCAATGCGACCAGTTCCACCGCCAATTAGAGCAATGCCGATGTGTCCAAATGAGCGAAGCCATCGCAAAGCAAAAAACGGCACCATGTGACCAATGTGCAAGCTGGCTCCTGTAGGGTCACAGCCAACATAAAAAGTAACCGGACCTTTATCCATAAGGGCGGAAAGTCCTTCTAAATCAGTACACTGGTTAAAAAAACCGCGTTCCTGTAATGTTTCAATCGCTTTATTCATAATGACGACAGTATACCAAGGAACGCGTTCTTGTGCCATAGGTGCAGCGAAAATCAGAATCTTCGATTATTCCTCTAGTTAATCAACGGTTTCTTAACAGTCGCACCCTTGGAAACAAATGCACCTATTCTGCGTTCGAGATGATTTCCTTAATGGCAGCCGCATCAGGTGCGTCTACAATGTTTTTGCGCGTGTCCTCGTTTTTCAGTTTTCCTGTGATAAACGCCAAAAACTGTAAATGCGGGGAATTGGTACTCTTGGGGGATGCTACCATAATGAAAAGGTTCGATGGTTTTCCATCCATAGCTCCAAAATCGGCACCACCTTTTTTTATACCGATTGCACAGCAGAGACTATCTACTCCATCCGTTTTTGCATGAGGAAGTGCAATACCATTTTGCATACCAGTGCTCATAACTTTTTCGCGCTCACTTACATCATGGAGCACTTGCTGGAAGTCTGTTACATGTCCTGTGTTTGCTAACAGCTGAACAAGCTCTTTTAAGATTTCTTCTTTTGAGCTTCCCTGTAAATCTACGGTAATTGCACGTGCCTTCACTTTTTTTACCAGCTGCTTATCAGGATGGAGCGAGCTTGTGCGAGCAAAGCCATCAAACGATTCTCTTTTCAGCTGCAGTGGGTCGCTTGCTTCCTTTAGATCCTGCATGACGTCATTTAAGCGTAATACGTTTTCATACATAGTGGTTTTGATAAAGCCTGCATCCTCTGCGGTTGCCTCAATTTCAATTTCATTTTCTTTTTTGGTTATAGAGATTGAAATATCGTCCTTGCGTGCATGGCTAATGCCTTCGTCCATATTCAGACTTTGTACGAAAAATCCCTCACTGCGTAAATCTCTCAAAAAGCCATGATTTACAATACCTGCAATTTCAGGGTTTCCAAAATCCCACGTAATGGTTTCGCTGTCGCCCACCTTTGTTTCTTTACGGGTTCCGCGACCATTCATCTTAAGGGAAGCGGTCAAAAGTGGCGGCGCTACAAGCGTTGTCAGAAGCGTCATCATAATAACGACACCAAACATCTGCTCATCTAAGATTCCTGCGGTTAGCCCAATGCCCGCAATAATAAGCGCAACCTCACCACGCGGAACCATTCCACTACCGATTCTTAATGCGCCACGAACGTTAAATCCGAGCGCAAGCGTTGGAATGCCACAGCCGAGCACCTTAGACAGTACGGCAAGAATGGTATACGCAATACCAAAGGTGAGCACTTCGGTATTAAAAAGCGCGCGTACATTTACCATCATGCCCATGACAGCAAAAAAGAGTGGAACAAAAAATTCATATAGACCGTATATCCGTTCCTGAACAACGTTTGCAATATCAGTGCCCGAAAGCGAAAGTCCGGTAACATAGGCGCCAATAATCATTGCAAGCCCTTGCTTTTCAAAAAAACCTGACAGTAAAAGCGCAAGACCGAGCGCACAGATTGAAAAATCCCAGCTGTGCTTAAATAGCTTTAAAAAGCTTGCGATTTTTTTTGAAAAAATAAGACCGAGTGCGGTAAACCCAAGCCAGATACCGAAGGCACCTGCTGCAATAAGCCATATTGAACCTGCGCTTATGCTACCGCCTCCCTGGATTGCAGAAACGATTCCCAGTACAACAGCAAGAAGCACAATACCGAGCACGTCATCGAATACTGCGGCGGCGAGAATAGTAACGCCCTCGGGAGAATCCATTTTCTTTTGCGTAGAAAGGATTCGTGCAGTTATGCCAACAGAGGTTGCTGTAGACATAATGCCCAAAAAAAGGCAAAGCGGATCTGAAAAGCTTTTTCCCATTAACAGTACGCCCGCTAATGCTCCGAACACAAATGAAAAAATAACGCCACCTAAGCCTACAATACTTCCTGTAATCGAGTAGCGCAGGAAAAGGGCAAAATCGGTTTCTAGTCCGCTTGCAAAAAGCAAAATAATCGAAGCAATTGTAGAAAAGCCATACAATTCGGGAGAAACAGCTAAATCAGCACTGTTGAGCGGAAAAAAACCATGGGGAAAGCCTGGAAGTGGAATACCACCTAATGCGTATGGCCCAATAATGACGCCAGAAATAAGCTCTCCAAGCACACTGGGGATTCCAATGCGTTCCGACGCCTTTCCGCAGATGCGTACTGCAAAGAGTATAACCGCTATCTGAAGAACAAGATTTGTCATCTGAGATGTAACATCGCCCTCTGAAAAAGCGAGCCCCCCTGAAAGCAACAACAGGGCATATATCAAAAATCGAAAACTAATATGTTTAGTACGTGTCATAGCTTGCCATTGTAGCGACTACAGCAAAAAAAAGCAACAAAACGCAGAAAATGTGTAAAAACCGCAAAAAAAACTGTTGTCGCTAAAATGCGCATG
>CALAEZ010000268.1 GCA_937891125.1 uncultured Treponema sp. | reverse complement strand
ATCGTTGACAGTTAAAATTAAATCCAGCATCATAG
This sequence comes from uncultured Treponema sp., assembly GCA_937891125.1. Taxonomy (GTDB): domain Bacteria; phylum Spirochaetota; class Spirochaetia; order Treponematales; family Treponemataceae; genus Treponema_D. The sequence goes on along the minus strand of CALAEZ010000268.1, from coordinate 3,240 downwards.
GCGCATGAAAAGAAACATACACTTTACCGCGACAGTTGCTCTTGTCGCAGGCATTACGGCAACACTGCCGCTTACCGCACAAAGCACAGCAACACTGCATGCTGACTTTAGTGCACCACAAACTCACATCAGCCAAAATCTATTTGGAATCTTTTATGAAGATATTAACTACGCGGCAGACGGCGGTCTGTATGGCGAGCTTATTCAAAACCGCTCGTTTGAATTTACCAAAAATCCGACCGAAGGATGGACTGACGGCATCAACATCGCTGGGAAAAGCTCGAAGAGCCGTCTAAAAATAGTAAAGACAGGCGGGCTGCACCAAAACAACCCCACCTTTGTCCAGTTTACCGCAAAAAAAGCAGGCGATGGCTTTGCAAACAGCGGCTACAAGGGTATTGCCTTAGAAGCAGGGAAAGTTTACCCCGGCTCAGTCTGGCTCAAAAGCCCTGACGGCTCTGTCACCAGCGTTACCGTGACGCTCGGCGATGCTGCCGACAGTGCACAGTGTGCAACAGCAGTCATAAGCGGAATCAGCTCCGAATGGAAAAAATACGATTTTACGCTTACGGCGCCACAGTCGACCGAAAACGGCAGAATCGCCTTGTACACCGACACGGCGGGCACCATCTGCGCCGACTTTATCTCGCTGTTTGCCGCCGACATCTACAAAAATGAGCCGAACGGGCTTCGCAAAGACCTTGCGCAAATGCTTGAAGAGATGCATCCTGCTTTCGTTCGCTTTCCCGGCGGCTGCATTGTGCACGGACGCATGCTTGCTGACCGCTATCAGTGGAAAAACACGATTGGTCCGATCGAAACGCGAAAGGTAACCGAAAACTTCTGGGGCTACTATCAGTCGTACGGGATCGGTTTTTACGAGTACTTTAGATTATGCGAAGATATTGGCGCTGAGCCCATTCCGGTCATGAGCGTCGGCATGAGCCACTATGGCGAAAAATCTCCGGTCACTGACTACCAGTGGTACGCACAAGACGTGCTCGACATGATTGAGTGGGCGACAGGCCCTGCTGACAGCACTTGGGGCAAAATCCGCGCAGAAGCAGGGCATCCCGAGCCATTTTCGCTGCATTACATTGGTATTGGTAACGAGGACTGCGGAGGCGACTACTTAGACCGCTACAAATATATTGCAAGCGCTGTTAACGAAAAATACCCCCAGATAAAGCTCATCATCTCATCGGGCTTTACCTTTAACGACATCAATTTCCATACTGCCTGGAAGCAGGTAAAGGCGTGGGAGCAGGAAAAAGCAACAGAAAACCTGGTGGCACTCGTTGACGAGCACTATTACAATCCCTACAGTTGGTTTTTGACAAACGGCGACCGCTACGACAATGCTGAATTCTATCCGCGCGGAAAAGACAAACCGAAGGTATTTATCGGCGAGTACGCCTCTTGGGTTGAAGGCAGGCGCAATAATCTGTTTGCCGCGCTTACCGAAGCTGCGTACATGACGAGCATTGAGCGAAACGGCGACGTAGTAGAAATTGCAAGCTACGCGCCGCTGTTTGCCCGAAAAGGTCACGTCCAGTGGCAGCCGGACGCCATCTGGTTTGACGCCAAAACTGCATACGGCACACCAAACTACTATGTGCAGTCGCTTTTCATGCAGCACAAGGCAGATTACACGGTGCAGGCAAGCCTTACGCAGCCACAGGCTGGCGACACAAAGAAAAAAGGCATAGAAGGCACTATTGGAATCGGCTCATGGGCGACAACCGCGCAGTTTAAAAACATTACGGTGACAAACGGCGAAAGCGGCGCAGTCATCTACAGCTCAAGAGGGGCAAAAGAGCTAAGCGCATTCAAAAAAGCGACACAGAGCGGCAGCTGGAAGGTGAAAAAAGGCGTCTTTACGCAAAGCTCAGCTGCAACGCCAGCCTTTATGGCGCTTGATAACGAAGAAGCGGTCGCCGGGCTCCAGAAATACACGTTCGAGCTTGAAGCGAAAAAGACGGGCGGCGCGGAAGGCTTTTTAATCGGATTTGGCGTAAAAGGCGCAAACCTGTACTGGTGGAATCTCGGCGGTTGGGGGAACACGCAAAGCTGCGTTGAAAAAGGTACGCTTGAAGCGCGCAGCACCATCGGGGATGCAAAAACGCTGAAGCTTGAAAGCAACAACTGGTACCGCATTAAGATTGTCGTTGACGGCGAACGCTATCAATGCTATTTAGACGGCGAACTTATGCACGAGTATACCGATGTGCAGAATTTTGAGCCGCTGTACGCACATGTTGGCAGAACAGAAGACGGCAAAATCATCGTAAAGCTGGTAAACATTTCGGAAAAAGAGGAGCCGGTGCAGATTTCGCTCGACAACGCTCCTCAGTTGAAGGCAGAAGCGCAGGCATTCATTCTTACAGGAAATCCTGCTGACGAAAACAGCTTTGAAGCGCCGGCAAACATCGTTCCGCAGACCGAAACGGTTACCGGCATTTCAGCGCAGTTTACGTACACCGCTCGTCCAAGCTCCCTTACCATTCTGGAGCTTGAAGCGCGCTAGAACGTACAGACGTTACCGAAAAATCCGCTTGCAGACGGCGGCTCGCCTGCTTGTGCTAAATGGCGCATGTCGCCGAGCGTCTGCACGCGGAAAACCACTTCTCCTGGCACGCGCTCTTCTGCTCCAAGCACGGTAACCGATGTCGGCGCGACAAAAAAGCCCTGCCAAAGCTGCATGGGGCTTATGCCTGTCAAATGCGCAATCACCGCAAACATAACGCCTAAATGGCAGACAAACACGAGGTTCCGCTCATCAAGATTTTTCTGGAGCGGGTCTAAATGCGTATCATGCCGTGCCTCTTCCTGCGACAGATGCGGCTGACAGCGGTAAATAGGCGTATCGCGTGCCGTACATTCATAGCCGTAGCGGCTCAGCACGCGGTCAATGCCACTACACACATCAGCATAAAACGACTCAAGCTCGCCTTTTTTGAATGCAGGAAGCTCGTGCCAGCGCTTGCGGTCAAACAAAAGCTCTTCGGCGTAAAAATCCTGCGGCCACCAGTCCCATGCAGCAGCTTTTTCCTTACCGGTGCGCGGATAGATGATGTGGTGGTCAAACTCGCGGAGCCAGGGAAGCGTTTCCATCTCCAGTCCCAGCGCCTCTGCAACAGGCCGCGCCGTATCCTGCGCGCGTCCGTAGGGAGAAACAAAGACGCCCGCAATATGAGGCCACGCTGCCGCCCGCTCAGCAAGCAGTGCACATTCGCGCTT
>CALAEZ010000267.1 GCA_937891125.1 uncultured Treponema sp. | reverse complement strand
GATTCAGGGCAGGATAAGAAGATTCTAAAACCAGTTTTTCGAGGTTCCCTAAAGAAATTATATGCGCCATTTTATAAACGATGTTTGCGTTATGTGATAAGTAAAATTCCTCATAACGTAAAGACATGGTTAAAAAGGAGTGCATATGACCTTTAGTATCATTCAATCCGTTTACCGCCGCGACAATCCCGATTTTCTCTTACAGTCCCTAAAATCTATCGCAGAAAACACACGGCAACCAGCAAGTGTTATTCTCGTGAAAGACGGTCTTCTTACCCCTGAACTGGAATCTGTCATCGATGACTGGAAATCAAAACTCCCGCTAAAAGTAGTTGGTTATGAGCAGAACCAAGGCCTGGCACATGCACTTAACTTTGGGCTTCAGTTTGTGGAAACAGAGCTTGTTGCCCGAATGGATAGCGATGACATTTGTTTTCCTGACCGCTTTGAAAAGCAGGTCTTGCAGTTTGAGACTAACGAAAATCTTGCGGTTCTTGGAGCTGGAATAGAAGAGTTTTACAAGAATGATGAAATGAACTTCCGGCAAATACGCCTTTACCCCAAGCGAACAACAAAGAAGTCTGCCTCGTTGTACAAAGGAACTCCGCTTGCACATCCAACGGTGATGTTCCGAACAGAAGTGCTCAAGAAATTCGGCTACAGCGAAAAGACAAAATGTAACGAGGATATTGAATTATGGTTTCGCGTGCTTACTGCTGGGTATGAAATTCAAACTTTGCAAGTTCCGCTTTTGTATTTCCGCATTACAGACGGCACGTTTAAGCGCCGATCGCTTTCAAAGGCGTTCAACGAGTTCTGTATTTATTCGCGAGCTTTGCGAAGATTCAATGGAATGACAAATAATCACTTGTATTTGCTTATGAGGCTTGTCTCACGCTTTATTCCGAAATCAATCAATAAGAAACTCTATCTTTCTTCCGCGCGGAAGAAAATGTTCAAGGAAAATATCATGAAAGTAAAATCGATTAACGGTCAGGTCTTTATGAAAAACGGGCATCTTTTTGAGGCTCTGCTTGAAGTTGAGGTAGATGGTAAGCGGCTTATAAAGGCTGTACAATTGGATGCAGAAAATCCTTCGGCAAATAATACGATTGAAGTTCCATTAGAAGAAGTGGAGCTTTATAAACTGAAAGATTCTGCTGAAGTGTTGCTGAGTTTGTAACATATTAGCGTACACTGATTCTCCGAAGAAAGCGCTTATTTCTGGTACTCTTCCATCAGCTTTTTGTGGTATTCTCTGTCCTGAACCGCCTTGTTCATCTCACGGTTTTGGTGGCAAGAACTCTCTTGACGAGCACACCCGTCTGCTTGACGGGCTTTTATGCGGTTAAGCAAGCTGCATTGCAGCAAGTTCGTCACGCAGAGATTTTTCGACAAAGCTATTAAGCGAGATATTAAGCTTTCTGGCTGCAAGTACAGCTTTGCCGTGTATCGCCGGAGTAGTGCGCACGTTGAACTTGCCAGAATACGGTTTTTCTGGCTCTACGCCATCTTCTTTGCACCAGTCTATATAATCATCAACGGAATCATGAAAAGCTGCTTCCAATTCGTCAACGCTTGCGCCCTGGAATGTGATCACGGCGCGGGTGTTTATTACTTCTCCGGAAAAAATATGCGCGTCGCTGTCGTACTCGACTGCGCCAATAAATCCCTTGTAATTCATCATAGCTTTACTCCTGCGTTTTCAAGAAAACGGCGCACGGATTTTACAGCGCCTTTATCGGTCACCTTTTCGGGGTGCGGACGGTGGAATACAGCACGCTCACCGTTGAGCTTTACGCGGATACGCGAGCCGTTACCTTCTGATATTTCTGCGCCGAGCGAAAGAAAAAGCGCTTCTATGTCACGCCACTCTATATCCGTCTGTACCGGATTCTTATAGATTGCGTCATAGATTTTCCTTTGCTTTGCATTCATGCTTGCATGGTACTATTAAGTAGTACTGCTGTCAAGAAAAATCTGACGCCTTTCAAAAGACTGCATCGGCGGCATCGTAAAGAATCAGCTTGAGCGCGTAAAAGCCCGCCTTTCCGACCGTCGCATTACGCTCAACTTTGACCAGAGCGCGATTGACTTTTTAAGCGAGCAAGGCTATGACCCGGCCTTTGGCGCGCGCCCAGTAAAGCGGGCAGTGCAGACCTACGTAGAAAATCCACTTGCAAAGGAAATACTTGCAGGACGTTTTGGCGAAAACTGCACGGTGAAGATAAGCGCCAGTGATGGTGAACTGGTATTTGCGTAAAGCTTGTAATGACAGCATCCCGTGCTTTTTACAAGGCGCGGGATTTTTTTTTTGTTGTGTAAAAAAAACTATTACAAGCAATTTCGCTGACAATCCTTCTTTTATGTGCTATTCTTCTTACTAAATTTATGAGTAACTTTTACTGTATCTGGATAAAAACTGGCGAAGAAGAAAAATATATAGACGAAATGCAGCCGCGCTTAAACGCTTGTGAATATGGCTTTAGCGGCATGCTTTATTTTCCTAAAAAGAAAATGCGGTTAAAAAAGGGAAAGGAGTTTATAGAACCCATTTTCCCCGGCTATGTGTTTTTAGAAACACAGGAAGAAGATAACCTTCGTTTAGCAGAGCTAAAAAGCGGAAGTGGCTTTATAAAGTTTTTACCGCAAACAGGAAAAGCACAAGCTTTAGGCTCAAACGATAGGGCAATCATAGAATCGTTAGTAAAATTTGGCTCGGTCATTCCAATTATAAAAGCCACTTTTGACGTAAACGACCGCATTGTCATTTTAGACGGTCCATTTAAAGACATCCCAGGAAAAATTGTAGCCGTAAACCGCCGCAACAAACGCGTAAACATCGAGCTTGAAATTATGAACGGAGTGCGCATGGTGGGCTTAACGTATGAAGAAGTGAAGCGGGTGTAAAAAGAAATGCGTAATGCATCGTTCTGCAAGTGAAAACTGCCATCGGGTGGTGCATTACGCATAAAAATGAGCCTTACGCTACCGTTACAACAGAATCAATGTTTGCGGTAAAGTATGCCTTGCCCGGCTTGGTGACGATGCTCACGCTGTAGCTTCCTGCTGCAAGCTCGCCGGGTACTGGCGAATCGACCACATTCGTGCCACGGCGGTTGTAGACTGAAAGGCGGGTGAGTCCGCTTTCGTTTTCCAGGAATACGCCCTGGTTTTCGTCGGTGATGTCGAAGGTGAGGTTCCGGCCATGCAGGCGGAGCGTTTTGCCTTTGCTTACCGAAAGGTTCGTGCTTTCGCTTGCATCGCTGTTGAGTGTGGTAATGCGGTAGATTTTGGCTTCTCCGGTGCTGTCTGGCGGGAGCTGCTTGTATTCAAGCTTTGAGCGAACATTCTTGGAAAGTGTTTCGTTTGCGTTGAACAAAAAGCCCAGCGTGTGGTTTCCTGTTCCAAGTGTAAAGCCGTCCTGAATGTTGGCGCAGGTTCCCGTTGCGTTTGCACGGAGCGATCCAAAGGGGAGAGTTACATTGTAGCCTTTTGCAAGGTACTTTGTAACGATTGTTTCCATTACCGAAAGCATACCAAGGTAGTCTGCTTCGGTAAACGAAGAGTTCCAGTCAGCCATTTCGCTTGCGAGCTGGCTCTGGCTTAAAGTTTGTGAGCACGAACTTCTAAAGCAGAAGCCGTCTTTTGTTTCGTCCGTTACAAGGACATTTTTAATTGTTTTGATGTTTAACATGTTTCAGTTCTCCTATGATTTTCTGTTCCCCCGAACCAGTTTCGGGGGCAAACTTGTCTTTGACAAGGAGAGCCGCAGTCGCCAGGGCCTCCGCATTATATATTTCTACAGACTTTTTCAAGGCATTCTTCGC
>CALAEZ010000266.1 GCA_937891125.1 uncultured Treponema sp. | reverse complement strand
GACCTCGAAATGACAGAAAGGCTTGAAAATAAAGGAGATTCCTTAACTTAAAATTAATTTGACCGATCTATATCTTACGAGGTTAAAATATACCGTCGGTTTCAAATATATGGTCTAACTCACTGTTCGTTGTTGCGTGCATCACTTTGTCCCGGATGCTGCCTTTTGACAGATCCAGTCTTCGAAAACGCAGGTTCCCTGCCGGATCTTTACCTTTTCTGATCAACTGAATTCTTCCGATCTGCGGATTCTGTCTGGCATATTCGGCAAATCCCTGCGCTTTGCCGAGATTGTCATCGAGATCAGGATTATGGGGCTCCAGGATATCGATTACATATCCGATCAGAGCATCTTTTCTGATAATCAGGAAATCAGGATAAGCGGATTTATGATCCGTGCCGATCATATAAGGAATACATAGTGACCATGGCTTGCGCGGAGGATTCCGAAGCCAGCACACATAGTCGGGACGTTTCTGTTCTTCGATCAGGACTCCCTCTTCCCAACCGTTCAACTTGAAATGGGCGATGCGGTCTTGATTGACAAAGAGGTGATCGGAATAATTCTTTCCGCCGGTCTCGTGAGGCAGGCTGATTGTTTCCGGCAGCCGGAAATTGTGCTTACTGATGACATCACCATCAGAAACAATGCTGTCATATTGGCTGCGATACCTTTCGTCTACCGTGATCATATACCTGCGGTAGTCATCGTTCAGCTGATGGAACTTGTTCTCCGCATAGGTATTCAGGCGACCGATGCAATCATTGTCTGCAGAAAACAGGATGACATCGATTCGGAAGGCGTTCGGATCCGCTTCATCATAGTAGAGGCGTCCGTATTCATGACCGATTCCCTGATTCCCAAGCTTTGTTTCTGCCAGCCGGAACTGCCGCTCAATATCCGTGTCGGTAGAAGAGAAAAGGTCATGCTGGTAATAGTTGTCTACAGATTCACCGAAGACATCGTAGATCTGCGCTGTCAGCATAGTTACATAAGTAAAGTTATATGCTTGATTTGGATTTCTGCTTTTCATAACACGAACGCATCCATTTTCCAATGCAAATTTAAGACTTGTACCTGTAAGGCCCCAATTCATTTGTTTTCCATCATCTCGAATTGGAAAAACAGGAACAAGACCTGGTATTTCTTTTGCGTCAGACAAAGGCTGTTCGGGCGATAGAGGATCGCCAATCATTTCAATTTTCTCAGTATGGGGATTTACATATACGGGATAAAATTGTTGCGTTCCTCCTTTTGTTGTACCACGTGCAGACTCCACATCGCTTCGTCGCAGATAGGGCCATCTTATTTCTTCACCTTCAATATTACTATTCTCAGGGACAGCCTTAGCTTTTCCCAGATATACAAGAAGCAAGTACTCATCTACCTGAGAAAGACGCCCAATACGAGCCTTACCTTTTGGATTGATAAACATATCGACGATTTGAATTTGACATCCCGAAAAGAGTTCATCCAATAGAATCTTAATATGCGATAATTCATTGTCGTCAATGGTGAGCATCAGAATGCTGTCGACTGGATTCAACAGATTTTTCGCAATTTGCAACCGCTTTTCCATAAATGACAGCCATTTGCTGTGTCTATATGAATCATTGGAATCCACGTAATCATTGTTGTATTTCCAGTCCCGCGCGCCGGTATTGTAGGGCGGATCAATGTAAATGCAGTCTACTTTACCGGCATACAGATATTCCAAAAGCTGCAAGGCATGGTAATTATCAGCCTGGATTACGGCGTGGGTCGGAGATGCTGAAACAAGTTCAGCATGACTATTGTCACCCCGAACTTGTTTCGGGGGCTCATCCGCCCGGTAAATTGCATCCACCAGCTTCAAATAGGGATAAATCGGCTCGCCAAACTCTGCAACACAGACAAGATCTTTTTTTAAAAAGTTTATCAGCTGTTTTTCGCCGTTGCCGGTGCTGGCGGTGTATGGAACGCACCAGACGTTTTCGCCTTCAATCTGCATTACCGTGTAGATTTCGTTAATCTTTCCGCCTTTCTGGCTCACCTTATTACCGCGGCGAAGTGGCACATCATACAGCGGCACACATTCAGGTAAATGCTCTTCAAAAACAAGCCCGAATTTCTTTTGCTTTGTGATTTTATCTAATTCTGCTTCAATGCGTTCGCGTAAGTTCTTGTCTTCTATCTGACTGATAAGGTCATTTATTGCTGCCATTTTAATTCCTTTTACGCTTTACTATAGCAAAATTCGTATGGTTTTTACAGTGCAGCTTTGGAAAATCGAATTGACCGACTTTCCATGTCTTATTGGTTAAATCTAAATAGTTTAAATTCAACTTTTTTTGTCCTCCTTTTTTGAAGTCGTTACCTTTAAGGTCATAGTAAGCTCCTCGTATGTGTGGCGCTTTATCGTATCTAACGCCGCTGAACATTAAAATGGCGCCTTACATGTAAAGTGGAGCCGTTCGCCTGTTGCTGGGTGGGTAAACGACAGCGATTCTGCATGAAGCATAAGCCGCTCGCCAGGTGCGCACGTTCCGTACAAGGTGTCGCCGATAATGGGGCAGCCAAAACCGTGGCTATCAGCGCTTGCAAGCCTGAGCTGGTGCGTGCGTCCCGTGTGCGGCGTAAAGCGTACTCGGGTAACGGGGCGACCGGCTCCACGAACATCCTTTTGCTCGCCAGGCGCGTAGTAGGTTTCAACGCGGACAATTGTCCATTCGGTAATTGCTTTTTTGCCGTATACTGCATCCCACATTTGGTGCGGGCGGTTGTTTAAATCAACGCGAAAGTACAGCTCCATGGTGCCGTGTGCTGCAACGCCGCGGGAAGCAAGCACGCCGTCAACAAGCGCCACATACTGCTTTTGAACGCTGCCTTCTTCAAACTGGCGACTGAGCGCACGGTGTGCCTCCTTGGTAAACGCAAGCACTAAAAGGCCGCTCGTTTCCATGTCGAGTCTATGCACGGACGGCTGTTCTATACATGCTGGAAAGAGGCGGCGCACACGGTTTACGATGCAATCCTTTTCTATGCGTCCAGGAACGCTTAGCACGCCGCTTTGCTTATTGACGACAATAATGTGCTCGTCACGATACAGAATTTCGAGCCCGAGCATTGCTAGCAGCACAATTCCGCAGCGCTCGTCACAGGGCGGGTAGATGGCGCCACTTGTTTTGTTAGGCGTCTGCTTGCCGTAGTACACTTCGCACATGCTAAGCGGCGTGAGCTGGTGTGAAAATGCGTAATCGAGCAGCTTGGGCGCACAGCAGTCGCCGGTGCCTGTTGGTGGGTTTTCAATACCTCGCTCAGCACAGATGCTGTAGAGCGAGCGCACGGCGCCATCAGCGCAGTGAAAGGCGTAGAGGTTATAGACCTTTGCAAGCGATTGGCGGCAGAGTGAGGCGCGTAAGGCTTCAAGCTGCTTTCGCTCGGCGGCGCTCGTGTGCGCAGCAGATGAGGCGGCTGCTTCACCGGTGGCTTGCGCGCGTGCTTCTTTTTCGGCGGTGGCAGCTACGCTTGCTTCTTGCTGGGTAAGCGTCTGTATGCGATGCGTGAGCGCATGGATTTCTGCATCATGCGCTTCAAGCGCCTTGTCACGCGCATGGGCACTTACGATGGGAGGCACAATGACGCACGGAGTAGCTTCTTCTGCTCGCGCGCTGGAGCTGCCCGTGTTGTCGTCTTTGGCGGTAGACGTTTTCTGGAGCGCGCGGCTTAAGCCCGAAACGGCTTGCAGTATGATTTCGCGCCCCGCAGAATCGTTTGCAACAAGCACGCCGAGCATAAGACCGTTTCCTGCACGTTCTTCGCTGACCGCCGTCACCTGAGTAAGCGTCATGCGTCTTGCATCTAGGTCGGCAATCAGCTTTTTACATAGCGCGTAGGCTCTTTTTTCATCAAACGGCGGAAACATGCGCTTGAGTATAGGCTATCTCTCAAAAATCGTCCATAAAGCGCGACGGAAATGAGCGGCACCCTGCGGTCTACTAGTGCAAAATATGGTGCCTTGGTATAGTATTTACCTACAGTAGAACTGGGAAATTTTTTCGGCTGAAAAAATATGGAGGAAATATGAAAAAAAAGATGATGCGCCATTGTGTGCAGACGAGTGGATTGGCGGCGCTTGCGCTTGCGGTAGCTACGGTAGGCTTTATTTCTTGCAGCAAGCAGAATGCACCGCATGGAGTGCTACCGCATGTTTCGTTTATGCTGATAGATGCAAACGGAAGCCCGATGACAGGCGAGCGCTCAGATGAGGTAAAACAGCGCCTGCGGGACTACACGGGCGTTGATGTGGATTTTCAGTTTGTACAGCATGACCGCTATGACGAAAAAGTGGGACTGGTGCTTGCAAGCTCGTCTGACATGCCGATGATTATGCATGTCAATACGCTTTCAAGCGGTATTGTAGATGCGGCAGAAGCTGGCGCTTTCTGGGATTTAAACGAGTTTATCTGGGACAGCAAAAAGTATCCGAATCTTTCGCAGGCTGACAAAAACATTTTGCGTGCGCTTACGGTTGACAAAAAGCTGATTGGCATCTACAAGGCACGCGAGCTTGGCCGCTACGGCTTAGGCTATCGTGCTGACTGGGCAGAAAAGCTGGGACTTTCAGAGCTACAAACAATAGAAGATGTCTACAACATGCTCTGGCAGTTTACCTACGGCGACCCAGACGGTAACGGCAAAAAAGACACATATGGCCTTGCTATGTGTCGCTATACCGGACCGATTGACATTATTCAGACGTGGTTTGGCTGCGGTAACGGCTGGATCGAGCTGGACGACGAGCTGGTGCCTGTGCATAAAACGCCTGAATACCGCGAAGCGCTGCGCTGGTTAAAAAAAATATATGATGATGGCCTTATTGCGCCGGACTGGGCGGTGCGCGAGACGGCTACCTGGCGCGACCAGGTAAACAAGGGCGAAGCGGGCATGTTTGTTGATGTAATTGATGGCTGTCGCCGCATTTGGGACTATCTTGAAAAAAATAAGATTCCGTCGGTCGCTGATCCGACAAAAGTCGCTTCGATGAAGCTTATAGGCACAATTAACGGCAGAACGCTTGCGACACCCGGCTTTAACGGCTTTTTGGTTATTACCAAGGCAGCTAAAACGCGCGCCGATGTTGAAGCGTGCCTGCGCTTTATTGACAAAATGTGTGACGACAGCATGATTACGCTTGCAAGTTACGGTCTTCAGGGCTACACCTACGACATTGACAGCGACGGCTACATTGTAGACATCAAAACAGATCAGAGCCAGGCAAAAATCCATGCGTCGCTGAATCAGTCAATCTGCTTTATTCCCAAAATGCTGAATGAGGTACAGCCGGCACTGCGTGAAACGGAGCGAAAACGCGCTGAAAACGCCGTTGCTGTTGCAAACCGCAGTAAGGCGATTATGAATCCAGCGCTTGCCTACCTTGCCGGCTCGCCCACCTATGCGGCAAACGGCGCCTTGCTTGAACAGACGCTTTCTGACGCGCGCACGCAGTATATTTGTGGCAGAATTGACGAGCGGGGTTTACAGGCTGCCTTTGACAAATGGGAAAAACAGGGCGGCGCGCAAATCGTTGCGGAGGTTAACCGCCTGTATCATGCTGACCGCTAGGTGCGCAGGCGGGGCGTGCAGCCTTTCGTCTGCCGTCTGTTGCTGCTGCCACAGCTACCCACAGCTACAAGTCTGTTTTTTTTATTTGCATTTTGAATCTTACTATTTTATACTGCAAGTAATGTAATTTTTTAAGGAAGGTGTACGGTGAATGTAAAGAGGTTCTTTCAAAGTCTGCAGTTTCGGCTGATAGCAATTGTCGTTACTATTTTTATTGTTTCAAATGTCGTTATTGTTTCCACGGCATTGAGTCGGTCTACAGCTTCTACTTCGGACGCGGTTTCCAAACTGCTTGATGCGGTTACTGATTCTGCCGTCGGAAAGATAAAGGGCGAAACTGAGCGGGAAATTCGTATGCTCGAATCGGTTGCCCGAATGAGTATGCTGCACGATGAAAGTATTCCGTTGCTCGAAAAATGCCGCGAGCTTACTCGCATTGCAAAAGTCAGTCTTGAATACGAAAATATCGCTTTTTACGATTTGGATGGAAACAGCTACACCGCGGCCGGTCAGAAAATCCAGATGCAGCGGGCATATATCGATGCGGCAAAGCGCGGAGAAAACTACATTGCCGATCCTGCAATTAATCCTATTACTAATATTCTTTTTCAGGTGTATGCCGTTCCTGTTCGTGATGACGGCGGAATTCCAATAGGTTGCCTTGCGGCAAATGTCATGGGTGACGTTCTTTCAAAGAGAATCGCGCAGATTTCTTTCGGTTCTTCTGACTCTCATGTGCAGGTAATCAGTCGAAAAACGGGACATACCATCGCATCTACCGATTTTGATCAGGTGCTTCAATTCCAGAATGTAAATGATGATGCGGACGAGGGCGTAAAACCTATTCTTGCAAAAGTCATGGCTTCAGAAACGGGCAGTATGTCTTTCGTAAATCCGGCAAACGGCATGAAGATGATTGCTGCCTTCCGCCCCGTGTCTGGAACAGACTGGTCTGTTTTTGGCGCCTGTGCGTATGAAGATTTTTTCTCAGAAATAAGCAAAATGACATCGTTCATTGGAATTCTTGCAATTATTATGGTTGTCATCGCTTTTGTGTGTACGGGAGCTTCAATGTCAATCAGCTTAAAGCCGCTTAACAAAGTGCGTCGTGCCATTGACGACGTTGCCTCAGGCGATGCCGATTTGACAAAGCGCATCGAAAACAAGGGAAATGATGAAATTAGCGATGTCGTGAAGGGCTTTAATGCGTTTATGTTGAAGCTACAGGAAATTATTGCGCAGATAAAGAACTCCAAGGAAAAGCTGGGGGTGGCAGGAAGCGATTTGCAGTCAAGCACGGAAGAAACCAGCTCATCGATTACACAGATTCTTGCAAACATTGAGTCGGTGCATGCGCAGATTAACAATCAGTCAAATTCAGTGCATGAAACAGCGGGCGCCGTAAACGAAATTGCTTCTAACATTGATTCGCTTGAAAAAATGATTGAAAAGCAAAGCTCTGGCGTAAGTGAGGCAAGTGCTGCCGTTGAAGAGATGATTGGTAACATTCGCTCCGTCAATGCCTCGATGGAAAAAATGTCTGCTTCGTTCGGCGAGCTTACCAACAATGCGCAGAACGGCGCGCAGATTCAGCATGAGGTAAACGAAAAGATTGAGCAGATTAAGCAGCAGAGCGAAACGCTGCAAGAGGCAAATGTTGCAATCGCATCAATTGCCGAGCAGACAAACCTGCTTGCGATGAATGCTGCAATCGAAGCGGCGCACGCAGGTGACGCAGGTAAGGGCTTTGCGGTTGTCGCAGATGAAATCCGAAAGCTTTCTGAAACGTCTGGGCAGCAGTCAAAGACTATCGGCGATCAGCTGACTAATATCCGCAATTCTATTTCTGATGTGGTGGCAGCTTCAGTGCAGTCAAGCGCGGCGTTTGAGTCGGTTACCGACAAAATTAAGGAGACTGACGAGCTGGTGCGCCAGATAAAGGCCGCCATGGCAGAGCAGACGGAAGGAAGCCAGCAAATCAATCAAGTGCTGCATGCAATGAACGATTCTACCATTGAGGTGCACACGGCGGGACAGGAAATGTCAGAGGGCAACAAGGCTATTCTGGAGGAGGTGCGCAATCTGCAGGATGCGACGGGCACCATTCAGAACAGCATGACAGAAATGTCTGTTGGCGCACAGAAAATTAACGAAACGGGCGAGGCGCTCCGCACCATTGCAAACGAGCTGCAAAATACTATTTCAGAAATTGGCGGCGAAATCGACCAGTTCAAGGTGTAAGGAGTACCGCCACACAAAGCATAACGGGGGATGTCTGAAAAGTATTGTCAGGCAGGAGTTCGGAATGACGCTATTCAGCAAACTTGTCGGGCAGCCCCTTTATTCGTGCGGAGGGTTCAATACCCCGACGCTCTGCGTCGAAATAAAGG
>CALAEZ010000265.1 GCA_937891125.1 uncultured Treponema sp. | reverse complement strand
GCCTGCTTGCCGGCAAAAAATACTTCTCAGTAGCTTCTGGCGGCGGCACGGGACGCACCCTGCACCCGGACAACATGGCTGCAGGTCCCGCAAGCTACGGCTTTACGGACACCCTGGGCCGCATGCACTCAGACGCCCAGTTCGCAGGCTCCAGCTCAGTTCCCGCTCACGTCGAGATGATGGGCTTTATGGGCATGGGTAACAACCCGATGGTCGGCTGTACCGTAGCCTGTGCAGTAGCAGTGGCTGGTAGTTTCTAGAAAATGCCGCGGGCAGGTTTTAGCCCGCAAAAGATTCTTCGCGTGTGGACATCTTTCCTTTTTGAAATGCCCTCGCGCGTCGAATCTTCCCGTTTTCCACTTTCAACTTTCAACTCTCATCTTTCAATTTTCCACTTTCAACTCTCAAATTGCTGTTTTGTCAAGTTTTTTCGGTCTTGTGTTTATTTTTTTTTTTACTATCATGTGGGCAAAAGAAAAAACGGACATGGAAACAAAGATTTTATCACGTAGCTATTTAGAAACGCTTTCTACAGCAGATTTAATTTCGATTGCCGATGACTACGGCATAGATGTTCCTGATGACCTAAATCGTCGTTTTATCATTGGCGAGCTATTAGAGGTAGCAGAGGAGCTTGAGTTAGAGCGAAGTACGCAAAGTGATATGCACATCGCTGACAGCGCTGCTTTAGACACTGAATTACCCGAGACATTTAACGAAACGCAGGTTGGTATGGTTATGCGTAATCCCGTGTGGGCGTTTGTCTATTGGGATATAAAAGAAAGTGTCCGCGCTCGCTTTACCACAGAAGCTGATTTTAAGGCGCTCGTGTTGCGAGTTTCTTTTTTTACCGATGAAGAAGAGCAAAATCCAGAGGAATCCTTTGATGTGCAGATTGATGAGACCGTGAGAGAGCAGTATGTGCTGTTCCCTGTTGGAAAGCAGTTTGTGCGTATTGATTTAGTTATGCGGTATCAGTCTAAGCCGGATGAAATTCTTGCTTTTACGAAAAAATATGTGCTTTCACACGGCTCTCCGCTCCTTTCGTCCTTGTATCCGGGACATGAAGCGCAGATTAGCGAGCTTGCAGCGCTTTCATCGTTAAAAGAACTTTTGAAAGAGCATTATCAAAATCATCGCCAGTCATTTCTCTCATAAACGGAGTAGTGTATGTCAGCTAAAAATTTACTGTTTGTCCTTACCTGTCATCAAGGCTATATTCGTCATGTTGAAGATGAAAATGCTCATGTAGCTGAAAACGACATCTTGTTTACTTCGATTTCGTCGACGTACCTGCCGCTGTTGCGTCTTTTTGAGCGGCTTGAGCGAGACGCTGTTCCTGTCACCATTTCGCTCGTGATTTCTCCCATTGTTACAAGCCTCTTAGCAGACCCGGTGGTGCAGCAGCAGTACATTGAATGGCTTGATCGGCACATTTTGCTCGGTGAACGTGAATGTGCGCGCTGTGCGCAAGATAAAAAGCGTTCAGTGCTCGCCCAGCGCTATCTTGCAGGCTTCCAGTCAGATAAATACGATTTTTGCGAAAAATATACACAGAATCTGCTGCGTGAGTTTGCCCGTTTTGCAAAAAAAGGTCTGGTAGAGCTGCTTGCAACTGCAGGTAGCTACGCATTTTTGCCCCATTATGCGGACATGACAGAGATTTTGAATGCGCAGGTCGAAACAGGCTTGTATGCACATCGCGCTTGTTTTGGAACAATGCCCGAAGGCTTCTGGCTGCCGCACCTTGGCTATGCGCAAGGTGTTGAAAATGTATTGCGCGCTTACGGTATAAACTACACGTTTGTTGACACACACGCGGTGTTGTTTGGCGATGTGCCGGCAGAAAATGGCATTTTTACGCCGGTGCGGACGCAGAATTCGCTGGTGCTGTTTGCGCGCGACACTGAAACGCCAAACGATATTTGTGGTGAAAATGGTTTTTGCAAGGCTCCTGTGTACAAGGAGATGCATAAGGACATCGGTTTTGACTTGTCAAAGGAAGCGCTCGGAGAATTTTTGCTTCCAGGCGACATTCGTGTGGCATCAGGCTATCAGTACTGGTCTCATGCGGGTGAAGACTATGATGTGGAAGCAGCTCAGGCGCAGGTGCAGGCTGACGCAGACGCATTTGTGGAACAGAAGAAGGCAAAGCTTGAAAAGGCTGCTTCCTTGCTTACCGACAAAGATGTTTCGCTCGCTTGTACTATTCCTGTTGACGCTGTTGTTGCCGAATGGGCAGAAGGCATTGACTTTTTGGAGGCAGTAATCAGAAAAAGCGCACGTGAGCTTTCTGTTGTTTCTGCCTCATCGTTGCTACAGGGACAGTTTTCGCTCCAGCGCATAACCGCCTATCCGAGTGCGGCAAGCGGAACGGGCTACGGCGAAGATTTGCTTGACAGCTCGAACGGCTGGATGCTCCGTTACACACGCAAGATGTGCGAGCGCATGATCGATTTAGTGGGGCGTTTCCCTGCAGAAACGGGCTTGCGGGCGCGGCTTTTAAATCTTGCGGCAAAGGAGCTTTTAATTGCACAAGGCTCGGAATGGCCTAAAATGATGCATGATAACCACGACACCGAGTATGTGGCGGAGCATTTTAAGGCTTCGATAAAGGCGTTTATAACCGTGTTTGATGCGCTCGGCTCTAATACCGTCAGCACTGAATGGCTTACCCGCATGGAGCGCGAACATTCGCTGTTTCCGTGGATGAACTATCGCATTTTTGCCCGAAAAAAATAACGCGCATGCTGCCTGTGCACGCCTGTGTGCGGGTGCCTACTTTGTTTTGAGCTTGCCGCGTGCGGTTATGGTGTCATGCGCGGTAAGCATCTCTTCTGCAATTTTCTTTGCCTCCCGCGCTGGATCAAAGCTCCTGTCGAGCTTGAGCGCCGCCTCCCACTCTGCTATTGCTGCTTCAATTGCTTCCCGCGTTCCCTCTGCATACAGCTCAAGCCCCCGTATATAGTGCGCATCAACTGCCTGCGCTTTTGCCGCTCTGCCTCTGTCGCCGAGCTTCATGCTTGCTGACAGACTGATATGGTTTACGGGATTAAGGGATGAGG
>CALAEZ010000264.1 GCA_937891125.1 uncultured Treponema sp. | reverse complement strand
ACAACTTCTGATGTTCAAAATGTTATTACAGTTACTTGGACTGCAAGCGATGCCGCCTACTACTGGATTTACTGCAACACAACAAACGATTCTTCAACAGCAACTAAAAAAGCCTCTGCTTATGAAAGTCTTTATGTTAGCAATGGAACAGGCTCTTATGATTGTGTATTTGAAGAAAGCGGAACTTACTACTTTTGGGTAAAAGCCGCAGATGGTTCTTTATCTTCAAGTGGGACAAGTGACTTTAGCGACTCTGCAAGCTGTGCCTTTACTTACACAGAGTTAACCGCTCCAACAAATTTAACTGCTCAAAGCAATGGTTCTACAAGTTATCCAGGAATTAAACTTTCGTGGACATCAACAGGCAGTGCTTACTATCACATTTACTGGAATACAGAAAATAATTCATCTACAGCAACGAAGTTGACTTATTTCTGTTCTACGAATTCATATACAATATATGACAATGTTTATGATATGAGTTCAGGCACAACCTATTATTTCTGGGTATAATCTGCAAACAGCTATTCTTCATCTTCTAAAACCTCTGATTTTAGTAATGCAGCTTCGTATACTTGGTCTGAATAGAGTTTACTCATATTAGTTGTAAAATTTGATTATGAAAGACCTTGCAGAATTCCACACAGAACGATCCGAAGGCTCCTTCGGAATTGCTAACACAATTCCCCAACAAAGAATTTAAAGATGGGGCTGACTAATAAGTTCGTAGCATAGCGTCATTCCGAACGCTACGCCACGACCGCACGCTAGCTACGCTCGTGCGTTTCGGAATCTCTACACTATATACAGCGTAGATGCCGAAACCTGACTGCCGCCTGCCTGACCTGCCGTCAGGCAGGCGGCAAGGCAGGTCAGGCAGGTCAAGTCGTTCGAAACTTCGTTACGAATACGGCATGACAATACTTATTGGTCATCCCCTTTTTTATCTTGAAGCGGTCAGCGTGTGCGGCAGAAAGTCGCAGTTGAGTTCTACGCCACAGTGCACGGTAAAAGGGGCCGCGACTATTTTTTGTTTTGTGAAGCATACACCTCGCGGTAAATTTCGTTTGAAGCCAAAAGCGCATCGTGCGTCCCCAGACCAGCAATGCGACCATCGTTCAGCACGATAATTAGGTCTGAGTCTTGCACGCTTGCAATGCGCTGGGCAATAATCAGCTTTGTCGTGCCAGGAAGCGCTTCTTTAAGCGCAGCACGGATATGCGCATCGGTTGCCGTGTCGCACGCGCTGGTACTGTCATCTAAAATCAAAATCTTCGGTTTTTTGACTAAGGCGCGTGCAATACACAGACGCTGCTTTTGCCCGCCGCTCAAGTTCACACCGCCTTGCCCGAGCATCGTATCATAGCCATCTGGAAGCGAGCGCACAAACTCGTCAGCGCACGCATCGCGACAGGCGGCGTACAGCACTTCATCGCTGGCGTTTTCGTCTCCCCAGCGCAAATTATCGCGAATTGTTCCAGAAAAAAGCACATTTTTTTGCAGCACCATGCTTACCGCATCCCGAAGAGAGGCAAGATTATACTGTTTCACGTCTACGCCGCCGACCTGCACGCTTCCAGAAAGCGCATCGTATAAGCGTGGCAAGAGCTGCACAAGCGTCGACTTTGAAGAGCCGGTACCGCCAATTATGCCAACCGTGGCACCGCTAGGGATATGCACGTCAATATCGGTGAGCACGCAATTATTTTTGTCATGCAGGTAGCTAAAATACACGTGATTAAAGTCAATCGAGCCGTCTTTGACAACAGAAACGCTGGTACTGCCTTCAGGTGCATAGCCAAAAACCGTTCCGTCAGGGCTTGTAATTTCTGGCACCTCGTTCAGCACCTCAAGAATTCGATTCATCGAGGCGCGGCTCAAGATAATCTGCACAAAAATCATGCTGAGCATCATAAGCGACATCAAAATCTGCGTGATATACGTGATAAAGCTAATCAGCTCACCGGTCAGCATGGAGCCGTGAATTATCATGTTGCCGCCAAACCACAGCACGGCGATAATGCACGAGTAGATTGAAAGCTGCATGAGCGGAGCATTTAATATGACGATTTTTTCAGCCTGCACCTGCGTGTCACGCAAGCGGTCACACACAGTGTCAAATTTTTCGTTTTCGTAGCCCTCTCGCACAAAGGTCTTTACCACCCGAATTGCCCGCAGGTTTTCCTGCACCGTGTTATTGAGCTCATCGTAGCGCGTAAACATGAGCTGGAAGCGCGGATAGGCACTTACCGAAATAATCGTAAGGACAGCGCCAAGAACAGGAATCGTTACAAAAAAAATGGTTGCTAGGCGCAGGTTCAAAAGGCAGGCCATCACTGTACCGGTAATCAGCATAAGCGGGCTTCTGACCATGCCGCGGATAACGTTCTGATACAGATTCTGTAGATTGGTCACATCGGTGGTAAGACGCGTGACAAGCGAGCCGGTGCCGAATGTATCCATGTTAGAAAACGAAAAGGTCTGCACCTGAGAAAACAGCTTGCGGCGCAGGTTCTTTGAAAAGCCCTGAGCTGCTACCGATGCAACTCTACCACAGCTCATGCCACAGGTAAGCGAAAACAGCGCTGCACACACCATTAAAAGCCCCATGCGTACCACATACGCTACATCGTGACCAGCAATGCCCACGTCAATAATGCGCGCCATAATCATCGGAATAATCATTTCCATGCAGACTTCGCCCACCATCAAAAACGGCGACAGAATAGAAAAAGCGGCGTACTTATGCTCTAAGCCGCTGAGTAATGAACGAACTTTTGCCATGTGCTGATTATACCGCGAATGCCACAAAAAGGGCTACCTGCCAAACGCGCTTTATGCTATAGTAGCAGCAGTACCAACCAAAGAGGCTTTTATGGAAACCGCACCGACAGAACAAAACGCGCAAACAGGCTGTGAGCTGCACACAAGCTGGAATCTCACGAGCCTCGCAGAGGAAATGATTTTAGACATACAAGCAGCCTGGAAAACTCCGTTTGAATCTCCTGTCGTGCTTTTTTCTGACCGCAAGGTTGAGCAGTGGTTCCGCCAGTTTTGGCTGAAATCAGATGCAGGAAAAAACGGCGCAATTATGAATCTTGCATGTCTGGCAACCGAAAACTTTT
The DNA here is from genome assembly GCA_937891125.1 of uncultured Treponema sp. GTDB lineage: Bacteria > Spirochaetota > Spirochaetia > Treponematales > Treponemataceae > Treponema_D. The sequence goes on along the minus strand of CALAEZ010000264.1, from coordinate 3,948 downwards.
TATTTTCCATGCTTACCGACCGTGGCGTAAAAAAGCTCTCGACCGAGCTTCTCTGCGACCTGCTGGTAGCAAAGCTCCCGTCTGTTACTGAAGATAACGTACCCTATTATAAAACGCTCGGCTCTGAGGAAGTAAATGCGTATATAGAGCAAGAGGATGGCACGGTAAATGAGATACACCTGTACGATTTTTCTGAGCAGCTTGCAGCGCTTCTTATCGACTACGAAACGACTCGTCCTGCAAACTACCACCCAACGGAGGTCGCTGGCGTTGTAAACGCCTGGAAAAACGGAAGCACATTTTTTGGCGCCTCAGGCGTCGCTTTAGAAAGCTGGCAGCGAAAACTCTACAACGATTTACTCGCTTCACCGCTTACCACGCACGGTGCAACCTATGCGACGCTCGGCGCAGTCTTTACCGAGCGGCTTACACACCCCAAAAACGGTCGCATCTTTAGCTGCAAGCTGCGCGCTCCCGTCTACCTTTTTGGCTTTTCCGGCATGGGACAGCTACACCGCACCATTTTGCAGGCTTTCTCGCGCGAGCATCTGCTCAAAGTCTACCTGCAGGGAAGCGAGCAGCCGATCAGCACCGCACTCGTACCAGCTCCGACACAAGCCGACGCTGCGCCAAACACAGAAGAAGCTGCCATCATAACGCATTGGAGCGCATTTGGAAGCGAAAACATCAGCTGGTGGGCGTCCTGGAGTCAAAAAAAATCAGGCGCGTCACGCGAGTGCGTGCTTCCGCTCCTCAAAAAAATCAGCGCCCACACGCATATAACAAAGGCTGCCTCTAAAATCCGTGAAATCGAATACGTTCATTCAAAAATCTGCGCACTGCTTTCTTCTGCGCCAAAGAACGGAACGCCGCCAGTGCTCCAAAGCGACATTTTAGTGCTCGCCCCCGACATTGCAAGCTACCGCACGGCAATTCTTGAGGTATTTGACGAAAACGCAGAGCGCTTTTCCTCGCACTTTCCTTCTGTGCCCTACCGCATCCTGGATCTGTCGTCAACGGCGTCACAAGTGTGCACCGCGCTTCACACGCTTATTGCCATACTTGAGAAAAAAAGCATTTCACGGCCAGACTTTTTTTCGCTCGTGCGCTCTCCGTTTGTGCAGCGCGTCCGCGGCATAACGCCACGCATGGCTGACACCTGGCTTTCGTGGGTCGAGGCAATGCACCTGTACCGCACGCACAACGGCACGGACGACTGGACGCAAGGCGTAAAGCGCCTGCTGCTTTCACGCCTCACCGAAAAGCCTGTTACTGAAAGCAACGGCGCGCTTATTATTCCCTACAGCGACTTTGAAACAGCAGATGACAGCACGCTTGAGCGCTTTGTCGCCTGCATCGAAAGCCTTGAAAACGCGCTCCACTATTTTGCCGAAAAAACAAATACCCCCTCTTCCCCTGCTGGAGGCGCAAACGCATCTGGTGGCGCGCAGACAGCTGGAGGCGCAAACACAGCAGGCAGCACAAACGCACCTTGCAGCGTGAGCCTTACGCAGGATGACCTTGGCTATATACGCACATTCTTTGACAGCTGGCTTTTATATACCGACAACGCTGACCAAAGCCTGGTAAACGAGCAGCTTGTCTACCGCCACATTTGCGAGGAGCTAGACCGGCAGGCGCTTTTGTTCGACCTGCACCAGCAGATTACTACGCTCTCGCTCAAAGGTGTGACGCTTGCGCTCAAGGCGGCAGCACAAGCAGCACAGGGAACCAACAGCGTTGTCTTTACCGGCGGCATTACGTTTGCTTCGTTCCAGCCTAACCGTATTCTGCCAGCAAAATACGTATTTATCATTGGACTTGACTCAAAAGCATTTCCGGGCGTTGACCGCAAAAACAATCTTGACTTGCGCTCTTTTTCAGAGCCGTGGCTTTGCGACAATTCGGTAAGCGCAAAAAACCGCTATTCGTTTCTCTGCCAGCTGTTAGCAACAGAAAACGAGCTGTTTGTAAGCTATGTCGACAGCGATTTACAAAAGGACGAAACCTTCTACTGCTCCTCGGTTGTAAACGAGCTTATGCGCTTTGCACAGATACCGGAAAGCGCCATCACCGCGCTTACGGTTGATGAAACAAGAAGCTGGAGCGAGCTCTTTACAAGCCGCGCCATCAGAAATAAGACAAACTACCTGCAGCTAAACCGAGCACTGCCACAAACGCTTTCTTCGAGCGAGGGAAGCGCGCAGGCAGACTTACCTGCGGCGCCCACACCACCAAGCGCTCAGGAGCCAGCAAGCGCAATCCCCAGCACAGCCGCACCTGCCGCTGCCGCTCAAGTGCGCGCAGACGAGCAGAAAACGCCGCCCGACCGCGTTAGCCTTTCTGCGCTTGTCGCCTTTTTAACCGACCCCTTCCAGTTTAGAATAACAACGCTGTTTTCAAAGGACACGAGCGAAGAAGCAACGGAAGAGCGAACAGAGCTTGAGCCAATCACACTTTCGCCTCTGGTAAAAGCAAAGGTTATCAACGCATATGCGCGCGCCTTGCTTGCGTTAAAAAAACAGGAGCCGGAAAAGACGCTCAGCGTAGAAAACGCCGAGCCGTACCTTGAACGCAGCGCTACAGAGGAGGCGCTCTATCAGGCGGGCGTGCTTCCAGAAAAGGAGCCGTTTGGAAAAAAAGCCTGGCGAGACGCACTGCAGGAGGTTTGCAATATTTGCGTGCAGCTTTCAGCGCTTGACATACAGCCACAGACGCTTGTCCCCAGTGGCTCAGTCGAGCTTCGCATTGAAGGAAATGCTCATCCCTGGATGCTCACCGGCGACCTACAGCCCTACTGGATAACTGGCAGCGCACTCACCGTTGTTGCCATTCTTACAGGCAGCAAAAAACCAAAGGATACGATGGCAAAGGCATATCTAAAAAGCTACCTGACCGCCCTTTCGGTCGCTCTCAGCAAAAATGAGCCGCTTAGCGTAACGCTTGTTGCCTGCCACAGTGCATGGAAAACAGCAAAAAAAGGCGCAACAGGGCTTTTTTCTACCTTCAAAACCTTTTCGGTAACGCCAGAAGAGGCGCGGACTGTGCTTAATGCGCTGTATGAAGATGCCTACATAAAAAAAATCTGCACCTGCGTTCCGTTTGACCTGTATGCAGATGAAACAAAACCTGCACCAGAATCACTTTTTGAGCTCAAGCTTAAGCTTAAAGACAACGTTGGAGGCGGCATCTGGCGCTATTTTCCGCAAAAGGATTTATTTGACCCCATGAAAGACATCGGCTACACACCAGCAGATTTTAGCGACCTTTGGAAGAAGGCGTGCGCTGCACAAAAAAAGCGCTGCCTGTTTCTGTAGCGGGAATCAAAAAACTACCTCGGAGTAAACGCATGGAAGAATACTGCAAGCAATATCCAGACAATAATATGTTCATAGAAGCGTCGGCAGGAACCGGTAAAACGCACACCATTATTTCGCTTGTCACACAGCTCACAGCACGCGGCCTTCCGCTCGAAAAAATTCTCATCGTCACCTACACCGAAAAAGCGGCTGGCGAACTTAAAGACCGCATCAGAAGCGCACTCAAACTTGATAGCGTAGACACCGCAAGCATTTTTACGATTCACTCCTTTTGCCAGAAAACAATTGACGAATTCGCTTTTAACGCACGCACCGCCTACGAGCAGGACATGCTTGACGATGGCGAAAGCGAACGCTTTATCGAGCGCGCACTGCGCGACACGCTAAAGCACGAGGCACATTTTTGCTTTCTGTTTGAAAATATGGACAATTTTCTTTCAAAGCTGACCGCGGAGCTTTCCCGAGGGATTGCGCAGTACTACCAGAAAAACAATGGAGCTGCCGTTCCATCGGTTGTCACGCTTGACACGACCGAAGAAGATTGGAATGAGCTTGAAGCGGCATTTACCGAAGCAAGCACCGACAAAGCTCGAAAAGCGCTTGTCACCAAACTGTATCAGCAGTATGT
>CALAEZ010000263.1 GCA_937891125.1 uncultured Treponema sp. | reverse complement strand
AGCAAGCTCGACCCCGATTTTAAAAACAACGCCAACATCAAATGGAATTTTACCAAATTCCTTGTTGACCGCGACGGCAACGTTGTCGACCGCTTCGAATCGACCGTTGAACCCAAAAAAATTAGCGACAAAATCGAATCATTGCTATAGAATAGGGGCGGTCCCCCGCAAAGCGCTGCTTTGCGGGGGCGCTATGTCCGCCCTTCGCTCACGCTCATAGCTGGCAACAGTCAGCGTGCGCAGCCTGTCACCAGCTACTACGGGGCTCCCAGCGCTACCGCTAGGCTTTTTTCTGCTGCTGACACATACAGCGGAATGTTACAAGGAGATTTTTATGTATGACGTTATCATAATCGGAGCCGGTCCTGCAGGCATTTCCAGTGCGCTGTATGTAAAGCGTGCTAATCTTTCTGTTGCCGTATTGTATGGCGGTCAAAGCCAGCTTGAAAAAGCGCATAAAATTGACAACTACTATGGCTTTCCTGACGGCATATCGGGCGCCGATTTGTATGCTGCCGGCATTCAGCAGGCAAAAAATCTGGGAATTGACGTTATTCAGGCGGAAGTCACCAACATGCAAATGGAAACGCCGTCTGGCTACACGGTAACAGCGGCAGGCACTGACTACAGCGCGTCAGCGCTCATTCTAGCGACCGGAAACAAAAAGCTCCGTCCGCTCATTGACGGCATTGTCGAATTTGAAGGCAAGGGCGTAAGTTACTGTGCCATTTGCGATGGCTTTTTTTACCGAAAAAAGCAGGTTGTCGTCATCGGTAACGGCACGTTCGCTGTTGCCGAAGCTGCGCATCTAGCGCATATTGCCGCAGGCGTCACTATTCTGACTGACGGCAAAGATGACGCTGAAGTACGCGCGGCGCTTTCTGCAAGCGAAGACCCCGCGCTGCAGGAAAAAATTGCGGTAGACACCCGTAAGGTCACTAAAATTGCAGGCACCGCAGACGGCGCTCGGGTTGGCTCCGTGCAGTTTGCCGTCGCAGATGCCGCCGGCAGCGACACTCTGCCCGCCGACGGTGTGTTTGTCGCACTTGGCAGCGCCGGCGCAGCTGACTTTGCAAAAAAGCTAGGTCTTGCGCTCAACGGCGACAGCATTGCAGCAAATGAAAAAATGGCTACCAATGCGCCGGGCGTCTTTAGCTGTGGAAACGCAAACGGCGGGCTGTTGCAGGTGTGCAAGGCAGTTTACGAGGGCGGTGTTGCCGGATTAAGCGCGGTTGACTACGTGCGCGCGCTTAAAAAAGCGCAGTAACGCCTAAAAAAGCAGCGCGGGCGCACGTTTGCTCACAAGGAGACGCTATGACACAACAACAGCGAGAACAGCTTATTATCCGCACCAGCGCGGTAGGCATTGTTACTAATATTGCACTTGCTGCGGTCAAAGCGCTCGCAGGTGTTTTGTCACACTCAATTGCTGTCGTCTTAGATGCGGTGAACAACGTAACCGACGCGCTGTCGTCGGTGGTAACAATTATCGGCGCAAAGCTTGCAGGAAAGCCTGCTGATAAAAAGCATCCGTTTGGGCATGGACGCGCTGAATACCTTTCGGCGCTTGTTATTGCACTTATCATCATGTATGCAGGCGTTACCGCTCTTGTTGAATCGATCAAAAAGATTCTGCAGCCGGCTGTTCCTGACTACACCGCTTTTTCTCTTGGCAGTATGCTCGTTGCTGTTGCCGTCAAAATTGCGCTCGGCCTGTTTGTAAAAGCATGCGGCAGGCGTGCCGATTCTGCGTCACTTACAGCAAGCGGGCAAGATGCACTCATGGACAGCATTATCTCTGCATCGACGCTGGTGGCGGCGGCAGTGTATTTGGTGGCTGGCATTTCGCTTGAAGCATATCTTGGTGTGCTTATTTCTGCCGCCATCATTAAAGCGGGCGTCGAAGTACTTTTTGAAACGCTCAGTAAAATTTTAGGCGAGCGGGTAGATGGAGCGGTTGCACGGGGCATTAAAAAAACAGTTGTCGCCGTCGACCCTGAGATTCACGGCGCATTCGATTTGGTGATGAACGACTTTGGTCCTGGCCGCCACATCGCCTCGATACACATTGAGGTGCCCGACAGCTGGACAGCAGTCAAAATCGACCAGATTACCCGAAAAATTACGAACGATGTCTATGCTGCGCATGGTGTTATGATGGCAGCAGTCGGCGTTTACAGCTACAACACAAAGGACGACGCTGTTGTTAAAATTCGCACACAGGTGGCAAAAATTGTTTTAGCGCATACCGAGGTGTTGCAAGTACACGGTTTTTTTGTAGACACGGTGGCAAAACAGCTGCGGTTTGACGCACTTATTGCTTTTGGCGTTAATCGTCACGCTATCTATGACGCCATTGTCAGCGAAGTGACCGCAGCGTTCCCTGACTACGATGTGCAAATCCAGATGGATAGCGACATATCAGATTAAGCCTGCAGCGTCCGGTTTGACTTTCCAATTTTACTTTGCTATTCTTTTTTTATGCAGCGAACGTACGAGATAACAGAACAAGAAGTTAGCACAAAAAACATTTTTAACCGCGAAGATGAGCGCATGGTAGAACACCTGTTGCGCAAAATGCTCGGGCTCAGCGCCGACGTTGAGCTTGACGACAATCTAAAAGAAACGCCCCGCCGTTTTCTGCGTCTGTGGACAGAAATGTCTGAAGGCTACCGTACCGACCCTGCAAGCTATCTTGATACCGTGTTTCCCGTACATTCGCCGAACATGGCAGACGATTTAGACGACAGCCAGAAGCAATTTGACAGCTCGGAGACAAAGCCTGGCTACGAGCACGGCATTGTTGTTGTTTCAACTGACGCCTGGAGCAACTGCGTGCATCATCTGGCGCCGATGCATTGCCGTGTTGATGTTGCCTATATTCCTAAAAAAAAGATTGTGGGGCTTTCTAAAATTGTGCGCATGGTAAAAATGTACGGCAGACGCCTGAACCTGCAGGAAAGCTGGATGAACAATATTGCTGACGCCATGATGAATCGGCTGGGCGCTATGGGCGTTGCGGTACGTATTACCGGTATTCACAGCTGCGTTGGAATGCGTGGCATAAAGGAAGATTCGTCACGCACGGCAACATCATGCGTGCGCGGCATTTTTTCTACCAACATGGCAGCTCGCGCCGAAGCCTTTACGCTGATGGACGAAAATCGTGACCAGCACTAGGCGCGGCACAAGGCTGCCAAAACGGGGATGGTAGCAGGCGTGTTGTCAGTAGGCTCGTCGTCAGCTGCTAGAGAAGCACAGCCTTCATTTTTGCTGCATCTTTTTCGCCAACAGTGGCGCCTTCTACACCGCTTGAAATGTCTATCAGCTCTGGCGCGAGCGTCTGCGTGATAAGCGGGAGCGACTCTGGCGTTATGCCGCCTGCAAGCCATAGGTGCGCCTGCGCTGCAAGCTGCGCTTCGTCATGCTGCTTTGTGTCTATAAGCACGCGCACCTCGCCTTTTTCAAACAGCGCCTCTGCTTTTTTGAGCGCATCTTGTCCGATAACAGCAAAATAGTGCGGCAGTTCAAGCATGCGAGGCGGCACGTCTTCGTAGCGAATGCCATGCAGCTGCAGGCAGTCGAGCACGCCGCTTTGCACAAGGGCGCAGGCTTTTTCTGCTTCCGCTGAGTGCGCGTCAGTGATGACGGCAATCTTTTTGGCGCGCACGTGCTGCAAAGCGGGCTGGATGCTTTCAAAACGGCCGTCAAAGGCGACTGAGCGTGGAAAGCCTGCCGCAAAGATAAAGCCGACAAACGCCGCGTCAAGCGAATCTGCGAGCAGCACGTCCTCGCTTTTGGTAAGTCCGCAGATTTTGACGCGGCTTTTTGGTGTGTGGGCAGCTGTCGGGCAGTGCGCCGTACTGCTGTCAGCGGGCGCCGTGCCGGAGAGCGCGGACGGCTGTGCGGTGCTTACAGCCTGCGCCGTACAGCCGTTAGCCGTGGCTGTGCTGACCGTTGCTGTGGCGACAGCGGGCTTCATGCTACTTTCTGCAAGCGAGCGTGCATAGTCAAGCCAGAAGCGCGCGTGTGCTGTTTCTTGTGCGTGTGTGAACTGCTCCACAAACTGTGCACGCAGCGACGGATTTTTTGCCGCCGCCTCGCCTAACAACAGCCCTGAAAAGCCAAAAGCGCCGGTGACGCCCGCAGCTTCTGGTGTGCGCACGCCGCTTTCAAAGACAACGCGCGCATCTGCTCCCAAAATGGCGCGTATAGCGGGAAGCAACATACAAGGCGCAAGCAGGTCTATGCGGAATGTTGCAAGGTCGCGGCTGTTAACGCCGCAGACAAGCTTACCTGTGTCTACCGCGGCGGCGACATACGAAAGCTTTGCTAAATCTTCCGGCAGGCGCACCTCAATAAGGCAGGACATGCCGTGTGCTGCCGCCGCTTGCGCCATAGCGAGCATGGTGTCGCGCTCTAAAATCCGCGCGATAAGCAAAACAGCGTCTGCTCCTGCGCGCCAGGCAATTTCTACCTCTTCGGGCGCCAGAAGAAAATCCTTGCGTAAAACGGCGGGACCGCGCTTTCCTGTTTCTGCCTCGTAGGCATCGACTGCCCGGCAGACTTGCTGCAAGTCATCAAGCGTGCCCTTGAAAAAATTGCTTTCAGTCAGGCAGCTGATGGCAGCGGCGCCGCTTTCTGCATAGGAACGCGCGGTTTCTGCTGCATCGAGTGCGGGCGCAATGTCGCCCTTGCTTGGCGAGGCGCGTTTTACTTCCAGAATGACGCCTTTTTGTGGCAAAAACGGATGCACTGCACGCGTTCTGTCTGCAGGAATGGCAAAGCCAAAGCTGTAGCCTGCGCGTGCAAGGTCGTTTTTGCGCCGCTCAACAATTTCAGCAAGGATATCACGCATAGTTATGCTCCCAGTGCGGCAGATTCTTTCTGGATTTCAGTGAGCTTTGCAAGCGTCTTTCCGCTGTCGAGTGCTTCAAGCGCCATGCTGTAGCCGGCTTCGAGCGACGGTGCTTTTCCGCACAGGTAGAGCAGGGCCCCTGCGTTTAAGCCGACGGCAGCACGAATCGTCTTGCGTCCTTTTCCCTGCATGACTTCCATTGCCAGCTGCGCATTATCGCTGCCGTTTCCGCCGTAGAGCTCGTTTTCGTCAACATCGTCAAGCACAAACGCTGTAGGGTCAATGACAAATTGCGTTTCCTTTTCGTGCTCGTCAATCAAATACGCATGGGTTTTTGCACACGGCGAAATCTCATCGTAGCCGTCGTCTGAGCAGATGACCATGACGCGTTTTGCGCCAAGCGCCTTTGCCGCGCGAGCATAATCTTTCAGCAGCTCCTGTGAGTACACGCCTAACAGTTCGTATTCAGCGCCTGCTGGGTTTAAGAGCGGCCCTAAAATGTTAAAAATCGTTTTGACGCCGAGCGCCTTGCGAACAGGAGCCGCAAACCGCATGGCAGAATGGTAGACGGGCGCCATTAAAAAGCCGAAGCCTGTTTTCTTGATAAGTGCTGCGGTTTTTTCGGGAGCTGCCATAATGTTGATGCCGAGCGCCTCGAAAAAGTCGGCAGCACCCGATTTGCTTGAAACGGCGCGGTTTCCGTGCTTTGCCATTTTTACGCCGCAGCTTGCCACAATGAGTGCTGACAGTGAGGAGATGTTGAAGCTGCCTTTGCCATCGCCGCCAGTGCCGACAATTTCTGCAAGCCCTGCTTTTTCAATCGGCAGCTCACGCTTTTTCTTGAGCAGGGCGCGTGCACAGCCAATCATCTCGCTTACCGCAATGCCCTTGCTCGACATTGCCACAAGAATTGCCGCCATAGCCCGCTCGTCCATAGAGCCGTCAGTCACGTTTTCCATAAAGAAGGCAGCTTCGTCTTCGGTCAAATCTTTTTTTGCTATCAGCTGATTCAGGCAGTCAGCAACAACAATGTTGTCACGGCGGTAGTTGATGAATGCCGACAGCAGTGACGCGCCTTTTTCGCTTGCGATTGATTCCGGATGGAACTGAATGCCTTCAATGGGAAGCGTTTTGTGGCGCACGCCCATAATGTCGCCGTCTTTTGCGCGGGCGGTTACCTCAAAATCTGCTGGCAGGCTTGCTTCTTCGGCAACAAGGCTGTGGTAGCGGGTAAATTTAGCGCTCTTACCGATTGAGCGGAACAGCCCGCGGCCGTCAAGCTTAATGTCCTCCACAATGCCGTGGCGAATGTATTTTGCCTGCACGATTTTGCCGCCAAATGCCTCACAGATTGCCTGGTGTCCCAGACAAATGCCTAAAATCGGGATTTTGCCGGCAAAATAGCGGATTGCTTCCTCAGAAACGCCCGCTTCACTCGGCTTTCCCGGCCCTGGCGACACAATCAGGAATTCCGGATTTTTCTGTGCCAGCTCTTCTACGCTGTATTCGTCATTGCGCACCAGGCAAATTTCTTTGTCGGTAACAGTTTTTAAAATCTGCACGACGTTACATGTAAAACTGTCGTAATTGTCGATAACTAAAATCATGGTTTCCTCCAGCTGTGCCTGCTATTTTGTCAACGTGTCAATCAATGCGCCAAGCTTTTCGCATGTTTCGGTAAATTCGCGCTCCGGCTCGCTGTCGTAGACAATGCCGCCGCCCGCCTGTAGATTCCAGACCGTGCCCTGCTTAAGCGCACAGCGGATTGCAATGCAGAAATCCAAATCGCCGTTTGGCTGAATGTAGCCGACCGCGCCTGCATAAAAGCGCCGCTTTGTTTTTTCTAGCCCGCTTAAAATCTGCATGGCGGCGATTTTTGGAGCGCCGCTGACCGTTCCGGCAGGGAACGATGCACGCAGCACCTGAATTGGCTGCACGCCCTGCTTTACATCGCCTTCGGTTGTGCTTACCAGATGAATGACGTGGCTAAAAAGCTCACATTCCATAAACTGGCTTACCTGTACGCTGCCACCTTCGCATACGCGACCAAGGTCGTTGCGTGCAAGGTCAACGAGCATAAGATGCTCTGCTCGCTCTTTCGGATTTTCGCTCAAGGTGATTTTGAGTGCTTCGTCTTCCGCATCGTTTTTGCCGCGGTGAATCGTGCCTGCAATCGGATGAATTGTTGCTTTTCCCTTGCGCACGCGCACTAAGCTTTCCGGGCTGGCTCCCGTAAACTGGAAGTCGCCAAAATCAATGTAGAAGAGGTACGGCGACGGATTTACCTTGCGGAGCTTTCCGTACACCTGCAGCGCGGTAGCTGCACAGTCAATCTGCACGCGGCGGCTGGGAACTGCCTGAATAATGTCGCCGGCGATAATGTGCTTTTTAAGCGCCGTCACTTTTTCGATATATTCTTTTTTTGACGCTGCAAGGTCGGTAAGCATGGTGTAGCTGAACTGGTCGCTTTCTTCCTCGAGGTAGGAAAAATCCATGTTGTTCATCTTTTTCAGGAGCTTATCCATTGCCTGCTGCAGGTCGATTTCGTGCTCATTGTAGTTTAGCGCAAAAATATGGATTTCTTCGGTAAAATGGTCAAAGATGATGTAGATGTGACCAGCTATAAACAGGCTTTCAGGAATATTCAGCTCATCCTTTTGCTCAAAAAAGCGGATGGTGTCGCAACGCTTGGCAAACTCATAGCTTAAGTAGCCAAGCCCGGATGCGGGAAGCGGCAGGTCTGCGCATTTTCCCTCCGGCTGCTTGTTCTGGGAGGCGACATACAGAAGCGCATCAAGAATGTCGGGCGCTTTTTCCCTGCCGAGCGCATCGAAGCTTTTTTTGCCTGCTAAAAGCGCACTGTCAAACGGACGCTTTGTGCCGCCAATGTCAAAGAAAATGCCGTCATCGTTCTGGCAAAGCTTAAACGCTTCCTCTGCCATCAGAATTGAATAGCGCTCGCGTCCCTTTGCAAAGCTTGCTGACTCTAAAATTGCAGTCGCGCCGATTTTCTTTGCAAGCAGGTACGGCGTGTACCGTGGATTTGAAATACAGGTGTATAAGCTGTCTGTTCGTGTTGCCATTTTTTCCTCCAAAAATGTGTGCTAAAACATGCAGATGTTCCGCGCTTTTTCTGTTACCGCGGCTGCAAGTGCTTCGCTGCTCTGCTGGTGCTCGCTAATCGTGCGCACAAAGACGCTGCCAGCGACTACTGCTTCCACATACGGCGCAATCGCCCGTGATTGCACGCTGCTTGAAATGCCAAAGCCGCCGTATACCTTGCTGCCGCCCTGCGCCACACTTTTTATGAAGCGCAGCGTTGCATCGTTTATCGTGGTGTCTGTTCCCGTAATGCCTGTTCTGAGCGCGGCGTAGATGTACGGAAAGCCTGCTGTTGCAAGCTTGGTAAGCCGTTCTTCGCTCATGCCGGGCGCCGCAACAGGAATGTTTACCATGCCGTTTTCAGTGCAGGCAGCGGTGAGCCCTTCGTCGCAGTCAAACGGCAGGTCGGGAATAATCATGCCGCTTACGCCTGCTTCTGCCGCCCGCTTGCAGAAAGCGCTCACGCCCGGCGTGTACACGAGCGAGCCGTAGCTCATCAGGTATATCGGCACGGCAGGAAATTCCGTATGAATCTGCTGTATAAACGAAAGACCGTCGGCTGTTGTGTAGCCGCGTGAAAGCACCTTTGTGCACGCGTTCTGAATTGCCGGTCCGTCTGCGCTAGGGTCAGAAAACGGCAGCTGAATCTCCAAAATGGACGCTCCGCCTTTTACCAGTGCGCGGGCGGCTGCCAGCGCAAGCTCATTTGTTGGATACCCGGCGACCAAATGCGCCATAAGCTTTATCTTCTGCATGTTTTTTCTCCTGATTTATAGATTCTGCGCTGGCTCTTCGCCTTTCATGCTTGCCGCTTCATGTATTTCAGTTCCGCCCTCAAGACGGTCTGTTTCTGCGTGCAGGAACGTGAGCCACTCTTTTTTGCGGAAGACCGGGCTGGTGATAAACAAATCCTTGTCGCCGCGTCCGCTCATGTTGATGATAATCGCCTTGTCTTTTGGCAGCGTCGGCGCGAGCTTTATCGCTTCGGCACCAGCATGGGCGCTTTCCATTGCAAACAGAACGCCTTCTTTTTGCGCAAAAAAGCGTACGGCTTCGAGCGCCTCCTTGTCGCGGGCAGAAGTAAACTCAATGCGGCCGCGCTTTCCGAGTGCAGCAAGCTGCGGACCAATGCCGCAGTAGTCAAGCCCCGCAGAAATCGAGTAGGTAGAAAGCGCCTGCCCGTCTTCGTCAAGCAAAAATTGCGATTTGTAGCCGTGCATAATGCCTTCGCGGGAAACGCTGCCAGTCATGCGTACTGCGTTTTGCCCGATGCCGTCGCCTTTGCCGCCTGCTTCTACGCCGATAAGGCGCGGCTCGCTTCTGTCGATAAAGGGCGCAAAAAAGCCGATGGCATTTGAGCCGCCGCCTACGCAAGCAACCAGCGCCGCCACGTCAAGTCCACGCTCCTTTGCCTGCCGCTCCACCTCGCGCCCGATGACGCTCTGAAACTCGCGCACCATGTCTGGGAAGGGCTCCGGCCCTAGTGCGCTTCCCAGTACGTAATGCGTGGTGTCGGCATTTGCCGCCCAGTCACGCATGGCCTCGTTTACCGCGTCTTTAAGCGTGCGGCTGCCGCTGGTAACGGCGCGTACTTTTGCTCCATACAGCTCCATGGTAGCAACATTTGGCTGCTGGCGGCGCACATCAATTTCGCCCATGTACACCGTGCAGTCTAGCCCTAGCTTTGCGCAGGCGGCTGCTGTTGCAACGCCATGCTGACCGGCGCCAGTTTCGGCAATAATGCGCTTTTTTCCCATGCGCTTTGCAAGCAGGCACTGACCGATTGCATTGTTGATTTTGTGCGCGCCGGTGTTGGCAAGCCCTTCAAGCTTTATGTAAATCTGGGCGCCGCCAAGCAGCTTGGTTGCTGTTTCTGCAAACAAGAGCGGCGTTTCGCGCCCGATGTAGTCGCGCTGAATTGTTTCAAGCTCGCGTAAAAAGGAATCGTCATGCAGTGCTTCGGTAAACGCTTTTTTCAGCTCTGCAAGCGTATTGCTGAGCACTTCTGCTACATATTTTCCGCCATATCTATCAAAAAATCCGTTCTGTGAATAACTCATGAATCGCTCCTCGGGTTCTTGCTTTGGTTGTTTCTACAAAAAGAAACATACTGTATAGATTTGTTTCTGTCAATAGTAACACTAGAGAAAAAAGGTGTTTTACTAACTATACGTTTCGTATACAGCAAACTCTTTTTGCAAATATCGTATTGCACCGTGTTCTATAGGCTGTATGGCAGGTAGTAAAGTCCCATCTTCTGAGACTCCATCATTCAAAAATCCGTCTTTGATTATGATTGTAAAATCACCATCGATGGTATATTTCCCGTTAGCGATTGAATTATCAGGAAGTAGAATTATTCTGTGCTGATATAATTTAAAACTTTTCATAATAAACCTCCTATAATAATTATAACATAATCAAATAAAAATAAAGCTTATTTTTATAAATTTCACTTATCTTTCATAAATAATTTAGCTTTGCTTTCTAATATTTCATCAAAATAAATAACTTGATCACTCCTATCAAATATCTCAAATATTTGATTCTTTAACTCATCATCATTAATTAACCAATCAATATATATTTTAAGTGTTTCTAATGATTCATCTCTAACTACCTCTTCTAAATCAAAACCAAGTAATAAGCTTAAAGAAGAAATAGTAGCTTTAACATTATCAGTATAAAAACTCTCTTTTTTAATATTAGGTGTTCTATTATTTTTTTTAACTAAGTAATAATCTCTAAACTTCCAATCATCTTCTTCAGGTATTCTAATCTCATCTAAGTCTATTAAATATCCACCATCATAATTATAAATAAAATTCTTAGAGTGAACATCTCCTATAACATAACCAAGACTATGTATTTTTTTAATACTCTTAAATACATCTAAAACAGCTTTATATTTTAATTCATAATTACTATCATCTATACCTTCCTTAAATGTCTTAGCACAAGGAATAAATTCTTGTATGTAACCAACTAGTTCACCATCAGATTCAAGTAAATCTATCGCATTAGGCTTTATTGGTTTTTCTTTAATTAAAAAAGTAAGATTTCTCATCTTCTCAACAATAAAAGCATTATCATAAAAAACTTTATAAAGTAATCCATCAATTAAATATAAATTAGCACTACTATTAGTTCCATCATTTATAACTTCAAAATTATTAATACTCACCCAACCACCTCAAAAACGTCCTTATTATAGCACAAAAGGGTATGCCTTACAACACACTCTTATCAAACTTAGGAATAAAAGACTCATCTTGTGTTTCTCCTTCTTGTATAAATGCATTCTCAACTCCAATACTTAAGGCATACTTAATAACATCATCATATTCTTCATCTGTAATCTTTCTATTTAAATTAGGATATCTCTTACTATTGATAATAGGAGTATACTGATTCATAATACTAATAAAAATATAATTACCAAAAGTAGCATATAAATATTTAATAATCTTTTTAGCATCTTCTATA
>CALAEZ010000262.1 GCA_937891125.1 uncultured Treponema sp. | reverse complement strand
TTGACGATTTGGTTACGCTCGGCACAAAAGAGCCGTACCGCATGTTTACCGCGCGCGCCGAATACCGCTTAAAGCTGCGCCACGACACTGCTGACCGCCGCCTGTCAGAAAAAGCGTACCGCGTCGGCTTAAAGACGCAGAGCCAGATTGAGCGCGTACGCGAAAAATACGAGCAGGTAGAAGAAGCTGTGCGCGCACTGGAACAGGCTAACGGAAACGCAGAAAAAGCCGGCTTAGAACGCTTTAGCCCGCTTGTGCGCGCTTTAGCAGAAGAAGACTTTAAATACAAATACTACATAGAAAAGCAGGACGCGCGCGTTGCAAAAATGCACCGCATGGAAGACAAAAAGATTCCGCCGAACTTTGACTACGGCCGCATTACCGCGCTTTCTGCAGAAAGCCGCCAGAAGCTTGAAGCCGTCCGCCCGCTCACGCTTGGGCAAGCAAGCCGCATCAGCGGAATAAGAAATTCAGATGTGATGTTGCTGATGGTGTATTTGAAGTAAGCGTGAATGTATTGACAGTAGCGCTGCTTCTTGTGTCGCTTTTTTTCTGCTGTGACTGCAGTAGGAAATCTCTCTACTGAATATTCACGCCAAACGGAACAGAGCGTATCAACACCACTTATTGCCACAATGGAAAAACATGCTCCGCTTATCTTATGCGCAAGCGAAACAGAAGAGTGTGCAGAAAAGAGCTGTCAGACGTATGCTACACGCTAAAATAAGCATCCCATAGAACAATATACAGACTGAATGACTGTTTTGCTTAGATAAACGGCGGTTGCAAGAGCATTACAAGCTACCGAAAAGATGCGAAGCTTCTGTCAATAAAAAAAACGGCATTGATGCCGTTTGTCTAGCGCATGGATGCGCTTTGGAATAAGTGCAGACGGAAAGCAACGCTTTCCGTAAAAATAAAACCCGACACGGATGTTGGGTTTTATTTTGGAGATAATCGGACTCGAACCGACCACCTACAGATTGCGAACCTGTCGCTCTACCAGATGAGCTATATCCCCAAGTTGTTAGCATAGTAGCGTAAATGCCGCTTCGCGTCAACACGTGTCATGGCTTACGCCACTCGCACACTTTACGCGCTGCATGTTTTTCCCTATAATCAAGCTCGCATTTTTTTGAGGGAACAGTGTGCAATTCACTGACTCGACGCGGAACGGTAAGCGAAGGCAAGTCCGAATGCTCAAAAAATGCCGGTTCTTTGTATGAAGGACTGCATGTACATGTTTGCTCCTACGCAACACTCTGGGAGCGGAGGGTATCTCTATGAAAAGCACTCGCTTTGCTTTTGGCCGTGCACTGGCGCTCTTGTGCACACTCTTATTTGTATCTTTCAGCTTTATGTCCTGTCAGACAGAAACAGACACCGAGTATGTAGATAATTACATTTACGTACTGCCGCTTGATTCAAGCAGCGCTTTAATTGGTGACTGGATAAGCTCATACGGAGAAAAGTATTCAATTACTTCAACCGATTACGACAATTATTCGCATTACGATTCTTCATACAATTATGATGCAGGCAACTGGTATCTGTACTATTCTACAAACAACCTGTATGTCTATGCAGATTCAGATACCACCGGCTACATCTACTGCCAGTTTGATGATGAAGACTATATTGGCTACGGAGCAACAGTAAACCAGTGGTATGCAATTCGCTACAAGGATTTAACTTCTTCTTCGGTAAGCCTTTCTCAGGCATACAAGACTACGGGAATTGCAGGAGCTGACTCACTTGAAGAGGCTGTCACAGAGTTCACGGTTGCCAACGGCTATTTCAGTTCTTATTCTGAGTGTGCTAAATAATTCAGCCGTCATTGCCGCACATGCACGTGCGGCATTTTTTATCCTGTTAATCTTCATGTATAAAAAATATTTTTTTCTCATCATTACGTTTATTGCGTTCTCGCTGTATGCGCAGGCTGCCGACGAAAGTGAGCAGACGTTGCGG
>CALAEZ010000261.1 GCA_937891125.1 uncultured Treponema sp. | reverse complement strand
TGAGTAAAAAACGTTTTTTGGGCGCAATTTTAATTTCTCTTCTTCTTGCTGTTTTTGCAGCCGCTCCGGCGTTTTCTGACGACAGTGATAAAAGCGTCATTACCATAGACAGTGCAGAAAAAACGGAATACAAAAAAGACCCGGTAAACGGCGGCGACTGCATTATCCTGACCGGCGGCGTTCAGATAAGCGTTGCGCACGGAAGCACCAAAACGACGATTACCGCCGACATGGTTAACTACAACCGAAAGACCGACATGCTCTATGCGGAGGGCTCTGTGTCGCTTACGCAGACGGGAAGCAGTGCCGGCGGCGAAAGCGTTACGGCAAACAGCCTTTTGTTTAATACCACATCGCTTGAAGGCATTTTTGACAACGGCAGAATCGTGCAGACGCAAAGTGACGCACTTAATCTGCCGTCAGGAAGCAAGCTGAATGTTGCTTCGAGCATATTTGGCCGCGACAGCTCAAATACAATTGCTTTTAAGACAGGTGAGCTTACCTTCTGTGACGATGAAGACCCGCACTGGAAAATAAAGGCAACGCGTATCTGGCTGTTACCGGGCGGCGAGTTTGCCTTTTTTAACGCCTTTTTGTATGTCGGGCACGTGCCTCTTCTGTACCTGCCTGCGTTCTATTACCCAAAGGACGAGCTTATCTTTAATCCTGCATTCGGCTACCGACAGCGCGAAGGCTACTTTATCAATACGACGACGTACTTGTACGGCAGAAAGCCGCAGGATGCCGTGTCTACCGCCGATTTACATTCAGGTTCTGACGATGATGACGATGAAACATTGAACTTTTTTAGTCTTATCAATACGGGCTCGCTCAAAGAACAGCGCCGCGAAGGACTGGTGCTGCATAATCTTGATGAAGATTTTACGGGCAGTACGACCAATTACCTAAAGGTGATGGGCGACTACTACGGGAACCTTGGCGCAATGGCTGGTATTGACGGCGTGTATAAGCCAAGTGGCTACATAACTGACATCGAAGGCTCGCTCAAGCTTGGCTTTTCTAACACTATTTTTTACGACAGCTCGACGGGCGCCTATACGCCGTAAGATCGGAAGAG
>CALAEZ010000260.1 GCA_937891125.1 uncultured Treponema sp. | reverse complement strand
TGTCGTTGGTGATGACGAGCGCCGTCTCGGTCGAGGCGTCGAAGAGCGTGGATCCGCCTTCGTTGACGTAGGTGTTCACGACCACGAAGCCAGCGCGGAGGGTCTCGGTCGGCGCCTGCGATTCGGGGATGCCGGCGTTCTTGTCCCAGGCGTAGCCGATCTCCCGCGCGGTGTTCGTCGCGCTGTGCGTCACGAACAGGTGCGTGCGGCGCGGCTCGATGTAGTTGTCCCAGAGGTCGTCGAGGCCGTTCGGGGTGATTTCGTTGCCGTCGGCGTCCCAGACGTGAGCGCCGCTTCCGCGCACGAGCACGCGAGAGGCTCCAATGCCAGCAACAACATCAGCATCTGTATCTACCACGAGGTCACTGGTTGCATCGATAGTACCAGAAACGGTTCCCCGAACCATAAAGGGCTTAGAAAACTTTATTGTGCCACGAAACGTGATATCGCGAGCAAGCACCGTGTCAAAATCGTCATCTTCAAGATTTGCAAGCTCGCTATCTTTTACATCATACATAGCGCTATTTTATCGGCAAACGCAGTGCATTGCAAGCTACCCGATTTGCTACTCACGCAATGGGCGAAAATCTTTCTACTCGCTTTTCTTCCAGGCATCCAAGAATTCGAGCATGTACTGCTGCACGTTGTTAAACCACTTTTTCTGTACGCGGCAAGCGGTTTTCCCGATAAAGCGAAAGTGCCAGCATTCCCAGCGGTAGCCGGTTACGTCCTCATACTGCTTCGGAAACGAAAGCGACCAGCCGTATTCAGACGCGTGCTTATACACCCACTGCCCCATCGGCGTTTCGTCAAAATCATCTGTGATTGAGCCGAAATCCACCGCCGTACCTAGCTGGTGCTGGCTTGTTCCCTCACGGGCGCTTTCTCGTTCAGCCTCTTCGAGCCCATCAATGCGCACCCAGCGCTGAAAAAGATTTTTCTGGTATTCGTAGCTGCGGTAGGTAGAACTGACAAGGAGGGTAATGCCGTCCTTTTGCGAGGCACGTGCCATCTCTTCAAGCGCTTCGTATGCTTCAGGACGAAGCGAAAGGTCGGCGCGATTTATAGCAAAAAGCGTATTTTTAGCAAGTGGCACTAAGTCTTTTGGCACGTACGAGGAGCCGATATTGTGCTTTTTGTCGATAAGAAAAAAAAGCGAAACGTCATCACTTCTAAACGTTTTTTCCTCTGTAAGCAGTAAAGCAATGTCAGAAAGGAACGCTGCTCGCTCGCTTTCACTTGCGCGGTCAAGCGGAAGCTCGGCCTTAAACCGCGCGCTCATCTGATTATACACCTTGTCAAACCGTGCGCTATCTGCTTGAGAAGGCTTTTGAAGAGCAACTTGCTCGGCTACAGCGCAAAATGTCAAAAGCACCACGAATGTACTAGCAAGAAAGAAAATTTTAGTCATGCGCCAAGCATAGCATAAAACACCGCTTGATGGAAATGGCTCGCTAGAGGCTACCGCCAGCTTACCGGTATGACTGTACACGAAGCAGTGCCTGCCGTGACGATAGCAGAGTTGCGTCCAACAGCAAATGGGGTTACGACTTTTCTGAGCCGCCGTGCGGATGCGCCTTATTGTAGGTATCAATAAGCTGCTGCGTGCTTATGTGGGTGTAGCGCTGCGTGGTTGAAATGCTCGAATGTCCCAACAGCTCCTGTACAATGCGCACATCAGCGCCATTCGTAATCATTGCGGTAGCAAATGTGTGCCTGAACGAGTGAGGAGACACATGATGCTTTGTGCCCTCTGCACCTGAATACCGTGAAAGAATGTACGTAATACCGCCAACCGTAAGCTTTTTTCCCCGCTGATTTACAAAGACCGCACGGTCGGTATCCTGCAAGCCAAAACGCTTTCTGCGGTCTTTCAGGTACATTCGCAAGGCGTTCTGCGCATCGGCTTCAAAATACACGCGCCGGTCTTTTTTTCCTTTACCAGTAACAATTGCGCTATCAAAGCCAGCAGAAAAATCATCAAGCACAAGGGAAGCTAGCTCGCTTACACGGCAGCCAGAGGAATAAAACATTTCAAAAAGAGCCTTATCGCGCGTCTGCCACAAAAGCTCGTGACGTTCAGGCTCTGCACACAGCTTGTCAACCTCTGCGCCCGTCATAAAGCGCGGCAAACGTTTTGGAAGCTTTACGGTCTTTATCTCGCTCGCAGGATTATTCTCAATGCAGCCGCGTTTTTTGCAATACGAAAAAAGTGTCCGCACCGCAGCAATAAAGCGATTTATACTTGCAGCGGCGCGTTTTTCTTTAGAAAGCTTTCCAATACATTGCCGAATATCTTCTGGTGTAACCGCAGAAATAGAAGCGCACTGTTCTGGGGGTAAGAGGGACGCAAACTGTGTCAAATCATTTTTGTAGTTAATCACTGTATTTTCACTAAGAGCGCGTATGGTAGCTATATACGCCAAAAAATCGGCGGTCACCTCTTGCACACTGATTTTTTTTTCAGCCGTTGGCTCTTGAGCTACCGAAGAAGCTGTTTTCTGTGCCATAAAAATCCCTCTAAAAAGAGTATCGACCCAAAACGGAAAAAACAAGAGGAACACACCTGAACGCACCTGACCTTTTATCCATACGGTGAATCAACTAGAGCTTTCCTTTATCTGCTCACCGTCTGCCCCCCTATGCAAGTGACGTCTTATATTCTTTTCGTGAAAATTCCCGTCTTCCCAAAAATACGGAAACAATAAAAGCAAGAAAATCGGCAATGCATCCAGTAAATAACATGCCTTCAATTCCCCAGAAACAGGGAAGAATCAGCAAAAGTGGCAAAAGAAAGAGAATCTGTCGTGTAAGCGCAAGAAACAGACCGATTTTTGGCTTTCCAATTGCCGAAAAAAATGTTGACGTAAGCGGCTGAATATTATTCAAAAACGTGCAGAATAGATAGATTCGCATGTACTTAATCGCAAACTGCGTGTACAACGGAGAAGAACCTTTACCAAAAAGCGAAATTATTTGCGTGGGGAAGATAAAGAATACGAGAAAAGCAAGCACCGAAAAAACAGAGCCTACAGCGCGCGCTTTTTTAAAAGCCTCACGCGTACGCTTGTAATTACGTGCACCATAATTAAACGAAGCAAGGGGCTGCAAGGCATGAGAAAGGCCAATGCAAACAGAAAAATAGAGCTGCGAAAGCTTTATGCCAATACCAACAACAGCAATCGGAATTTCAACCCCGTAAACAGAAAGCGCACCATAATGCTTTAGCGTATTGTTCGACACAATTTGCACAAGCATCATAGCAATTTGATTAAAACCTTGACTCATTCCAAGGTTCATTATTCGTGTAACACATGGTACGCGAGGAACAAAATCAGAAAACGAAAGCCTTACTGTCCTAAAATGAAACAGATGAAAAACCGCAATTGTAGCCGAAAGCACCTGAGCGATTACGGTTGCGAGTGCAGCTCCCTTCATGCCCCAGCCACAGCCAATTACGAAAGCTGCATCTAAAACAGTGTTTACAATCGCCCCCGTAAGATTACAGAGCATGGCAACGAGCGGTTTTCCATCTGCGCGAATCAAATGACCGCCAGTCACCGAGATTATAAGAAACGGAAAGCCCCCTGCGGTTATCCTTGTGTAGTCAAGTGCATACGGTAAAATTTTTTCAGAAGAGCCAAATAGCAGCAGCAACTTTTCAAGGAAGATTTCAGTTCCAACAGAAATAGCAATACCGATAAGTATTGCTGTTGCCGCCGCATTACCAACAAATCGAGGAGCAACATCCTTTTTTCCTGCCCCCATCGACAGGTTAAACGCCGCCGCGCCACCAATTCCAAAGAAAAGGGATGTCGCCGTACACAACGGTGAAAGCGGAAAAGCAATATTTGTTGCAGCATTTCCCAGCTCGCCAACGTAATTTCCAATAAAGATTTGGTCAACAATATTGTACAACGCGCCCACGAGCATTGCGACAATAGACGGAAGTGCAAATTTCACCAAAAGTGAGTTTACCGGAGCTACTCCTAAAGGATTCTCTGTTTTCTTCCCGTTTTTCTCACGAATCTGCGTTTGCTCGGCTACCTGAGTTTCGTTCATAGCAAAACGTTAATGGAAATTTTGACAATTTTCAATTAACAAGCTCTCCGTTGTAAGCAAGTTTCCGCTGCCGCCTGCCGTCACCACGTTTTTCAACTCACCTTCTTTTACTCGTTTTTTTTCCCGCCTACTTTGATAAATTTGTAGACTGTGATAAAGTAATTCAGAACATGAACAAAGACGTAGCGACATTACAGAGCATAGCAAAAACTCTGCAGGAAGAACCAATGGCAAGCCAGCGCCTGCTTGCAGAAAAAGCAGGAATCTCCATCGGTCTTATGAATGCTATTTTAAAACGCTTTGTTGAACGTGGCTGGATAATGCTTACAAACGTAAGTTTACGAAAGCTCTCGTATGCAATTACCCCTGCAGGCATTGCTGAGCTTAGCGCTCGAAGCCAACGTTTTGCCAAACGAACGTTTGCGCTCGCAAACACCTACAATGAAAAGATTCGCCGCCTTGTTTCAACAGCAAAAGATGAAGGAAAAACAACGCTTGCACTCTATGGGAAAAGCTATATTCGCTTTTTGCTTGTATACGCATGTGAGACCTTGCAGCTTTCCTTTGTCGAAAAAGAGCTTACAGAGCCTGTTGAGAAAAATGCGCTGTGCGTGGTAGGGGAATTAAATGAAGAAGCAGAAATCAAACGCCTTGAAAACGCGGGCTGCGTAAATCTTTTGACGCTGCTAGAAGAATAGAAGATTGAAAATAAGCACAGGTGTAAAAGGAACCTGCTACCGACTAATTGTGCTTGTAATTATGTACAGTTGCCGCTAGCGCAGATGCCCCAGCCAGCACGCTAGCTACGCACGCTGCCGCAGTTCTGTTACTGGGGTTCACGCTCCACCGAAAGCCCCGGGCAACCGCGGTATACAATTTTTTTTAGTTCAAAAATGGCTCCCTATCACAGGCTCTGCTTTGCATACATCAGCTTTGCACTATGCGCAATTTTTGGTACACTCATCGCCATGTCTAGCAACGACCCCTTCTACAAAGATGGCATTACCTTTGGCTGTAAGCGCTGCTCCTTTTGCTGTGGACACTCACCTGGCTTTGTCTACCTCTCTAAGCGCGACTTAACAGCACTCTGTACTCATCTTGCAATGAGCATTTCTGATTTTGTACACACCTACTGCCGTTGGGCAGACTATTACTACGGAGAAGAAGTTCTCGCCTTGCGTGAAAAGCGTAATTACGACTGCATACTGTGGGAAAACGGCTGTTCATGCTACAGCGCGCGTCCAGTACAATGTTCTACCTACCCGTTCTGGTCATGGATGCTCAAAGACAAAGCCACCTGGGACGAATGTGCCGAAGAATGTCCTGGCATGAAAAACGAGCAGGGCACGCATTACAGCTTTGAAGAAATTGAAGCGCAAAAAAATGCTTATGACCAAAACACGCCCCTCCGCCGCGCAGAGGTTGAAGCCCTGATGAGCGAGGAGCAGCATACGCATACGACTGCTGGCGCATAGCTTTCTTGAGAGAATTTTCTTGAGAGAATTTTCTTGAGAGAGCATTCTTGAACAGGAGCGACAACAACCGCATTCCAACCGCTTTCTGAACAAATGCATGTATAGCAATTACCTGCTTTCTATGCTATAGTAGCCGTTATGGCAGAACTATTAGCACCGGCAGGTAATCCGGAAGCACTTGACGCAGCAATCGGCGAAGGCGCTGATGCGGTATATTTGGGCTTAAAGAGCTTTAACGCGCGCTTGCGCTCTTCAAACTTTTCATGGCGCGAATTTGAAGGCGCGGTAAACGCCTTACATAAGCAGCATAAAAAGCTGTATGTAACGGTTAACACGGTAAGCGAAGAAGCTGAAATGGAGCGACTGTATCGTTTTCTTGCCTACCTTAACAAAATTGGTCCTGACGGGCTTATCGTGCAGGACTTTGGCGTGGTGCGCATGTGTCAGGAATTTTTTCCGCAGCTTGAGCTACACGGCTCTACCCAGATGAACGTAGAGAGCGCAGCGGGCGTAAATCTGCTGCAAAAAGACGGCTTAAAGCGCGTAGTCGTGGCGCGCGAATTAGGCTTAGAAGAAATACGCAAGATAAAATCGCAGACAACCTGCGAGCTTGAAGTATTCGTGCATGGCGCCCTTTGTGTAAGCGAAAGCGGTCTGTGTCTTTTTTCAAGCTTTTTAGGTGGAAAAAGCGCTAACCGCGGCATGTGCACACAGGCCTGCCGCCGCTTCTACACTGCAGACAAGGGCGGACTGCAGGAACAGGGCTACTATTTTTCTCCTTCTGACCTACAGCTTATTGAGCACATTCCGGCTCTCATAGAGGCTGGTGTTGAGTCTTTTAAAATCGAAGGACGCATGAAGAGCGCAGAATATGTCGGATCGGTGGTTGCTGCCTACCGTTATCTCATGGATCATCACGAGCAAGATAAAAAAGGCGCTATCGCCACTGCAAAACGTATGCTTGCAACCGACTTTGCCCGCGCAAAGACGACCTACTGGTATAACTTTAAGACCAATGAAGAAGGCATTGAAAATGCGGGCGAAGCAATCCTAAATCCAAAGCAAGCTGGCGGCACGGGCATCTATTTAGGCACTATCGACAAAATGCAAAGTGCCGATGAACAAGCGCGCAGGCGTGCACAGGAGGCGGCAGGAGAAGACGCATCTCCAGAAAGCTACCAGATTGTCATGGCATCTCTCAAGGGTGGATCGTATGATCCCGACCCAGGCGACTCTATCCGACTGCATAAAAAAGATGATACCGGTCGCGTAAGCCACAAAATCCGCTCAATCCGCACTGACGACAAGGGCGTGCGCTGGATAGACATTCCGACTGGATTTAGCCGCGGAGACGCAGTCTACCTGCTACAGACAAAGTCGATGTCAAAGCGCTACAATCGCGTACTTCCGAAGGATCTTGCGCCGTTTAAGGCTCAGCCGGGTGCTGAAAAGCCTCCCGTGCTTGATATTACGCCTGTTACAAAGGATGAGCTGTCGTATTTTCCCGAAGGCTTGTATTTTCAAGTTTCTACCGTGCAGGACATGTATGCAGTACTTTCCCAGCACCCGGTGCGCGTCATCCTCGAGCTCAACTTTGAAACAAAAAAAGTGCTTTTAGCGCACAAAACACTTCCGTTTAGCAAAAAACAGGTTATCATCGCACTCGACCCCTACTGTCCTGCTGCGACCGAAGCTGAGCTTGCAGAATCACTGGAGATTTTCATACAGGACGGCTACACGACCTTTGTTGCAAACAACACGGCACACCTTGCCATGCTCCGCGCAAAGGACGCAAACATTATTGCAGGCCCGTACCTGTACACATTTAACCGCTGGGCTGTTTCCTGGCTTGAAAACCAGCAGGTCGGCGCCTTCATTACGCCTGTCGAAAACTCGTTTGCAAATCTAAAAGCAACATTTGAACCAAAAGTGCGTAGCCGTGCCATGGTAACCGTCTACGCCTATCCAACGCTTTTTAGAATGCGCTTTAAGCTGCCGAAGAGCTATGATTTTACCTACTTTAGCGACAAAGAGGGCATGGAATTTAAGGTAAACGCCACACCAGACGGTAGCTTTGTTATGCCCGAAGCACCATTTTCGATTGTCGATAAGACAGAGCAGCTTGACCATGAAGGCTTTAAGCGCGTACTGATTGATTTTTCAAAAACAGCTGTTTCAAAGGGCGAGCTAAAGCTGATAAAAACCGCAATGGTAAAAAAACAGGCAGTACCAGAAACCGCACGTTTTAACTGGAAGGACGGCTTTTACAATCCCGACAAAATCGAAGAATACAAAGCTGCCGCCGAACGAAGTAAAAGCTTTACTCAGCGAGGAAGCAACGCACGAGGGAGGAGGAACAGCCAACACGCAACTAACGCTCCTCGCCGAATAAAGCACTAACGACCTAAAAATTGCTGATTAATTGCCTCACCTGTCTGTTGGCAGGTAGGAGTGTTAATCAGCACTTCCCTAGAAAACCATGTCGCTGGTATCTGCGCTCACTTCCTCGCGAATACCAGCGGCAGCCTCTTCCAGATTTGCAATTTCCGCCTGCAATGACTCGCTTTCGCTGTCGGCGCTAATGCTCACCGCAGCGTTTTCGGCTCCCGTTCCCTGCTTTTGAGAAAACAGCGGTTTAAAATCCATGTGTTCAGCCACAATAAAGATTTTACTTGCAGACCTGCCATCGCTTGTCTTCCAACGATTCTGCTTAAGTCTGCCGACAACACGCACGCCCCGC
Source organism: uncultured Treponema sp. (assembly GCA_937891125.1). Lineage (GTDB taxonomy): Bacteria > Spirochaetota > Spirochaetia > Treponematales > Treponemataceae > Treponema_D. The sequence goes on along the minus strand of CALAEZ010000260.1, from coordinate 7,210 downwards.
CCCTTTACACCATGCTTTTCTATAAGTGCGCCAAAACTTTCGCCCCATGCTTCAACATCGTAAAAGCCAACTTCCTTTACATTGTTGCCGTTATGGTCCTTATACATGCGGTCTACCGCAATGGGCATGGTACACACGCGGGTGCCGCGGGGCGTTTCCTTAAAAAGCGGTGTACGGACGACATTTCCTTCAATTACAATCTGATTCATCTTGTTCATATAACACTCCTTATTGTGTCTGCTGTGCCTCACGCAAGCTCCGCCTGCAGTACAGACATCAGTCTCATCTCTTTTTATTGCCCGGCCGAAGCAAAAAAAGAGGTGTAAGGAAATTTTCCTTACACCTTTATATTGTCGCTGACATGCACTTTTAAACACTTTTTTTTAGAAAAAAAATTCATTTTTTTCTAAAAATCTGTCTTACCGCTGCCTACGCACAAAAAAGTATTTTAAACAGCGGACTCTCTCTTTTCCCGTATTGCTCTGTCACCTGCTACATCGGCATGTTTTTGATGAGCTTTATCATGTACAGCTCGGTGTACATTAAAAGCGCATCATGGTCATGAATTTTCTGCATGGATGGAGTCTTCACCAGCGTTTCCGCAAGACTCTGTACGCGATCGCGGGTAACGCCGTTTGATTTTATCGTTTTTAGCACGCGGCGCACATAATCGCGAATAAGCGAATTGACGTCCTCAGTCAGATTTTCACTTGTATTTTTCCCCAGCAAGTGATTCCACTGGCGCCGGTACGACTCAAGCTCACGGTCAAGTGTAGAACTTGCAGGAACAAGCTCACTTTCGACCGCACGAGCGCCCTCACGAATAGCAACCTTGCGCGAAATGCTCTTATTTTTAGTAAAGGCTGCCGCCTCATTATCCTGACGGCTTTTTTCATCCTCTTCTTCGCGGTATTTTTGAGCAGAGCGTTTTGGCTCGTGTATTCGCTTTGATTTTGCCGGGCGGAACAACAGCCGCGCAATCCAACTGATAACAGGCGTTGTATACCAGAACGGAAGCAGAATCTTCGCATCTGACAACAGCTGAGCGCGATTCATCATCAGAATGTCGGCATACGGAATAAGTTTTCCGTCGTCAAGAAAGCTCACCTTGGCGGCAGGATCTTCATAATGAATCAAGGGCAAAAATGAAGCCGTCAAAAGCGCATACAGAATAGGCGACTGAATCTGTATTTCCTTTTCAAGCCGCCGCTCAAATGCCTTTTGGTCACGCATTTCAGGCAAAATATCATACTGGCGCAAGACTGCCATCCAATGATTTTTTATTGTTTCGCGAATTGTTTCCCGCGCGTCACCACATAAACGCAGAATAAGCGGAATCACCTTATTTTTGAAGATGAAAAAGCGCTTATCCATTTCAGTCTTAAACACTAAAAGCTCAGGAAGCTCGTTTCCAGCACTTTCCGTTGACTTTTGCTGCAGGTACTCCTTTAAGTCCTCGTCATTGTACTGACCCAACAGCGGAATACCGCGCGCGTCAACAAACTTAAAAATCGTTTCAAGTGAAAAATAATAGGGTGGCTTATTCAACTGCTGCTCAAGCGATTTTATAGCAGCCTCGCGCGTTTCATTTTCCTGCGTCTTATCCTTGTAGAAATTGCTGACAATTTCTGTAATGTAAACAGCCTGCAGAAGTGAAATATCCTCTGCCGTAAAATCCTTTATTTTTTCATAATCTTTGCGGATAAAATAGCAAAGCTGATTCCACAGGTAGAAGGTGTCGTTCGATGCTTTTAGCAGCTCGAGCGCCCCCTGCACTCCTTTTGTTACCTTGTCAAAAAAAGTCCGCGACGTCATCTCCTTGCCAGGATTAGAGATAGTAATTTTCTTTAAGAAATAGTCATGCTGCTCCTCTTTTGAAAGCATACCAAGGATTTTGCCAAGGCAGGCTTCAATAAAGGATTTTACGGGCACCGTTGAAGGCAGCAAAATAGTCGGACTGTTATTCGGAGGCAGCACTCCATACAATGTTGGCTCAAACGAAGCGTCAGGAGAGGTAAGCAGCTTATACAAAAGCTCGTTTGCAGGAATGCGCTGCACCACCTCGGTTGGAGTCTGCTTTGGTAAGTCTGACATCGTAGGAAACGGGATTCCTGGCGTTTTCAGGATATCCTTATAGCGGTCAGCAAAATAATCAAGATAGTACGGTATAACAATCAGCGCCTTAATGTCTGCAGAATTTCCGACAAGCACAACCTGACGAGCGGAAATAAGCTTTTCAAGCTCGGTCATTAAGGCAGGAATGGGGTTCGTAAGATACTGAGAAAGCCCTGGCTGCTCTTCAAAATGGAGCTCAGCATAGCGTTTCAGATAGTCACAGAAATCCGCATAGCTAACGGACGCATTTTTTTGCCGCGTCGCGTAAAATTTAAGCAGGGCGATAATACTTGCAGTTGTAGCCATGCGCCTATTTTATCACCATTGCAACAATCTAACAAGCAGAGGAATCTTAAACTTTTTTCTGCACACGGGCAGGTACAGCGAAGAAGCGAGGGCAGACACCGTGCAGGTGTTGCCACCTGCCAGCCCACGCCGTGCAAGTGTTGCCACCGGCAAGCCCACGCTACCCCCGCTCCAGTGCGCTCTCGCCTGTGCTAACAGGTTCCCGCTTCCCACAGCAAAGTGTCGGCGCCCGCTTTTACGCATCACTTTGACGCGGTGTATACGTCCGTGCTGTTCCAGGAGCCAGGGGTTGCCTTTTTTACAATGCACCAGTCATCTTTAGTCACGGGGATTGCAGCAGGAACGGCAGCGCTTCCACAATACAGCGCAGAAAGCTCTGTAAGATTCTGCCGGGAAAGCGTTCTTACGCCTGTTGCACCCAGTGAGGAAGAGGCGCATGCACGCGTTACCCCATCAACTAAGATTCCTGCCTCACATGCTTTTTCAGCATATGAGCGCACCTTGCTCGTCCATTCAGATTCTGTTGCGCTGAACGCGACCGCATCCATGACAACCGCCTCTTCCTGCGCCATGAGCAGAATAACATCGCTTTTTGTAAGACAACTTGCCGTGTTTGAAATCCAAAAATCGCGTGCGGTGTCGAGCGAGTCCTGCGCGGTCGAAAGCGTCAAATCGTCTCCCGTTTCGTCAATACAGCTTCCGCTTTCTGGAGACATGTAATGCACCGTGATAAATTCGCCTGCTGTCACCTCAAGGGCTTGAAAGGCATACGTCTTTTCACTTCCACCCTTTGCTGTCACGAGCGAAAGCCCCCACAGATTGCCCGATGTAAGCACGTACAGCTCTATAAACTCAGGATAGCGGTTGTTGTTGCTGCTTGTTTCAGTACGAATTTCTGACAACATAAGCCGCGCGGGCTGCGCATTGTAGCCAGAAAACGGCCGGCTGTAAGTAAGCGTATTTCCCGCTCCGTCCGCCACTGAGCAGAAAAACGAATACGTTTTTCCCACTTCGGTTGCAGAAGGAAGCTCCACGCACACAATCTCGCCCGTTCCGCTGTAGGAAACCGTGCAGCACTCTTCATCAACACTCGCCTCCGCTATAGTAACGGGCTCCGAGCAGACAAGTTCAAGCGTATTCTCACTGCTAACCGAAAATGAGACTACCGTAGGAGCGGTTACATCTGTCGACACAAGCTGAATTCCGTTTTCAGTAAGCCGACAGGAAACAGGGAGCACCGAAGAGAGCACCGTGACACACAAAACAGCAGTAACAAGAGCGGTACGCACGTAATGATACAAAAACGTTTTATTCATAATGACCTCCACCTCTATATTGTCTTTAAGAGGCCACTTTCTACACATTTTTTAGAAAAAAAAGCAAAAAAAATCCCCGCACACCAAAAATGTACGGGGAAATGAGGCGCGTAAGCAAAACGCACCGCAAAAGCTTAGCTGCTACTGAATGATTGTTTCAAACGGCTTAAGCATTACCTCTACCGTTTTACCCTTGTCAGTAACAAAGCTCGTCTTCTGCTCTTCAGCACTGTTATTGATGATAACCGTCTTATCGATTGCAGGATAGTATGAGCACTCCGTTAAGATATTGCTCGTAACAAAGGCTTCCTCGGCCTTTTTGTCAGCATGCATTGCATAGCAGATGGCACGGAACAGGACACGCGTAACCGGGAAGCTGAACTTCCAGGAAGCAAAGTAGACTGCGCGACCTTTTTTAAACTCGTGCGCAGTAACAAGCGGTGTGCCGTCCTTTTCTGAGAGCACCACAGTGTCGCTGTCAGTAACATATACGCCATCGGTCGGCTTGATTGCTGCGGCGGCTTCGGGAGCGTCTGCAACAATGCGGTATGCTGGGTTTGTGCTGTCGGCGACAGTATAGCGCCACTTACCGACGCATTTTTTGCTACCCGTATCGCGGTCTACGCCAAGCACCGGGCTCATCTGGTAGTACAAGCCACCAAAGCGTGTGGCACTTGGATCATGCACGCCGATAAAGCCGCCGCCTTCAGCAACGAACTTGGTCAGTGCGCTTGTGAGTGCTGCATTCTTCCAGTTTTCGCCGCCGCTCCAGCTGGAGTCTGCGCAGCCAGCATTGATAATCACCTTTACGTCAGACGGAATGCCGTTAGTAACCACGTCGTCAAAGCTTATGAATTCAACATCAAACGGAAGACCTGAAAGGCTTTCGTTGATATTCGTCAAATCTACCTCAGGATGCTCGTGCAAATGACCGGAACAAATCCAGCTGCGCAAGCTGCCCCAGGATGAAAGCACGGCGACCTTACCCGGAATGGTGTATGGAGCGCCCGATGTATTAAAGCTCTTGAGCGTGCGGAACTCCTGTCCTACTTTTTCGATGTAGTCACAGAAAGCGGGGAACGGCTCGACTAAGTGCAGGTAGCCGCCTAAGCCGATGCGGTCAACAGGAGTACGCAACAGCGCGCGACGTACCTGAATCCAGTACTGGCCGGCTTCGATTTCCGGATGCCCGCCTTCGCTGAATGTCGGCTCGCCGGTAAGTCCTGTCGGGAACAGATACGGATGGAAGCGCAGCTCATGTGTCTTTACGCCCTTTACGCCCGCGCACAGGCGAGCTTCAAAGCCGTTAAACACGCATTTAATCAGGCCGTCAAAGCCAAATTCAGCAAAATGCTTACCGTATGGCTCAACGCCAATCCAGCTGTCGTCATAGAAAACATAGGCTTTTTTTCCGTACTTATGCACGATGTCTACTAATTCTTTGCCTGCTTTTGCCACAAATGCGTCGATAAATTCCATCCACTCGCGGTACTTTTTAGTCGGCACATTATGCGTTGCGTTGTATTCGCCTGCGCGCACAAAGTCTTCGCTCGTCATTGCATAGCCCTTTGCCGCCTTGAATGCGCGAAGATGCGTCGGGTTTACGGTAAAGTCGTAGCTGCCCCAGTCGCTGAATAAGCTGCGGTTTGCACTGTCGGCGCCCCAGAACCAGGCAAAATTGTAGAACATTGACGTAAAGCGCACGACCGTTGTGTCTGGGTTTTCCTTGCACCAGTTTTCCATCCAGTCCTTAAAGTGTGCCATTGCCTCCGGGTACACGGGGTCAACTGCCATTAAATGCTCTTTGTTCCAGTTGTTGGTAACATGGTTGTACATGCTGATTTCTTCCCACTGGCGCACGGCAAGGAAGTTGGTGGTATAGCGGTGATACGGCGTCGCATTTTTTACCGTAACAGAGCCGGCAGCAGCGTCAAAGCTCCAGTCAGCGTGCGGCACTTCCTCACCTGTCGTGCGGTCAAACACCTGCCAGAACTCGTGCGGGTCGTCTTTTTCGTTTACCTTGAACTGTTCAGTAAAGTAGCCGTCTAAAAGCGGCATGGTAACGCTCGTTCCCTCTGCGATAACCGGCTTACTCATTAAGAAGTTTTGCTGTAAGCAGTCAGGATGCGCTTTTGCCCAGGCATTGTCTGCGCGGATAATGCAGATGGTAGAATAAATGCCATAGCCAGCTTTAGTGATTTCAGGAGAAAGCTTGGTGCCGTCGCTGTCGCGAATAATGTCGGCGCCCCACTTTTTTGCCATTCGTAATGTTAAATCTTCATAACCGGCTTCGCCCGGCAGGGTGAAGTCGCCCTTAGTGATATCTGTTGTACTCATAGCAAAGCTATAGCATAAAACAGCTAAATCTTCAACTAGAGAAAAAAACATGCGGGAGAAAACGACGCTACGCAGCAAGAGGCGCGTTTTCCCCGTACATGGTACTCGAGACTACAGCGAGGCTGCAATTCCACTTACCGACTCAACGGCAACAGCCTCTCCCTGGTAAGTTGATTTTACTGATACGGCAGATGCAACAACAGCAAGCACAATGAGCAACACTTTTACCGCAGTAACACAGGTAATAACTTTTTTAGACATACAGTACCCCCTTTCAGTCTGTACAAAGCGAGTTTTTTTCCCGCCTATCTTTTTATAATATCGGAGTATGCACTCCCAAACTTCATCTTCGATTTTACACTGACACTGTTTATAAAATCTGTAATCACTATTTTTTTTTCTGAATTTGCCGCGATTAACAAAAAATTATGAAGTATAGCTTCCGCTCCTCCCCTTAAAAGTCCCCTTTTTGCCGCAACTCGTGCGCAATTTAGCGTTATCGCATAATATAGACTTTTACAGCTATCTAAAGTATAGTAACGCTATGTTATTGGACAAAGTGATGACGCTCATTTTTGGTTCGCAGAATGAGCGCGATGTAAAGAAACTGTTGCCGGTTGTTGCGGCAATCAACGAAAAAGAAAGCTGGGCAAAAGCGTTAGCCCCCGAAGATTTTCCCAAGCAGACACAAATCTTTAAGGAACGCCTTGCAAAGGGCGAAACCTTAGACGATATTCTGGTAGAAGCATTCGCACTCGCCCGCGAGGCAGCTTTCCGCGTATTGGGAGAGCGTGCTTACGACGTACAGCTCATGGGTTCTCTGGTCTTACATTCAGGCAGAATCACCGAAATGAAAACCGGTGAAGGTAAGACTCTTATGTGCGTTGCCGCCGCCTATTTAAACAGCTTAAGCGGAAAAGGCGTTCACATTGTTACCGTAAACGACTACTTAGCCGAGCGTGACGCTGCATGGATGCGTCCTGTCTACGCCTACATGGGACAGACGGTCGGCACAATTCTGTCCAATATGGATAACGAGGTAAGAAAGCAGAATTATCTTTGCGACATCACCTACGGCACGAACAACGAGTTCGGCTTTGACTACCTGCGCGACAACATGCAGATTGAGCTTAAGC
>CALAEZ010000259.1 GCA_937891125.1 uncultured Treponema sp. | reverse complement strand
AAATAATTCCGCCACTTGCCGAACACACGACGCAAGCAGGTGCGTGGCGTCGTGGTATAGTCGCCGCAATCGAAAAAATGCTGCCTTTGTGCGCCCGCCTGTCGAGCGGCCAGGAAAAATATGGTTCGAGCAAGGCAAATATAAGCGAACACATAAAGCATATTTTTTGCTGTCTGTTTGAAAAATTTACACGATAGCGTCATTTCATACTTGTCTTACCTATCAGCAGGCTGGTTTTGTCGTCTCTGCACGTGAGTCAGTGCCGGGAAAGTGCGGTTGTTAAATCCTTTATAAAAAAATCGAGTTCACTTCGAATGCGCTTTAAAAAGCTTAGGTCGGCGCTCTTACAGGTAAAACCGTCAGGAAAATGCAGGTAGAGATAGTCGCGCGGCGTGATGAGCGCAGTAAGCTCATCTTGGACACTCATGGTTGGTGAGCGTACGGCCTCGCTGTGTGTTAACAGCGCTTTAATGCGGGTAAGGGCGCTTACCTCTTTTTTTGCGTAGGCGGCAAACGCATTGTCTGTCGGCAGAACGGTGGCGGGTTGTTCAGTGGGTGCTTTTATTGCAGCGGTAGCTACTGGCACGGGCTGCGTACGCGCTGACTGCATGGGCGCGCTAGCGTTGAGTGGCTTGGAATGTGTGTCTGCGTGGGCCGTATTTAAAAATGCTGCAAGTGCTGTGTTTGTTATACAAGGAAGCGAGAGAAAAAGCCCTGATTCTCCACAGTCATACAGATTGGTGTTTCCAGAAAACGTTTCTCGAAAGCCTTCTGCATATCCAGAAAGCGCGCGGTCGGTGTATACGAGCCCATTTTTGCCATGCACAGCACTTGCACCAGGCTTATATGCTGCTTCGTAAGCTGCAAGTGGCTTAAGACGCGTATGTGTGCAAAGGCGCATTATGTGGGCTGGTGCGCCTCGTGCATGGGTGCAGCCAAGCGAAAAAGAAAAATCAAGGCCAGTAACAAAAATTGGTATATCAGATGAAGCACGCAGTGAGAGTGCAATAAATGTTGCAGTGAGCCCGACCGAGCCAAGCGGCGGGAGCAATGGCGGCAGTATTCCTTGTTCTTTTAGCTCAGAAAGGTAGGTTGCATGCGTGTAGTCGCTTAAAAAGAAATGGATGCGCGCACCCTGCTTTTGTGCACGGCGAATGACTGCAGGGCGCGAAACTGCATCGCAGAGCAACAGTGGAATGTGCTTTTGTTGGCCAATATAGGCTTTTTCAATGGCAAGCTGGCTTTCGACGGCAACGACACCGTCAACGTCAAGCTGGTGAGCGGTAAGCATGGGAAGCGCTGCGTCAACAGCCAACAGAAAGAAACATGAACGCTGCTTTTCTGGCAATGCTTGTAATGCGCGTACCGTTAGCTCTGCACTTTCGCCTGCTCCAACTACAATAATGGGCTTTTCGATGCATATGCGTGGCAGGCAGTTTTTAGCTTCTCCCAGATTCTTAAATAGATTTCGCGCATATAATCTGCCAAAGCGAGTAAGCGTGAGCCGATTTTTCCAAAATGTTGCTATCGTATGCTCTGCGCTACGTGCAATCTGGTGATATGCGTCCTTGTGTAGCTGGGAAGCACCGCTTAGCTCTACTAGAATTGCTCTGCGTACCGTATGTAATGGCGGAAAATAGTCTTCAAAGTGACTAAGCGCCTTTGCGGTAAGCAGAGAAAGGCGACTGTCGTTTTTGTAGGGTTTTGTTTCGAGTGTTTTTTCGGTAAGCTCTTGGAGCGCACTTTCAAGCTCAATGGCAAGAATGGTGCACTCTGTCGGTAATTTTGCAAACAGCTCGTCCATTCCATACCACAAAAGCGGGGCTGCGACGATAATGACTGTACCAGGAAGCACTGTAAGAGAAGCGACCGTCTGCAACGCCGCTTTTTCTGGATTATAGCGTGAGTAAAGGTAACGTTCGTTGTATAAAACAGAAAAGCCCTGTCCGGCTTGTACCAAACAGGGCTTTGTAGCATCAGTAGCCATTAGTTTGAGCGGCTCGGAGAAACGTACTTAAAGAACGCTTCTGAAACATTGTTTTCAACCTTGTCGCTGTTCAAAAGTGCGGTCTGTGCTGAGCTTTTGTCGTAGCTGGAAAGGTCGCTCTTGAGAGCATCCTTATTTTCATCAGTTATCGTATCAGTCTGCTCACCAGTCATCTTAAGAACGATAATAGAGTTGCCAAGAACGAGTGGTTCAGAAACCTCGCCGTTTTTGAGTGAAAAAGCTGTTTTCAGGAAATTTTCGTTCGTTGCAGCGCTTGAAAGCTGAGAAACGCCAGAAGCTACCGTGCCGTACACAGAAGCATTTCCATAGTTCATTGCAAATGCAGGAACTTCAATGCGTTCTGCATCAAACTGCGTGCATGCCTTTTCAAAGCCGTTAGTTACTGCGCTTGCCGCAAAATTCTTTGCAATGCCAAGGTAGTAATCCTCAATAAGACCGCTTTCATTAGATTTTATGTAGCTTTTAACGGTGTCAATAAGTGAGCTGTCAGTAAAGTCGGGCGCCACAGCAGCTCCTGTTGCGCGGAAGATAGAATAGCCACGAGCGGTTGCAACGACATCACTTAAAGCGTCTGCTTCGAGAGATGTAACTGCATTCAAGTCTGCTTCTGCGGGAATAGAGCTTGCAAGCTGATAGCGGTAGGTTGCATTCATTTTGCCTTCGCCGTCAGAATAGTATTTCTCAGAGTAAGAAAGTGAATCCTCAAATGTGGCTTCGCCACTCGTGATTTTTGCAAGCACATTCTTTGCTTCGCTTTCGTCATCAAGTGTAATGACTGAAAGGCTGTATTTTGTAAATAAATCCTTGTGCTCGTTTCCGTATGCGACAACTTCGCTTTCTGGATAATCAGCGGTGTCAAAAGCAACCATGTCAAACGAACGCTTTGCGGCTCCCTGTGAAGCAATAAAGTCAAGCTCTGCAGCGGGCGTTTTAATGCCGCCAATGGCGCTTTCACCCAATTTTGTGTCTCCACCAAATACATCCTGTGCGTAGCGGTTCCAGACAAGCTGGTTTGTAATGCTTTCTTTTAGGCTTTTTTTCTGGCTGTCAGAGATTGCATTGTAGCTACGCTGTGAAAAGTGACCGTTTTCCATAAAGCTTGGAATCTGTACGATTTCGCGGGCAATCTGCTGCTCAGTTGGCTGCCAGCCTGATTTTTTTACTGCGCTTGTGTATGCCATGTTGTAAATTGTTGCATTGAATGCGTTGTTGTAAATCTGGTAGTACAGCATGGTTCGGTAGTAATCCTGCTGCTCCTGAGCCATTGCATTAATCTGTGTTAAGTCAGATTTCGCTGCATCCTCGTAGTTTAAGACAGCATTCGCAAATGCAGAGCCCTGAGAAAGTTCAATGGACTTTCCATCGTACTTACCGAAAACAGGTGCCTTACCAGTAGCGCCCTGTGCCATTGCAGGAATAAAGATAAATGTTATCGCAGAAAGAATCAGAATGATAACAGAACCGACAAAAAGCAATGTTTTTTTCATTTTAGAAAATCGTCCTTATAATTGGTGAAATAGTCGTGCAATTTTATCATTCGCATTATATGCTGTCAATGATTCGATTTGATTAGCGCAGAATTGCATAGGTGGAAGGCGCAGTACACTACTGGCGGAATCGAAGCAAAGTGCTAGGACAGAGAAAAAAAATATATTTTTTTTGAAAAAAAGTGTTTTTGCTGTTGACACAAAAATGCGCTTTCTGATATAGTCTTAAACATCACGGGGGCGTAGCGAAGCTGGTTATCGCGCTGGCCTGTCACGCCGGAG
>CALAEZ010000258.1 GCA_937891125.1 uncultured Treponema sp. | reverse complement strand
TAGTGCAGAATAAAGTTTTCCGTGCGCTCGCCGTCAATGTCGTCATACACCTGAGCGTCCATAACAGTGCCGAGAGTGGTAACTGCCAAAGACTGCGTTTCGCCACGGGTAAACAGTGCGCTTCCGTGAGGACGCGGCAGAACGTTTACCTCGCAAGTAATCGGGCGGATTTCATTTGTCTTACGACCGTCAATGCGAACACCCTTGTCCAAAATGCTCTTTCTAAGCAAATTGTACTGAATATCGTCAAAGCACTGGTCGAAAAGCTTTTTCTGGATTTCGTCAGCAAACTGCTCTGCGTGAGCTTCTACCATCTGCTTTTTTACAGCACTGATAGCGCGACCGCGGTTCATTTTGCCGTCCTGGAAGCAGGCTTTTTCCAAAAGCGGAGTTGCTTCTGCAATAATTGCGTCTTTATTTGCAAGCTCTACGTTAAGAGGAGCTAACGGAAGCTTTTCTTTTCCAGCTTTCTTTACAAGTTCTTCCTGCAAGTGGCACATAGCAGTGATAAAGTCCTGTGCCTTTTCAAGTGCACCAAGCATTACTTCTTCAGTTGCTTCGTTTGCACCGCCTTCTACCATGGTAAAGCCGTCTGCAGTACCTGCAACGACAATCTCAAGGTCAGCTTCATCAATCTGCTTGAATGTCGGATTGATTACGTATTCGCCGTTTAAGTAGGCAACGCGACACGCTGCAACCGGTCCGTGGAACGGAATGTCAGAAATGCTGACAGCTGCACTTGAAGCGATAACTGCTAAAATATCAGGAGGATTTACACCGTCAGAAGAAACACAGGTTGGAACAATCTGGATTTCGCGACCAAATGACGGCTCAAAAAGTGGGCGCATTGGGCGGTCAATAAGACGAGAAACTAAGATTTCTTTATCTTTCGGGCGACCTTCGCGTTTGATAAAGCCACCGGGGATTTTTCCGGCAGCGTAATATTTTTCGTTGTATTCAACGGTTACAGGAACGAAGTCTAAGCCTTCTTTTACTTCAGAGGCACAGCAGACTGTTGCAACGATGGCAGAACCAGCAAACTGCGCATAGACACATCCATTCGCCTGCTTGCCGATTTTGCCCGTTTCGAGCACCAGTTCTTCGTTTCCGATTTTATAGGTTACTCTTTCTATTGCCATTACACGCTCCGCTTATTTGCGTAAGCCAAGCTCTTTAATGAGTGAGCGGTACAGTTCAAGATCGCGACGCTGCAGATATTTAAGCAGCTTTCTGCGCTGACCGATGATTTTAAGAAGGCCACGAGATGCGCTTGTGTCCTTTGGGAAGCTTGTACAGTGTACGGTAAGCTGTTTGATGCGTTCGGTCAAAAGTGCGACCTGAACTTTAGTGTTGCCGGTGTCTGAATCATTTGCACCGAATTTGCTGACTACTGCAGCTGACTGTTCTTTTGTAAGTGCCATTACTTACTCCTTAAAATATGTTTTCCTCTTGGGTTACCCAAATTGTATTGTCCGTATCATTGCCGAAGGATTCATCACGTCCAGCAGGCGAAGGTAGCCGGACGTAATTTCGCACATCGCGCTAAGGATATGCTCAGTGCCAAACGGCACTGGGGCGGATTTTTCCGCAGACAACATAATTGAAACTTCATATCTGCCTTCAGGGGGAAGAAGCTGATTTTCTTTTCGTTCCGCCTGTAAGACTGTTTTTCCATTTTCCTGTATACACTTCCAGTCAAAACCTGAGCAGTCGACTGAAAACGGTCGGGAAAGCATTGAGGAAGCCTCAGCAAAATGCTTTTCAAGAACTGCCTCGCGTATGCGGCTTGAGCTTACCCGCTCGCCGTTATATAAAACCGGCTCTAAAACAGAAAGTGCAAAGCCGTTTTCTTTTCCAAAAGCCTTAATGCGCTCTGTATCAAACGCGCCCTTGTAGCCGCAATGGAAGTCCACGCCCTCGGCAAGAAATTTCATACCGCACTGACGGCTCAGCGTAGCAAGGAAAATGTCTGCATTCATTTTAGCGAATACCGGAGAAAAGTCAATGACGACAGCAAAGTCAAAGCCCTTTTGCTCAAAAACAGAAAGCTTTTGCTTAAGCGTTACTACATCTCCCTTGTAGCTTTCGCCTTCCTTAAAGCCACGAAGAGAGCGGCTAAACGCAATCACGCCGGGGCTAAGTGGCGCACTCCCCTTTTTAGGCTTACACGCCTTAAACACAGCCTTAAAAAGCGAATCATGGCCGATGTGTGGCCCATCAAAGCTTCCGACTGTAAGAGCAGTGCCTGTTTTTAGGAAATGCTTATCAATGCCTTTTTCTACAACCTCGCTCCAGCTGTAGACAGCCATAGGCTTTACGCGCGGAACAACAAAGCCGTATTTTAAGCAGAGCCGTCCGCCGTTATCGCTTTTTACGTCTACAATGCCTGCAAAATCCCCGTCTGGGTAAAACGCTGCAATCTGCTCGCCGTCAAACGCTTCCTGTGCAGAGGCATGCGGTTCAGTAGCAAAATCGCTCATAGTAAGCGGACGGCCATGCTCAAACTGCTCTTTTCCGCGCTCGGTAAGCGTAAGTGGCGTAAAGCCGCAGTATTCGGCTAAAGACGCGGTCATTGGCTTAAGTGAGGAGCGAACTTCCTGTAAGAATTCAGGACGGTCACGCTCATCGGCAGACTCTAAAAAATCGCCCTCTGCGCTGTTTTTTGGTAGTGCGCGTGCGCCACACAGTGCACTGGCGCCACACAGCGCGCTTATCGTAAAATCACCGAGTAAGCTCGCTCCAGCGGCCTCTTTAAGCGTAAAAGGACCGACAGAAACACGGCGCAACGCTTTTAAGTGCGCGCATGAGCCGCAGGCAGATGCTATGTCGCGGGCAAGGGCGCGGATATACGTTCCCTTTGAGCACCGCACCTCTAAAAGCGCGTACTTTCCGCTAAAATCTAAAAGCGAAAGAGCATAAATGTGAATGGGACGCGCCTTAAGCTCAACGGTCTTTCCGCTTCTTACAGCATCGCTTGCGCGAACGCCGTCTACATGAAGCGCACTGAAAGCCGGCGGCACCTGCATGATGTCGCCTAAAAACTGCGGTAACACAGCTCGCACCTGCTCTTCTGTCGGAAGCGCGGCTGTCTTTATAACAGAACCGGTCGGATCAAGCGTGTCAGTCTCGCTTCCAAATTCTACGAGAGCCAGATAGTCTTTATCAAAATTAGTAATATGAGGAACAAGGCGTGTAAGGCTTCCAGTTAAGACAACCAAAAGCCCGTCTGCAAAGGAATCAAGCGTGCCGGTATGCCCGACCTTGCTTGTTCCAAGCGCTTTTTTTATTGTTGAAAGGGATGAAAAACTGGTGAGCCCGGGCTTTTTTGCAAAAAGCATAATGCCCGAAAGCGCATTATTCTGACTGTTCTTGTTCTGCACGGAGCGCATTTTCCTCCGCTTCAAGTTCATTCAGCTTATGTACCATCTCAAAGCCTTCTTTTAAGCTGGAGTCAGCAATAAAGGTGAGCTTTGGAAACTGGTAAATCCGCAGTTTTTTTGCAATCGAGCTTTGAATAAAGCCCGCTGCACTGTTTAAGCCTTCTACGCCTTTTTTAATTTCGCCTTCGGGCAGAAAACTTGAAACATACACCTTTGCGTAGGCAAGGTCGCCGGCAACTTCTACACGGTTAATGTTTAAGAATGTAGAAACGCGCGGGTCTTTTACCTGCTGACGCAAAATCATCTTAGAAATTTCATCTCTCAGCTGCTCGCCAAGACGAACCAAACGGAAAGAAGCCATTAGTTACCGCCTTCCAATGCAGCTTTTGCAGCTTTTGCGGCCTTGCCGGCAGCCTTTTCGGCAGCTTCCTGAGCGGCAATAGCAGCAGCCTTTTCGTCAGCCTCTGCCTTTGCCTGAGCTGCGCGTTCAGCAGCCTGCTTTTCAGCCTCTGCTTTCTGGTCAACAAGCTTGTCGCCAAGCTTACGAGCAACTTCAACAAACTCAAATGCTTCGAGCACGTCGCCCACCTGAATGTCCTGCCAGTTTTCTAAGCCGATACCACATTCAAAGCCTTCGCGGACTTCTTTTGCATCGTCCTTAAAGCGTTTGAGAGAAGAAATCTTACCGGTGAACTTA
>CALAEZ010000257.1 GCA_937891125.1 uncultured Treponema sp. | reverse complement strand
ACCTGTTTTTGAGCATGAAAAAGAAATTGCGGCAAAGGCAAATGCGCCCGCTGCTGCCGCACCAAAAATGCGTTTTGTCCAGATTTTCATATAAAAGCCTCCTAAAAAGGAAAATATTCAAAAAAAGTGTATGCAAGCTTTTCACTTTGTGCTTCGCTCACATACACTAAAAAAACGCTGATAGGCGCATTCCGTTACATCAAAATTAATGTTAGCTCAATAAAAAAACGTTATAGACGAACACTTACGCCCAGCTTGGAAGTCCCGCGCACTCGGTAAGCACTTCGGTGTGATCTCTAAACACCGCAACGGTGTGTTCCTCGTGGCAGCTCCAACTTCGGTCAGCAGAAAGGACCGTCCAGCCGTCGCTCGCTAAGTCAACATCAGCCGTTCCCATGTTAATCATCGGCTCGATTGCAAGCACCATGCCTTCCTGTAAGCGCGGATTTGCGCCACCGTTCCACACATTAGGCACGGATGGGTCTTCATGCACATCAAGGCCGACGCCATGCCCGCAGTATTCGTACACAACGCCGTAGCCATAACGACCGTAGGCAACATCATTTACGGCATTTGCAATGTCTTTAATACGGTTTCCGGCGCGGCAGGCGTCAATGCCTGCTAACAGACTTTCACGTGTTGCCTGCACCAGCCGCTTGTGCTGTGGCTTTACATTTCCCACCATGACCGTATGAGTCGAATCACTTATGTAGCCGTCAAGGTCGATTCCGATATCAAGCGACACTAAATCGCCGTCGTGAATAATGCGTTTTTTTGAGGGAATGCCGTGGATTACCTCTTCGTTTATGCTGACGCACGCAGCACCCGGGAAATCTTCACGGTACCAGGCAGGCTTTCCGCCAATTTTTTTAATAAACTTAACGACTAAATCATCCACGTCCTTTGTGCTCATGCCGGGATGCACCTGCGGGATTACCTCGCGAAACAAATCCGCAAGTGCATGACACGAGGTGCGGATTCCATCAAGCTGAATTTCATTCTTTAAGCGAATCATATATACCTTCTTTTGAGACTGTCTACCATCTTTAACCTGCAAGACGCACTGCTTCCTCTTCACAGATGCGGGCAGTACGCTCATCACCTAATCGGCGATATGCTTGCGCCATTTTATGTAAGAAAAACGAATCATCCTTTGCACCAAAGCCTAGCTCAAGCGCACGCTCCCAGCTGTCAAGCGCAAGCTCGTCATTGACCTTGCCGTCAATCTGATGCTTTAAGATGGAACGCGTTAAATCCATCACTTCCGGAAAGAAAAGCTTAAAGTACGAGTAGCTGTGCTCCATGCGGATTATCTGCTCTAAAAGCACAAAAGCGTCGTAATATTCCTGCCTGAGCACAAGCTCCTCGGCTAAAATAAAGCCGTAGTCCATAAAATCTTCGCGCGTGAACCACTTTGCAAGGCGAAAGCCCGCATGATTCATGCTCATGCGCTTGAACTCAGCAACCGCTTCATCCTCGCGATTATGCATTAAATCAAAAAAAATGAGCTTAGAGCGGCTTTCCTCGTCGTTGCGCGCTAAAAGCCAGGTGCGGTAGTCAAACGATTCTTCGTTTTTGCGGCCCCAGCTGTAGCGGCTTTTACCGGAAGCAGCACGCATAAAAAACGACTCGTCAAAA
>CALAEZ010000256.1 GCA_937891125.1 uncultured Treponema sp. | reverse complement strand
ATTGATTCAGGGCAGGATAAGAAGATTCTAAAACCAGTTTTTCGAGGTTCCCTTAAGACATTTGTTAGGTGCTCGGCTGGTGCGTGTTTACTCCGCGCAGTGCGGTGCAGTGTTGCTTGCAGTTTCTGCGCCGCTTCCGAGCATGTCACGCATGGTTCTCCAGTCTAGCTACCGAAAACTACCGCGAAAAAAGAGCAAAAGAGCCGTGCAAATTATGCAAAGGAGCAAAGAAAATAGGGCACGGAAAGCAGGACTTTTGTTTGAACTTGCACCAAGTTCACCTTGAACCTCGTGCAAGTACAGATTTTTTTAGAAGCCCTGTAGCGAGTACTTAACCCACGTGGCGTTCAAAGCGCGTAAAATTGAGAATCTGCTCAATTTCGGTAAGCGCATCTTCTGGAATAACAAGGTCGCTTGCAGCCACATTATTCTTGAGCTGTTCGGGCTTTGTCGCTCCTGTTATCACGCTTGAAATGCAAGGGCGGGTGAGGAGCCATGCAAGAGAAAGCACGCTCATGTTGGTACCGAGCCGGTCGGCAATGACGCGGAGCTTTTCTACCTTGGCAAGATTTTCATCGGTAAGCAGATTGTTAATCTGCTTGTCGGCTTGATGCGTTGCACGGCTACCTGCAGGGTAGGGCTCTCCCTTGCGGTATTTGCCGGTTAAAAGCCCTTGCGCAAGTGGTGAAAACGGTGTAATGCCGATGCCGTGCGTTTTGCAGACGTCAACAATGTCATGCTCGATGTAGCGGTCAATCATATTGTACTGCGGCTGAATCACCGTGAGCGGGTGCAGCTTGTAGTGCTCAATAATTGCTTCGGCGCGCTCAAGGCGAGCGGCTCCCCATTCCTCGCTCACGCCGTAATAGAGAATCTTACCCTGGTCTACGAGTGCGCTGAGCGTGCGGAGCGTTTCTTCCATGGGCGTGGTGGGGTCAAAACGGTGGCAGTAGTAGAGGTCTATGTATTCAAGCCCCAGATTTTTGAGCGAGCGGTCAATGTTTTCAGTGATGTGCTTGCGTGAAAGCCCTCGGTCGTTAACGCCAAGCCCCGTGGGAAAAAAGACTTTACTGGAAATAACATAGCTTGAGCGGGGGTATTCGCGCAGTACCTTGCCTAAAAAGCGTTCTGCCTCGCCACCGCTGTACGCATCGGCGCAGTCAAAAAAATTAACGCCGCTTTCGTATGCAAGACGTATTACGTCTTTTGCAACAGCTTGCGCTGCGCTGTCTTGCAATGCTGTCATCCAACTGCCGACAGCAATCTCACTTACCTGTAAGCCTGAGTTACCAACGTTTCGATATTTCATGCAACGATTTTAGCATGGCACGAAGCTAATCCGCAAGGTGCGTGTTTACATGAGCAGGGCAACCGTACATAGTTACAAGCACAATCAGCCTGTAGCAGGCGAGACTGCGGTTTCGCAAAGACGAGTCTGCGACTGGTAGCCATTTTTGAACTAAAAAAATGTATAATGCACTTGCCCTGGCTACATGAGCGCTCCCTATTTCTTTTTAGCGCAGAATCCGCTATAGTACGCTCCTATGGCATTTGTTCAGTTTTCACAGGTGTCGCTTGCATTTGGCGACCGCGATATTCTAAAAAACGTCAGCATCAATCTGCAGGCAGGCAGCAAGGCGGCGCTTACCGGCGCAAACGGCGCGGGAAAATCTACGCTCATAAAGGTGATGGCAGGCTTACAGCAGCCGGACAGCGGAAACCGCACCGCGCAGAAGGGCGCGCGCATAGCCTATCTTCCCCAAAGCGGACTGACGCACCACGGCTCGACACTACGCGAAGAGGCGGACAAGGCATTCGCTTTCGGCTACGAGCTTATGCAGGAGCTTGACGCAATCGGCGATAAGCTTGCGCAGAATGCAGACGGCGCAAACAAGGCGCTTTTAGAGCGGCACAGCGAAATCCTATGCGAGCTGGAAGCGTCTGGCTGGAACCGCAGGAGCGCAACAGCAGAGCAAGTGCTTATCGGCTTAGGCTTTTCTCACGCAGACCTTGACCGCCGCACCGAAGAGTTTTCAGGCGGCTGGCAGATGCGCATTGCGCTTGCAAAGGCGCTCATGGTCAATCCTGACATTCTGCTGCTTGACGAGCCGACAAACTATCTTGATATAGAGGCGCGTGCGTGGCTTGAAAAATTTCTAGGCGACTACAAAGGCGGATTCTTACTGGTCAGTCACGACCGCTATTTTCTTGACCACACGATAAACGAAGTCTACGAGCTTTTTAACGGCGACTTAAAGCGCTATCCCGGAAACTTTACGCATTATGAGAAGGTGCGCGCCGTTGAGCTTGAAACGCTGATTGCCCAGTATGAAGAGCAGCAGGCGGAAATGGCAAAGCTTGAAGATTTTATCCGCCGTTTTGGTGTAAAGGCGACAAAGGCGGCGCAGGCGCAGGAACGGCAGAAAATGCTCGACCGCCTGAAAGCAAACGAAATCGTCATTCCGGAATCGCTCAAAAAAATACATTTTACCTTTCCGCCAGCTCCTCACAGCGGCCGTCTTGTCGTGCAGGCAGAGCAGGTGACAAAAAGCTACGATGAAAGCCGCGCCGTGCTCGACAAGCTTGATCTGCTGGTGGAAAACGGCGAGCGGCTGGTGGTCTGCGGTCACAACGGCGCGGGTAAATCGACGCTGCTCCGCTACATTGCAGGGGTAGATTCCGCCTACAGCGGCACGATAAAGCTTGGAGCGGGCGTCAGCGTAGGCTATTTCAGTCAGGACAACGCAGAAACGATAAAAGGAAGTGCAACCATTCTTGAAACGCTTGAAAACGAAGCGCCGCTTGAGCTTGTGCCGCGCCTGCGAGACATGCTCGGCGCATTCCTGTTCCGCGGAGACGATGTGTTTAAGTCGCTCGATGTGCTGAGCGGCGGCGAAAAAAGCCGCGTTGCGCTTCTGCGCCTGCTTTTGCGCCCGGTAAACCTTTTGGTGCTTGACGAGCCGACAAACCACTTGGACATGCACTCAAAAGATGTGCTTTTAGACGCGCTCAAAAGCTTTGGCGGCACCGTCATTTTCGTCAGCCACGACCGCGGCTTTATCGAAGGGCTTGCAACGCGCGTTCTGGAGCTGACGCCCGAAGAGACGCACACCCGCGCACGCAATTTTGTCGGCGGATACGCTTATTACATGCAGCGCATTGAAGACGAGGCGGCAGGCATTGTGCCGACTGAAGGCACGGCGGGCGCTGCATCTACAAGACAGGCGGCAGCAGAGCCGGCAGAGCAAAAAAGCGCTGGAAAACAGAATTGGGAAGAGCAGAAAAAAGCGGAGGCTGAGCGCAGAAAGCTTGAAAAGGAAGTTTCCCGCTTAGAAGAAGCCATTGCCGCCTGCGAGGAAAGGCTTTTAGAAGCGCAGAATGAGATGGCAAAGCCCGAAGTCTACAGTAACGGCGAAAAAGCAAAGGCCTGCCAGCAGAAAATCGACGCGCTGAACGCAGAGCTGGAGCAGCTTAACGAACGGTGGGAGGAGGCAGCAGGAAGGCTGTAGGTATGCGTTATCTGACTGGGGCAGGCGCAGAGCTTGCTAAAAAATATTCTGCAAACCTACTACAACTTTCTTATGCAAAACGCTATAATCGGCTGATACTTTGTTTTGCACTCTTTTTGGAGTTTATATATGGCTATTGATACATATGAAATTGTAATCGGCTGTGAAATCCACACGCAGCTTTTAACAAAGACTAAGGCGTTTTGCGCCTGCGAAAACCGCTATGGCGGCATGCCAAATACGCGCGTCTGTCCGGTCTGCTTAGGTCTTCCGGGAGCTATGCCGCGCATCAGTAAGGGCTACGTGGAACTTGGCGCGGTTGCCGGTCTTGCTCTGAACTGCGACATTGCGCATTTTACCAAGTTTGACCGCAAACATTATTTCTATCCAGACCTTACCAAGGGCTATCAGATTACGCAGTATGACATTCCGCTCTGCACCGACGGCTATGTAGATTTGCCGCTTCTGCACTTCCCAAAAGATGAGCAGATTGGCGGCGCAAAGCATCGCCCGTTAAACTTTAAGGGCGAGCCGTGTATTATCGACGGCAAATACCGCCGTGTGCGCATTGAACGCATTCACCTTGAAGAGGACGTCGGTAAGTCGCTCCACCTGCAGGGCGCGCACTCGTACATCGACTACAACAGAAGCGGCACTCCGCTGATTGAAATTGTTACAAAGCCGGATATGTCAAGCCCGGACGAGGCGGCACTCTTCATGCAGACCGTGCAGGAAATCCTGCGCTATGTGCGCGTCACAAACGGTAACCTTGAAGAAGGAAACATGCGCTGTGACGCAAATATCAATCTGAACGTGTGGGAAGACGGAAAGCTCTATCACACGCCAATCAGCGAAATTAAGAACCTGAACAGCTTTAAGGCGATTCGCGAAGCCTGTACCTACGAGGCAAAGCGGCAGCTTGAAGAGTTCCAGAACGACCGTCAGGAATTTAACGCCGGCTTTAAGGTGACGATGGGCTGGGACGAGGCAAAAGGTCAGACTGTCGTGCAGCGTACGAAAAACAGCTTTGTAGATTACCGCTTTACGACCGAGCCTGACATTAAGCCGTTTACCGTAAATGACGAGCTTATTGAGCGCGCAGAAAGCCGCGTCGGCGAGCTTCCGGAAGCAAAGCGCACCCGCTTAAAGAGCGAGTACGGTCTTTCTGACTTTGACGTTGAAACGCTTACTTCAACACGCGAACTTTCCCTTTGGTTTGAAGAGGCGGCGCAGGGCGCAAAGGACGTAAAGAAGGTTGCAAACTGGATTCTGGCAGAGCTGCTTGCTGTTCTTAACGAAAAGAATGTTACAATCAGCGAGGTCGGCATTACGCCCGCCCACATTACCGAGCTGGTAAACGCAATTTTTGACAAGAAAATTACCTCTGCGCAGGGAAAGACTGTTTTTGCAAAAATGCTTGAAAACGGAAAGCTTCCGTCTGCCATCATAAAAGAAGAGGGCATGGAAAGCGTCAGCGACACCGGCGCAATCGAAGCGATTGTAGATCAGGTGATTGCAGAAAACCCGAAGGCGGTCTCAGACTACAAGGGCGGAAAGACAAACGTTGTCGGCTGGCTTATGGGGCAGGTAATGAAGGCAAGCAAGGGAAAAGCAAATCCAGCTGTGGCGACTAAGCTGGTAAACGAAAAGCTTTCTGCGCTGTAAACGCTACTTTTAACGTATAGAGCGCGCAAAAAAAGGGGATGACTAATAAGTTCATTGTATAGTGTCATTCCGAACTCCTGTCTGCCGCCTGCCTGACGGCAAGGCAGGTCAGGCAGGT
>CALAEZ010000255.1 GCA_937891125.1 uncultured Treponema sp. | reverse complement strand
CAAAAATTTCTTCGCTTTTCTCTACGGCAATATTATAGCATGTTATCGGCAAAATATAAAGTGGTTTTTTATATAAAAAGAAGCGTTTTATTTTGCCGATAGCGCGGATATCTCTACGGCAGCCGCTCTATCATCTCTATGATTGGAGCCCTGATGTCTTCGGAAAGCAGCTCCAGCTTTGCAATCAGCCTGCGATATTTTTGGAACAGCGCAATTTCTTTTTCCAGGTGCAACTTTCTGCTGCCAGAGGGAAGGCCCTCCGCAAGATAGTCTAGCGACACATTGAGCGCCCGCGCAATTTTGTGCGCGTTGTCTATTGTGGGAATGACGGTGCTCCCAGGGCGGTATTTGTTCAGCGTGTTAATGCTCAAGCCCGTCTTTTCCGCAAGTTCCTTTACCTGCATTCCCTGATATTCTAGTTCATCCCGAAGATTCTCTGCAAAGCCCATACCCTACTGTATGTAATAAAAGACATCTTGACAAAAATAAAAGCCTTAAAGTATAGTTATGAAATGTTAATGTGTAATAAAAGGCTTTTACTGTCTGATAATCTGCCTTTTCAGGAGAGATACCTTGCTGTTTAATTCTGTTCATTTCTTGATTTTCTTCCCAACAGTGGTGCTGCTGTACTTTGTTTTGCCAAGACGTGCAAGAAGTTTTTGCTTGCTCCTTGCAAGCTACGTATTCTACATGGGCTGGAACCTAAAATATGCATTGCTCCTCTTCTTCTCAACGGCGATAACGTACGGGGCCGCGCTACTGGTGGAGCGTTCGCGCAGTCAGAATAAAGTATACGCAAATGCGCGTCTTATCCTTATAGTTTCGCTGGTCCTTACATTCTGCCTCCTTTTTTACTATAAATATCTAAACTTTGCGCTTTCGACGGTGGCGCGGGCCTTTTCCCTGCTACATATAAATGTTTCAGTGCCGCAATTCGATATCATCCTGCCGGTGGGTATCTCGTTCTTTACCTTTCAGGTGGCGGGCTACCTGATAGATGTGTGGCGGGGCGACATTACGGCGGAGCGCAATTTTTTTCGCTACGCGCTGTTTGCTTCGTTTTTTCCGCAGTTGGTGGCGGGTCCCATTGAGCGCAGCCGAAACCTTCTTGTTCAGCTTGAAAAGCCTGCCCCATTTGACTTTGCGCGGGCAAAGAGCGGTATACTTACCATGCTGTACGGCTACCTTTTGAAGATGGTGGTGGCCGACCGTGCTGCCGTCCTGGTGGACTTTGTCTTTGCAAATGATGCCACAACCGGTGTACAGGTGGCATTCGCAACATTCATCTTTGCCTTTCAGATTTACTGCGACTTCTACGGGTATTCGGTGATTGCTGCAGGGGCCGCACGGGTTCTCGGCATCAGTCTTATGGAAAACTTTAACGCGCCGTATTTTGCTGTGTCTTTCAAAGACTTTTGGCGCAGATGGCACATTTCGCTTTCAACATGGTTTCGGGATTATCTGTATATTCCGCTCGGAGGCAGCCGAAGGGGGCGCATTCGCAAAAACGTAAACACGATGCTTGTCATGCTGGCAAGTGGTATCTGGCACGGTGCGGGCTTTCACTTTGTGGCTTGGGGATTTTTAAACGGAATCTTTCAGGTATTTGATGACCTGACCGGCTCGTGGCGCAAAAGGATTGAGGAGCAGGCAGAAAAAAGAGGCGTTACTATGTCCTTTGCGCTTGAAACCATTGGGAAAAAGCTCGGTGGCTCCGACAGGCCCAGCCTCCACTTTTGCATTACGCTCTCTTCCCTGTGGCATCTTTTGCAGAGTGCGGCAACCTTCTGCGGCGTGTGCCTGTGCTGGCTCTTCTTCCGTGCAAGCTCGCTCAGAACGGCGGTTCGGTACGTCTGGCAGATTCTTTTTAGCCCGCAACTTTCCACGCTACGGAAGGACTGGCTTTTAAAATACGGTATGGACAAAACCGAATTGAAGTTCCTGCTTGGCTCAATTGTGGTGCTACTCATCGTAGATTTCCTAAAGTACAAGGGAGTGCGCCTACAAGATGCACTTTTGCAGAGGAGCTGGCTCCTACAGGCGGCAGCGATTATTGTGGCAGTGCTGGTGCTCGCGGTGGCAGGTGTGTGGGGCGCGGGCTACAACGCAGCCTCGTTCATCTACTTTCAATTCTGAAAAAGGAGAAAACTATATGTTCCATTTAAAACGGCTGCTCAAAATCTGCGCTACGGTTGCCACCCTTTTGTTTTCGCTCCATGTTGTTTCTCTCGGCTTTATGCGCACTGCCACGTACGATAAGTACCAAACCTTCATCAAGAGCCGCACTGACTACGATGTGCTGTTCTTTGGCACAAGTCACATGCTCAATGCCGTAAACCCCATGCAGTTGTGGGCAGACTACAGGATTGCAAGCTACAATCTTTCCTACCACAGCATGGGCCCTGTGCCTAGCTACTGGATACTCCGCACCGCTGCCCTATACCACAAGCCCAAGGTTGCCGTGCTTGACATACTCGGCGTAAATGCAATAAAAAAACAGGCAAACTTGCAATACTTCCATGATGTGATGGACACATTTCCGTTAAGCCCTGCTAAACTGAGTGGTATATTCGATATATTTTTAGATAGCAAGATGCGTGCGGAGCTTATCTTTCCGTTTTATTCTTACCACAACCGCTGGAAGGATGCCGATTTCTCGTTCAAACTAAATGATGCCGTTAGTCGGCTCCGCGGGGCATACCTGCCATACCCCACCAAGGGCATGGATTTTCGCATCGATGTAAAAGGGCCCGAGGTATTCAATATGGAAGTTAAAAACCGCTATGACGGCAGGGATTCTGTAGGCATGGAATACATTCGCAAGTTCATCGCATGGTGCAAGCAAAAGGACATTCAGCCCCTACTGATTTTTATCCCATACTCCGCACAGGAAAACCTTGCCGACTGGAAAGAGGCACTGCTTCCCCTCTGCAAAGCGGAGGGTGTACCCCTTCTTGATTTGACCGATGGAATCGTTGACTTTGATATTGACCAGTACGACCAGAACTCGCACTTGAACCCATCCGGTGCCCGCAAGGTAACGGAGGCCATTGGCGCATACCTTTCGGAGCATTTTGATTGTGACAGCCATACAGCTGCCGCGGCCTATACCCAATGGCACGATGACTACGAAGCATACCGCAGCTGGCTCCTTTCGCTCATCGCCCAGCAAACTGACTTCAAGAAGCTTCTTATGATGACTAACTGCTCCGAGGTGTACGCCAATGTAACCGCCGGATATGGAGTTACCTTTGACGAGACGGAGGAAAAACTGCTTTTTAAAAACGGGAGCGACATCCGCTTTACTCGTAGCGAAGAGGCCGGGCAGACGATCTCCGTTACTGTGTTTGAGCAGGGCACAGAGCGGGAAGTGACCCGCATGACTTTGCGGATTGAGTGAGGCTTGTCTTTTGCCCCAATCTCCTGTATACTAAAGCTTATGAACTTTCCCATTCCCCCCACACTATACTTCTCTTGCGAGCGCACTGGTCTCACTGTTTGGCTTGTCGGTCGCCATTGCGCGCACTGACCGCCTTTCGGGCGGCGACATCAACAAATCGTACGCGCTCACGCTAAACACGGGTGACCGCATTTTTATGAAAGCCAACGCCAAGGAAAACTCGGCATTTTTTACCGCCGAAGCTGCGGGGCTTTCTGCCATAGCCGCCACGGGAGCGATTGGCACACCGCGTATTCTCTGCACGGGAACAGACGACGGCGAGGCGATTCTGATTGACCCCGCCACATACATCGGTCACGCCGAAGCCGACC
>CALAEZ010000254.1 GCA_937891125.1 uncultured Treponema sp. | reverse complement strand
GCAAGCTTAAAGAGCGATTTTGAAGCAATGAAAAACCGTGCACCAGAGGCGCCAGCGCTTTCTGAGCCAGTAACGTCTGAAGCAGCTCCCGAAGCAGAGGCTCCTATTCCGTTTGCAGAGGATAACGATGTACTTCCTGCAGACGTTGGCATTGCAGGCGAGGAGCCCGCTCCGTTTGCAGAAGACGATGACGAGCTTCCACTCACCGAAAGCGCACCAAGCGCCGAGCCTGCCTCTGACGAAAGCGAAGCGCCAGAAGCTCCGCTTGAAAACGAAGAGACGGTTGCAGAAGCTGCAGAACCCGCACTCGAACCCGTTGACGCAGAATCAGAGACTGCAGAAAGCGCTGTTGACGAGCTTGCATCCTCCGAGGATGCTATTCCGCAAACGGACAGCAGTAACGCAGGCGGTTTCTTTGGCGACGATGACGGAGACGATACGATAGCACTTTCACTTGACGAATTAGGAAATATCCTTAACAGCGCAGACTTTACCGAAGCATCTGTTGAGGAAGCAACTGAAGACACCAGCGATGCACCAGAGGAGCTAGCGGCAGAAACCGAAGAAGCAACTACTGCCGATGATGAAACCGTAAGCGTACTTGGTCAGATAGATGAAAATGAAACGGTAAACGAGTCGGTAGAGGAAGAAGGTGCAGAGCCACAAATGGACTTTGCAACTGACAATCTTGAAGAGCCTGTCTTTGAAGAATTTGCTGATACTGCTGCAGAACCAGAGACGAATGAAGCGTCTCCTCTCCCCGAAGAGATTAGCGTACCCGTTTCAGAAACAGAAGCCACTGTCGACGATGTGGTTGTAACTGCGGAGGATGAAGAGCCGCTTTCTGATGAAGCCATGCAGTACCTTAATGCATCTCCTTCTGCAGAAGAGTCGCTGACTCCAGAAGAAACGGAAGAACCAGTAGAAGAGCTTGCACAGCCACTCGAAGCCGTTGAACCGACTGTAGAAGCTCCCGCAGAAGCTGCTTCCGAATCTGCAGAAGATGCGGCACAGCCGACTGCCCCACAGACGGTGGCAGAAACAGCGAGTGCACCAGTAGCAGAAGCATCAGACGGAATTCCGGGAAATCTCCGTCAGGAAATCAAATCAGTGTTGTCATACATGGATCAGCTGCTTGAAAATCTGCCGGAAGACAAGATTGCAGAATTTGCACAGTCGGATCAGTTTGAGACCTACAAAAAGTTATTCAAGGAGCTTGGTCTCGCATAATGGCAGCAACTGGCTTACTGGCAAAGGCAGAACACTATTTAGGCAGTGCCACACCGCTAGCAGAAAACTCATTTTATGCATGGGCAGCGCGTTTTCACGTCTGCCATGCATGTATATTGCGCACTATTGACGAGCGCTTTATTCCAGTACATGCGATTGGGCTCGATGCGCAGTCACTCGTGCAAGCTTGCGCAGAAAGACCGTATTGGGAAGAAATAATCAAGCAAACAGACGACTGGCAATCCTTTCAAACTGACGATGAGCTGTCACCTTTTTTTCAGTTCTTTTCAGGAAACTACCGGCAATTTCTTTCTGCGCTCCATATTTTGCGCACAAAGGATGCGCTGTTGCTTGTTATCGTTTTAGAGCAGGAAACGCTTCCCCTCCCCGCCGCAGAAACAGCACAGTCATTTCTTGCTAGCAATTCTGTAGCGCCCCAGTTAGACTCCTCACCGGAGGATTACACAGCTATAATCGACACGGGTATAAAACACGCTCCCGCACAGCTGTTGTTGCTTTCGCTCAAGCTTGCAGTTGAAGAATCCATAAGCGACCTTCCCTATGCAGCAAAAAACATCGAGCAAGCACTCAAGGACGCAATTTACACAGAGCTGTATGCACAATGCAAAACACTCTTTCAAAATCCAAACACTACCCACAGTGGCGATGGCGAGGAACTCAAAATCGTACTATTTTCGCCAAACGAACCTGACGAGCTACTACTGCGCTTTCATATCAGTCAAAGCTTTATTCCCATTTTGGGAAATGCGGCACAAAAAGTAATTCTCCTGCAAGCAGGAACAAGTCTCACCGTGCGTGGTGCCCTATCCTTTTTAGAACAAGGGTAATGTGCTGTGAGCGCTTTTCAAATCCAAGAAGCAAAAAATGGGAGCTATACAGCAAGTATAGACGGACTGTACCTGCACTCGCGCTATAATCCTGAACGCGAAGCGGAGCAATTTGTTTCTCAGCTCTCGATTGATTTTGAGCCGCAGTGCGTGCTTATTATTGAGCCAGCGCTTTCATACTGTACATGTTTTCTAAAAAAACGCTTTCCTAAAGCAGAGCTCGGCTGTATTCGGCTTATTTCTGAGAACGCCATAACAGAAGCAGATGTCGGCTGGGATTATGTACTTTACGCAAGCGGCGACAGCAAAAAGGATGCAGAAAGTCTATTTAACCACTTTGGAGAAGAAAAACTGTGCGCTTTACTCGCTGCTGCTTGGCCTGCAAGCGACCGCATATTAAAAAACGGTGTGCAAAATGCGTGGAATGCAATAAAAGAAAGCGTAAAAAAAAGCCGTGATGTGCTGTATACGCGTTCTTACTTTTCAAAACGCTGGCTTAAAAACAGTTTTCGTCTAGCCTATTTTCTTCAAAAAGAAGTAACCGCAGCGCAAGGCTCACTTCCTGTCGTCCTTGCAGCCTCTGGTCCCAGTTTACAATCAGTCATTACCTTGCTAAAAAGCTACCGTGAACGTTTTTTCTTGCTTGCCGTTTCCTCTGCGTACCTGCCGCTTGTCTCTGCGGGCATTTTTCCCGACATGGTTATGACAACAGACGGCGGTTACTGGGCAAAAAAGCATATAGACGTTCCCGGCTTTCCCTGCCCCGCAGTCTGCGCCGTAGCAGCAGAAGGAGCATTTCCCTGGAGCATTCTTGAAAAAACGTGCGTGCTTCCCCTTACCTACGGGCAGTCGCCTGCAGAAGAACTCTATGCAGCCTGTAGCATACCGTCACAAAAGGCGCTTCGAAATGGAACGGTCAGCGGAACGGCACTTTCGTTTGCACTATCGCTTACCACAAATGCCATCTTCTGCTGTGGACTTGACCTTTGCCCGGCGACAGGCTTTCAACATACGCAGCCAAACGCTCTTGAACTCCGTGAGGCAGGCGCTGATTATCGGCTCCGCACTCAAGAAACGCGGCAAGCAGGCGCTCAATGTTCGTCAGCGGGAAGTCTCGCCTTGTACCGAGAATGGTTTATACAGCATGCAGAGCCAATAAAAGAACGCGTCTTTCGCCTTTCTGATAACTACCGCTACGCTTTTTCACTGAGTCCCCTGCAGGATGTCGACGGAGATTTTTTTAGGCAGCGCACGCACTGTTGGCAACAGGATAAAAAACCGACATTACAGCTACATTCCACTCAAACTGTACAGGACCAAAAGCGCCGAAGAAAGCAGCTTCTCAAAACTGCAAACGAAGTCCTTTTGACTGACCGCTGGAACGATGAACTGTTTCCGCTTGAAGCACTTATGCTCAAAAGATGCCTTCCAAGCGACACAGGAAAAATCGAAATGTATCAAAAAAAAATTGCTCAAGGAAAAAAAGAGCTCTTAGTTCAACTTACCGAGGTGCTGCATGACTAAAAACAACAGTTACACCTCGATTGAAGTAGCAAAGGACGGCTCTCCGATTCCTGTATCTGGTGCCATTTTTCTCCATTCGCGCTATAACCCACAGAAAGAAGCTTTAGCTTTTGCGCAGCAGTTTAAAAATGAACCTGAAGATGTGCCGTTCGATTTTTTTGTAATATATGGAATTGCAGGCGGCTATCACATTGCAGCCATTGCAGAACGATTTCCACAAGCAACGATTATTGCAATTGAGGCTGATGAAGAGAGCCTGCAGTTTATTGCCCCGATTCCTTGCGTGCAGAGGCTACAGAACACCCCGAACATCTATTTTGCGACCGTAAACACGGTTTCTGAAACACTTAAGCAGCTGTTTCAGCCTGCTGCACACACAAAGCTTACAACAGCTACGCTTCGCTCATGGGAAAGCTGTTTTCCTGAAACGCAAGCGCAAGCACAAGCACAAGTTCAAAGCGCCCTAAAAGAAATTAGCGCAGATTTTTCAGTACAAAGTCATTTTGGCGGCATTTGGCAGCGAAATATTTTTATGAACCTGTCACTTATAAGCAAAATGCAAAAAAGTAAGGGGAGCTACTGCCATTTTTTTAAGGCGCCGCCTGCAAAAAAAGCTGCGATCATCGCGGCAGGTCCAAGTCTTGACGACCGTATACCAGAGCTAAAAGAAAAACGTAGCGACTACTATATCATTGCGACAGACACCGCCTATCACGCATTACTTTCGCGCAAAATTGTAGCTGACGCCTGCGTGTCGGTCGATGCACAGCAGATTTCCCACGCACATTTTTTCAACGCACAGCCTTCAACCCTCTTCATATTTGATATTTCTGCAAATCCTGCTGCCATTCGAACCGTTGCAAAAAAGGGAGCGCACCTCATGCTTGTAGAAACAGGGCATCCACTAGCAGCGTTTGCTTCTCACATCTATGGCGATGAAGGCTGCTTTGCGCACATCGAAACAGGAAGCGGTACGGTTACCATAGCAGCAGCCTCCTTTGCCATACAAGCAGGATTTACCGACATTGTTTTTTTTGGCGCAGATTTTGCCTACCAAAACGGAAAGCCATACACGAAAGGCTGCTACTTAGATACGACGTATGCTGAAAAAAGTGTGCGCACTAATCCGTTAGAGCTTGCATTTTCTCGTCTTATGTTCCGCACCGCATTAGAGCCGACAAAAACAGGTATGACAACAGCGTTACTGACCTCTTACAAAGCTTCGCTAAAAAAATTCATGATGCAGGCTGGCTATGCGGACTTTTCAGATCAGCAGTATAAGACCCATAAAAATTCGCAGGTACTTTCTACCCGACCGTTTGATTTTTCACGCTTTCAAACGCTGTTTCGAGCATCTCACCAGCAAACATCCTTACTACCGTTCATTGCCTGGCTCAAACGAAAATATCCAAAATCAACCTACAAGGAAATCTTAAGCCTTGCGCAAAGAAAATCTCTGGTGTATACTTACGAAGATGAAACCTAATCATATAAGAGTCATTTCTGTTGCTATAGTTGCAGTATTCGTTATAGCAATTATCCAGCTTATTGGCGGCGTACTCTCCGACACATCTACCGACCCGCAAAAAACAGAGGCAAGCTTTAATACGCTGATGGTAAAAATCAGTAATGCGGCTTCGCAGCACGAGCCAGGCTCCCCTGAATTTTCATCAGAATTTATTCAAATAGTGACAACCACTCCTGACATCGTTGATATCGATCTCACTCTAAACGGTGTGCAGCTCTACAACTACCCCGCTCCAGAACTTGAAAAGCTATCAGATCGGATTTTACATTACAATGGCACTTCACGTACCGCTCAAGGACGCACGCTCGCAGTAACAGTTGGCTTATATGCAAGCAAGCCTTTTTCAATTTACTACAGAGCACGTACGTCGTTTTTGCTGATTCTTGCAGGAACAATTGCGGCAGTTATTCTGATTATGTATGTGCGCCTTGAGGGCATGACCGAACAAACAAATGAAAACGTAATCTTTATTGATGAAACCGATTCATCTGTAGCAGAAGAGAAACAGCCTGAAAACGAAGCACTCGATGAACACGCAGAAGGTAATGAGGAGCCTGTTCAAGAAGAATGCGAGGACGAAAGCTTTATTCCAAAGGAAGAGCAAGAAGCTGATGACTACACAGAAGAGAACATGAGCATACCCGAGAAAACGCCTCTAGCATACAGTGAAGAAGCACAAGAAATTACTGACGAGACTGCTAGCGTTTCTTCAGAAGCACGTGAGAGCGAACTTGCTACTGAAAAAGAGGAAATAGAAGAAGGTGCGGAAGAGACAGATACTTCATTTGAAAGCGCGTTGGCTGAAAATCTGAAAATCGCCCATGAAGCCAGTACAGATATTTCAATTTTTATCATACATTCAATTACTGACACCCCTGACTACACTGCAATCAAAACGCTTTTAGAAGAAAAAATGGGGGAAGCGGGAACTTTGTTCGACTACAATAACGCACTTGCAGCTCTTATTCGCAATACTGACCTCGATACAGCGCTCGCGATTGCTGAAGCTATCCATAAGCAGTTTCAAAAAACGCCTTGTGTATTTGGCATAGCAGCGCGCACGGGGCGTGATATTACAGCACAGCGTCTCATCCACGAGGCGGAGCAGGCTGCAGAGCACGCAAATGAGAATGCTCCTGTTATTGCATTCAGAGTTGATCCAGAAAAATACAAAAAATTTGTAGAGGAGCAGGCATAGAAAGCCTAAAGAAACACAGATTAACTCGAATACGAGTAAAGCAGACAGGAGTGTTAATCAACACTTTCCTAAAAACAGCCTACCGCTTCTCTTGCGGTGGTGGCATCAGAGCTTCTTCGTTTGATTGCGTTTTTTCAGAAGCGCTTTCATTCACCGCTTCGTCTTCACTTGTGTCCATGTTATCAACAAGCTCTGCAATTTTTGGCGTCAGCGTAGAAATGAGCTTACTGTCAGGGAAGGTTTCTTTCAGCACTTTAAGCTGAGCTTCTGCAAGCTCGCCCTTTCCCGTTTCTACAAGCAAAGAAATGTAATTTTCAAGCACTGTTTGGTTATTCGGATATGCTTCGAAGAGCGCCTTATAGTCTAAAAGCGCTTCATCAACATCGCCTTTCATTGCCTTTATGTAAATGAGCGAAAGCTGCAAATCAGTATTGCTACTGTCACGGCTCAATAAATCGCTGTAGACGGTATAGGCATTTTCCCAGTCCTTTGCAAGCGCATAAGACCTGCCCATTTTATAATATGCCTGCATGTAAAGCGTTTTTTCACGCATTGCAAGCTTGTAGTATTCAGCCGCCTTTGCGTAATTCTTGTTTTCGACGTACGCTTCTGCAATATTGTAGTACTCAAGGCTTAAGTTTTTAATGATGATGCGGCTCTGCCCCGGCACGGTAAGCCCGTACTGGCTTGTGCAGGAAGTAAGTGAGGAACATGCTAAAACCGCAGAAAAAGCGCAAGCGCATAACGCGCCGCGCTTAAAACAATATCTATTCAAGGACAGTCTCTTCAATCTTTTTAAGCTGGTCTGAATACAGGCCGGTAATATGAGAGCCGTAGTCAGAAATCAGGCGGATAATATTGCGCGGGTTTTCCTTTCGGTCACAGCCGTTTAAGCGGTCGCCAGCGTCTCCCAGTCCCGGCATGATATATGCCTTTTCGTTCATAACCGGGTCAAGCCAAAGTGTGTAGCAGGTGCAGTTTTCAAGGGCACGGGTTACACGAAGGCTTCCCTTAAGGGCAGAAATGACGTTAAAGAACTTAATTGAGCGCGGTTTTACGCCCTGCGCCTGCAGGTATTTTACGACCGTTACTAAAGAGCCGCCGGTAGCATTCATCGGGTCTGCAAAAATCCAGTCTTTTCCATCTAAATCTTCAAGGTTAAAGAATGACTTTTTAAGGTCAAGCACGTATTCCATGTCTGCTTCTTTTTTGCTGTCATCGCGGCTAATCTTAAAGAGCGCGAACGGGGTAACATACTTGTGGCTAGAATATTCCTCTACTTCCTTTGACATAATCATGCTTGGAAGAAGCGCGCCGCGGAGCATGACGCACATAACCGCGTTTTCAATGTCGCTGTCGATATCAGGAATTTTATGCACAGCGTAGTTCTGCACCGGATAGGTAACAGGAGTCTGAACGACGATGTGACCTTTTTTTACGCTTGGAGCGTCTGTATAGGCAAGGCGGAAAAGCATTTCATACGCACGCTGGCTGTAGTAGACAAACTCGTGGTGGCTTGTGTTTACATCGCGTAGCTTTGAAATAACGCGGCTTGCCTCTGCGTGGCTTCCCTCTTCGGTGTTTTCAAAAGAGAAAACCTTAATATTCGGGTGCTCGGCACAAATACGCTGAAGCTCGTGTCCGATTTTATCAAAGCTTTTTATTGCGCCTTCTTTGTTCACGGGAGAAAATGTTTTTAATGTTTCATCGTACATGCCCTTTACAAGAGCTAAATCGTCTAAATCTTTCTTTGTAAGATAGCCGTCCAAATCTTCGGCTTTTAAGATAATCTTCTCTGCGTTTTTCATAACGCCTCCTTAAAGAAATCTAATCTGCTAGATGCCAAAAAGCGAATAAAGCTTTTTCCAGGACATGGTGTATTCGGTAATTTCGATTGTCCTCTCTCCTGCTATGCGGACTTGCGCTGCAACCGGAAAAATTGCAAGCTTTACAAGAGCTGCAGTTGCCTTTATGGTGCGCGGGTCTGAAACTTCAAGCAAAAGAGAAAGCGCGCAGTTCTGCTCATTTTTAGAGCGGCTTATACTGCCTGAAATTGCAGTAAGACCGATATTCTGCTTGCTTCCAAAAAGAAGCTTTGTAAAGCTTTGCGGATTTGGGCACGCAAAGCGGATTTCTTCTTTTCCAGAAACGTTTTCTGCTAAATAGGCATAAAGACTTTCGCTAAAGCCGTCACTTGAAGCATGCGCGCCGCCTAAAAGCGCGTCATACGTGCGCACCATTGGCTCAACATTTTCTGAAATACAGGCAACTCCCAGCTCTGGGAAACTTAACGAAAACGGCGAAGAGATAGAATTGTAGAGCGTATATTCGGCTACAGAGCCATGAATTGTTTTTGCTTTCCAGCCGTTTTTTTCAGAAAGAGCAGCCTTTATAGCTGCCTTCGGGTACGAGCCGGAAGAAGCAAGCGAAACGCCGTTTCTGCTTCCGGCTGAAAGATACAGATCGTCCGTTCTTTTTACGATGCGCACCCCATCCTTTTCTGAAAGACCGGGAACAGCCTGTAAAAGGAGTGAAGTCACAACGTCTTCATAGGAACGGACAGGAACATGCAGGTACAACGCTTCGTCAGCCGGAAGAAGCGACAGAAGGTCGACCTCCGCGCGCGGAAGCGAAGCACAAGATGCAAGGAGCACGCTTAGGGTAAGTGCCCCCAGCATCCGGAAAAAAGACTTACGCTTTTTCAAGGGTAATACCCCAGCTCTTTTCGTCTGCATCAACAGATGCTTCAAGTGCGCCGTCCTTTACTTCGGCAGCGGTTGCAAGCGTTTCGCCTGAAATAAAGTCTTTAAACATTTCAAACGCGCTCTTT
>CALAEZ010000253.1 GCA_937891125.1 uncultured Treponema sp. | reverse complement strand
ACGGCGCAAATGATAGAGCGCATAGAAAACGCGCTTGCATAAAAAAATGTCCTTTACTATTTTCGTAGATGCAGATTCTTGCCCTGCACTCGTACGCAAGCACATTATCTCTTTTTGCGAAAAACAATCAAAGTATGCAAACGCACTATTTGTTTCAAACCGCGCAATTCCCCTACCGGCTTTACCGAAAAATGCACAAATCCACATCTGCCCGCAGATAGAACAGGCGGCTGACGACTACATTTTTGAGCATGCGCAGGCACATGATGCCGTCATCACACGCGATATTCCATTTGCAGCCCGCCTTACTAAGCGTGACATCATCTGCATGAATGACCGTGGTACGCTTTTTACAAAAGAAAATATCCGGGAACGGCTTTCAGAACGTGATTTTAATCTAAATCTTGTGGCTCTTGGTTTAGGCGGTTCAAGCAAAAAATCAAGCTACGGGCAAAAGGAATTTAAGAAATTCTGCGATTGCTTTGAGCGCGAAATGCAAAAACTCTTAATAATCGCGCAATACGGACCGCCACGCATGTAAAAATCTATAACTATGCAACATCACATTCGCTCTTTTTATATCTAGTTTTTTTTTCAAATACTTTTTTTTTCGATTCTTCTGCTCTTCTCTCTCCGTTTCTAAAGTTCTAGGGAAGTGCTGATTAACACTTTTGGCTGCCGACAGGCAAGTGAAGCGATTATGTCTTTGAAGTTTCGCAAAGGGAGCTCCCAATCAAAAGGGTGAGTACGCACATGCAGACATTCAGAAAGGAATGATAGTCAGGGCTAAAATAAATCAGAAAAAGAATGTAATCGAAAATGATTCAAAAGCTATTAAAAACATGAAAAAAGCGGGAATCATAAAATAACATTCTGAGATTTTCGGGCCGTCAGATTTTGAAGTGAAGCCATTTTCTGGCAGCCTTTTTTTGTTTTCTGAAAATTCATCTGACACTTTCGCATGCACTTTTCATTTCGTACCAGCTTACATCAGAAAACGAAGTAAAATCAGCTACTTTAATCCGCTCATGGCGACAGAAGCAATAATCTGCCGCTGGAAAACCATAAAGACGATAATAATCGGTAACAGTGACAGCACACTTGCTGTAAGCAGAAGCGGATAGTCTGTGTTAATTGCGTACATGGCATTCAAGCGGCTAATCATAACCTGCACGGTAAGCAGATTGTCGTCATGCAGGTAGATGCTTGGCGCAAAGAAGTCGTTCCACGAGCCCATAAACCACAAGATTGCCTGCGCCGCAATCGCTGGCTTGGCATTCGGAAGCATAATCTGCAGGAAAATGCGCAGGTAGCCAGCGCCATCTATGCGGGCGCTTTCGATAACAGAGGTTGGAATACCGCTCATGTACTGGCGCAGAAAGAAAATCATGCTGACATTTCCCAGCATTCCGGGAACAATGAGCGGAAGCCAGGTGTTTACCCAGCCGATGCGTGCATAAATGATGAACTGCGGAATCATGATGACAGAAAATGGTATCATCATCGTGGCAAGCTCTGCTAAAAAAAGCTGCGCTTTTCCGGGAAAGCGGAGCTTTGCATAACTGAACGCTGCAAGCGCCGAAACAAAGGTGCCGACAAAAATAGTACTTACCGAAATGATAAGCGAATTTAAGATACCGCGCTGCAACGCCGGCTGCATCTGCCAGACGCGCTTAAAGTAATTTGTCCACTGCGGGTGTTCTGGCAGAGAAAGAGAAAGCTGCGTTGTCAAAAACTGCCCAGGCGTCTTAAGCGATGACTCAAACATCCACACCAGCGGAATAATCATAATGACCGCGCCCAGTGACAGGAAAAGATACACAAACACATTTTCAGTAAGGCGCGACCGCTTTCTTGAGCCATATTTCGTTGGTGTGCTCGTTTTTTGCTCTCCGATACTCTTGTTATTCTCTTGCATACGCTTGCTACTCCAAATAATTTTCGCTTGCAGGATTCAGTCTGAACTGAAGAGCGGTCACGGCAAAAATAATCAGTGCAAGCACCCAGGCGGCGGCACAAGCAAAGCCTTTTTCGTCCGCACCAAAGGCACGCTGCCAGATGTAAAACACAATAGTAGCAGAACTGTAGTCAGGACCGCCGTCTGGCGTCATAATCTGCGGCTCTACAATCATTTGTGCGCCACCGATTATGCCGGTCACCACAATGTAAAACGTAATCGGGCTCATCAACGGCCAGGTAATCTTACGGAAGATTGTCCAGCGACCGGCGCCATCAATGACCGCAGCCTCGTAGTAGCTTTGCGGCATGTTCTGCAAGGCGCCCAAATACAAAAGCGCCGTGCCGCCAACACCGCGCCAAATGCTCATTGCCATGATAGAAGGCTTAACCGTGTGTACATTCTGCAGCCAGTTGGGAAGCTTTGCTTTGGGAATGCCGCACCAGGACAAAAATTGATTAAGCAAGCCGTAGTCACCATTGTAAAGCCAGCCCCACAAAAGTGCGACCGCAACAATCGAGGAAACTACGGGGATGTAGTAAATCACACGAAAGATTTTTACGCCAGGAAGCCCACGGTTAAACGAAAGCGCAAGCGAAAAAGCCCACACCAATCCAATGGGAATACCAATCATGTAAAAAAACGTATTCCACAACGCCTTCCAGAAGAAAATATCAGAAAAAAGCTCACGGTAATTTTCAAAACCGCAGTAAAACCAGGCACGAGAATCGGCATCAAGCGAAAAGATTTGAGCCAAATCGGTCATAGAATCCCACCGAGTAAAGCTTGCAAAAATCGAAAAAAGGAACGGACCGGAGGTAAACAGAATAAATCCAATAACAGGAGGAAGAACAAACAGAAGACCAGAAATTGCTTCTTCGTTCCAGCGCTTTTTCTTGCGTGCTGTTTTCATTTTTATCGCTCCATTTAAAAGATGAAACGGGCGACAGCTTTCGCTATCGCCCGCAAGGTAAGGTATGTGCTACTAATTACGGGAAGCGTTCTGCTTAGCCCGCTGGAGAGCCTTGTCTAATTCACGCTGCATCTGTGGCTGGGTTTTTGCACAATATTCTTCTGCAGACAGCTTGCCGTCAAGAACATTCTGAATGCCGGTGAAGAATTTGTCAAACCAGACACCTGTGTAGGTGTAATCTGATGGCCATGCACGGCCAGTTTTACTGATAATATTTATAAACTCCTGCCGGTTAGCAGGCTTTCCCGGCTTTGACGTATAGCGGGAAGCGAGAGACTTAAGGTTTGGAATCTGCAAATCCATGTCGGAGTACATTTTGTTTGCCTCAACATCTGCAGACAAGAACAACGCAAGCTCTGCGGCAAGCTGCGGATACTTTGTATTAGCAGCAACCGCATAGCCAACACCACCGCGATAGGTAGCCGTCTGATTATCACTTGTATGCACTGGCCACGGAATCAAATCGTACTCAAAGCTGATAACGTCAGGATCGTTAAACTTTGCCAAATCCCACGTACCAGCAGGGAAAAAAGCTAACTCTCCCTTAATCCAGCGCTGATACGTATCCAACGACTGCGCCTGCGTTGCCGTTGGCGTAACTGGCGCAAATTCTGAAATGCCAGAAACAGCGAACGTCTTGTTTCCGAGCGTCATATTAGCCCAAAACTGGAGCGCTTCAATAAATTTCGGGTCGGTAATAGTCACTTTCGTGTGCGTTTCGTCAAGGAAGTCAGCTCCATTTCCCCAGACAAACTGAATAAAAGCCCAGCGCACATTCAAGCCGGTGCCAAAGACGTCATTCTGTCCGTCATTATCGAGGTCTTTTGTAAGAGCCGCACAGGTGTCAATAAATTCCTGCCACGTATACGGCGTATCCTTATCGGGAAGCGGAACACCGTAGGTTTCAAACAGTGTTTTGTTGTAGGCAAGCGCAAATGGACCAAAATCCTTTGGAAGCGCCCAAATCGCCTCGCCCTTTCCCAGCTCTTTTCCATCATAGCGGTAGCTGTCAACGGCGCTTTCATACAAATCATCAAAATCAGCACCAGCAACACCGTGCACGTACGGAGAAAGGTCAAGCACTTTTTTGTTATCAACATACTGGCGCACACCACCAGGGCCTAAATAAAAAACGTCGGGCAAATTATTTGCAGCAAGCTGCGCCTGAATTTTTGCGTCATATTCATCTCCAGTAGACGAGATGAATTTTACTTTTATTCCAGGATGCGTTTCTTCGTAGCGGGCAACCACTTTATCTAAAATTGCTTTTTCCTGCGGCTGCGCGTAAATCATAAGCGTAAGCTCGTTAGAAGCTCGTTCGCTAGCAGCGTTTGTGACAGGCTGTGCTGATTTTTTTTGTTTGCAGCTTGCAAACGATACTGCAAACAAAGCAGATACAAGCGCCACGGTGAACGCTTTTTGTACTTTTTTCATGTACTTTTTCCTCCACAACGCAGAAGAAGCATTCTGACATTGTTAGCAAAATTGTAAATCCAGAATTTTCATCTGTCAAGAAAAACAAAAAAAACAATCGTTG
>CALAEZ010000252.1 GCA_937891125.1 uncultured Treponema sp. | reverse complement strand
GTGCAGAGCGGAATCCCGGTTATGGCGCACTTAGGCTTAACGCCGCAGTTTTACCACGCGTTCGGCGGTCACAAAATGCAGGGCAAGACCGAAGAAGCGGCAGCAAAAATCATCGAAGAAGCGCGCCTAGCCGAAAAGCTTGGCTGCTACGCAATAGTGCTAGAGTGCATTCCGGCTGCTGTTGCCGCAAAAATTACAGCGGCGGTAAGCGTGCCTACAATCGGCATTGGAGCCGGCGTTGACTGTGACGGGCAGGTGCTTGTCTTACAGGACATGCTCGGCATGTCAGGCTTTAAGATGCGCTTTGTGCGCCAGTACATGGACGGCTTAAATCTTATAAAAGGCGCGCTCAACAGCTACAGCGCAGACGTACATACATCGGCATTTCCCGCCGGGGATGAGATTAAGTAAAACGCACGTTCGCGCATGAGAACGACAATTTCTAGCAGGAGACGAAATAAAATGAAGATTATAAAGACACCACAAGAATGGCTGGAAGTAGAAAAAGAGATTGACCGCAAAAACAAGCATCAGAGCGTCGGGTTAGTGCCGACAATGGGAGCTTTACACGAAGGACATCTTTCGCTTGTAAAGCGCGCCGTAAGCGAAAACGACGTAAGCGTCGTAAGCATCTTCTTAAACCCGGTGCAGTTTAACAACCAGAACGATTTGGCAACCTACCCGAAAACGTGGGAAGCGGACTGCGCACTGCTTGAAGGCGCGGGCGTTGACTACTTGTTTGCACCGACTTATGACATCATGTACCCCGATGACTACCGCTATAAGCTTTCAGAAAGCTCGCTTAGTAAAACGCTTTGTGGAGCAAGCCGCCCAGGTCACTTTGACGGCGTGCTTACCGTCGTAATGAAGCTTCTGCAGGTGTTCCAGCCGGAGCACGCATACTTTGGCGAAAAAGACTATCAGCAGTATTTGCTCATAAAGGGCATGGTAGAAGCATTCTTTTTGCGCACACAGATTATTCCCTGCCCGATTGTGCGGCGCGAAGACGGCTTAGCCTGCTCAAGCCGGAACAAGCGTCTGTCGCAGGAAGCACTGGGCCGCGCTCACCTTCTGCACGACGCACTTGCAAGCGGAAAAAGCGTAGAAGAGATTAAGGCGCAGCTTACCGCAGACGGCTTTGAAATTGACTATGTAACCGAAACAGACGGAAGGCTCTATGCCGCAGCCAGCATTGAAGGAGTGCGCTTAATTGACAACATCGCCCGATAACTCAAAGCCAAAAGCCGCGGCGGACAGCCTTTGCGGCAAAAAGATTTTACTGCACGTAACCGGCTCTATTTCCTGCTACAAGGCCTGCGAGCTTACAAGCCTGCTTGTTAAGCGCGGCGCAGAAGTGCAGGTAAGCTTGAGCTGTGGCGCGCTCAAGTTTCTGCAGCCGGCTGTCTTTGAAGGTCTAAGCCACCGCGAGGCTCTTACGCCAGACATGTTTGCGCGTAAACCTGACTGCATTCCGCACATTACGTTAAGCCAGAACTGGGCAGACCTAATCACAGTCTACCCGGCAAGCGCAAACTGCATAACGCGCCTTGCAAGCGGCCTTTGCGATGACCTTTTTGGAGCAACATTCCTTGCAAATAATTTTACGCATCCGGTGCTGCTCGCTCCTGCCATGAACACGAACATGTTCAATCATCCGGCAGTGCAGGAAGCTCTTGCAAAGCTTGAAGGCTGGGGAGTGCAGATTCTTCCGACAGATGAAGGCAGACTAGCCTGCGGAACTACCGGAAGCGGAAAGCTCATCCAGCCGGATGCAGCCTTGAGTTTCATCGAAAAAGCCCTGTAAAACAGGACGGAAACGCATTTTACAAATCCAAAGGGGAAGCGTATGGAATTGTTTTTAGTTCTGACTTTTCTTTTTTTTGCCGGCAGCATACTCGGCTGGGCAATCGAAGTGTTCTGGCGCAAGTTTTTTTCTAAAAACAATCCCGAGCACCGCTGGATAAATCCGGGCTTTCTGCACGGTACATACCTTCCGCTTTACGGACTCAGCTTAAGCCTGCTTTTCATGCTTTCGTTTATCGACGTAAGCTTTGTCGAAAACGCAATTGCACAAAGAATCGTTCTCTTTGTGATTATGGCACTGTGCATTACCGCCATGGAATACGCAGGCGGGCTCATCTTCATAAAGGGAATGAACATCAAGCTGTGGGACTACAGTGCCTGCTGGGGAAACATTCAGGGGATTATCTGCCCGCTCTACACCTTTTACTGGTGGATTTTAAGCGCAACCTACTATTTTTTAATTCACCCAAAAATTCTTTCCTGGCTGTACTGGTTTACCAATCATCTAGCATTCTGCCTTGTCGTAGGATTTTTCTACGGCGTGTTTACGGTAGACCTCTGCTACACGCTCAATATCGCTTCAAAAATCCGCGCATTTGCAAAGGAACAGAAGATGCTCGTCCGCTATGAAAGCTTAAAGGCGCAGATTCAGGCAAAGAATGAAGAGCTGCTCCAGAAGCGGAGCTTCATGCTGCCCTTTAAGAATGCAGGCCGTAGCCTGACAGAAAGCCTGAAAAACGCGGTCGAACAGCGAAAAAACGAGAACGCACGAACAAAGTAAGCCATGAACTACACTATCCGCCCGACAACCGTGCGCGACGCAGAAGCGCTGCTTGCCATTTATGCGCCGTATGTCACTGGTACGGCAATCACTTTTGAATATACCGTGCCCACCGCCGCCGAATTTGCACAGCGCATAGAACGCATAACATCGCGCTATCCGTATCTTACCGCTTGCGATGCGGCAACAGGCAAGCCGCTCGGCTACACGTATGCGCACCCCTACGGCGAGCGGGAAGCCTACGCATGGTCAGCAGAGGCAAGCATCTATCTTTCGCCTGACGCACGCGGGCACGGGCTTGGCCGCGCACTCTACGCTGCGCTTGAAGACGCGCTCAAAGCCATGCACATCCAAAATCTGTACGCGCTGGTCGCCTGTTCAGACAGGGACGACGCTTACCTGACGCAAAACAGCGCTCAGTTTCATGAGCACCTCGGCTTTACACGCGTGGGACTTATGAAAAACTGCGGCTCAAAATTCGGCTTTTGGTATCACATAGCCACCTACGAAAAAATGCTCGGCGCGCACGAAAAAAATCCGCAACCGGTCGCCGCATGGAACGGATCCGCAAGGCGCGCAATCTGCGGAGCTGCAACGCATTTATGTGCTGAAAGCCTATAAGGGCATGCGCATTGGAAAAACGCTTCTAAAAGCAGCAGAAAAATGTGTGCGTAAAGAAGGTTGCGTACGGTTTTGGCTCGGCGTGTGGGAGCACAACACGAGCGCGCAAGCCTTTTACCAAAAAGAAGGATTTACCAAATGCGGCGAGCACGAATTTGTTTTAGGAAGCGACCACCAGACCGACTGGCTCATGGGAAAAAAGCTGTAGCGCCGCGCACATCGTGTGCGCTCCTTTCAGGCGTCTACGCGCCCTGTCGGCGACCTCCATGCCGCTTTTTCGCAAAATTGCAGCGCGCCTGCTTGCA
Organism: uncultured Treponema sp.; assembly: GCA_937891125.1. Classification (GTDB taxonomy): domain Bacteria; phylum Spirochaetota; class Spirochaetia; order Treponematales; family Treponemataceae; genus Treponema_D. The sequence goes on along the minus strand of CALAEZ010000252.1, from coordinate 107 downwards.
ATTTTGACGCGGTCGCTTCGCTGGTTGGTTCAGACATGCTCTGCAAACATCAATTTAAAATAAAAAACTCCTTGAAGGGAACCTCGAAAAACTGGTTTTAGAATCTT
>CALAEZ010000251.1 GCA_937891125.1 uncultured Treponema sp. | reverse complement strand
CAATAAACGAATTATATAAAAATAAATTTATTTATATATAAATAAATTTATATATATAATTTTCTTTTCATGATTTCAGATTTGATTTCTTCGTTCAATTTTTTTTTACTTTTCATTCCATCTAAAATAATAATTTGTCCTCTTTTTCGAAAATAATCAATAAGTGGTTTCGTTTCATAATTAAAAGCTTTAATTCTTTCTTTTATTGCATTTTCATTATCATCTTCTCTTTTATTTCTTTTCATTAACCTTTTTTTCATTTCATCTTCTGAAACTTCTAAATAAAATATTGCATTTAATTTTTCATGTGTTATTTTATTCCACGCTTCGAAATTTTGTTGATTAATAGGAAATCCATCAAAAACAATATGAGCTTCTTTTTGTTTATTCATTTCATCTATTAATAATTTTAAAACAATATCTGATTCGACTAATTTTCCTTCGTTCATCATTTGTAAAATATTTTCAGAAGGTGGAATTGATTCCGTCCTTGCCCGAAAACGTAGCGTTAATTTTGACCAAGCAAAACGCACGATCGACGGTCGCACTGAAGCAAGGCTTATAGAGATTGCCTGCAATTTAGTTCTTTCCGGTCATAGTCGATGAACTATCCGTTTACTCAAAGATGAGATGAGAGTCTTCTTGGATGATCCCATCAGATGTACTCTAAAAACTGGTTAGACCCCACAAAAAACTAATGGTGCATCCCAAGCATAGCGAATCCAGATTTTATCGCATCTATGGAAGATGTTATTGGTGTATAGGAACTTCCATATAATCCGCTTCGTCCTGTTGTGTGTATGGATGAGAAAATCGTATCAACTTTTTTGACGAAGCGCGAAACTTATGGACTTATGCGCCGCGGCGATAACAAAAAAAGTTGCTTCCGAATACGTTCACAATGGAACTTGCGGTATATTTCCCTCTGTTGGTCCTGTGGGTGGTTGCCATCACGTGAGTGTAAGAGAACATCGTACACCGATTGATTGGGCTGAAGAGGGCTGACGGAATGGGCGGACATAAAGCGGGCGAAGTGGCATCTAAGATAGCGGTGGAGACCGTTGTTAAGTCTGTAAAAACTTCCAGAAAAAATGATATTATTTACATACTTCAAAAAGCTGTAAATGATGCTAATGCCGTTGTTAAAGAGCTTGCATCTACCGATTCGCAATATGAAGGTATGGGAACCACTCTTGTAATTGCAACAATTGTGGAGAACATGATCTACATTGCAAATGTTGGCGATTCCAGGCTTTATTTTATTGATGACGACATTCACCAAATCACAAGAGACCATTCTTATGTGGAAGATTTGGTTAGTCTTGGTAAAATTGATAAAGACGAGGCGCGGACTCATGTTAAGAAAAACATTATAACCCGTGCCGTTGGCATAGATGATGATGTGGATGCTGATTATTTTGAAGTTCAGTATGAGAGTGGCGATAAGATTTTAATGTGCAGCGACGGTCTTACAAATATGACTGAAGATGTAACCATTAAGACTATTGTCAACGGAGATGGTACAATCGAGGAAAAAACAAAGAAACTTGTTGATACCGCTAATCAAAACGGCGGAAAGGACAATATTACGGTTGTACTTATTGAGTTGTAGTTGCTTGGCTGAAAGGATATTAAGATGATTAGAAAAGGTATGCTTATTGGTGACAGATATGAAGTCGTCGACAAAGTCGGTTCAGGCGGAATGTCTAATGTATATAGAGCTAAAGACCATAAACTCGGAAGATTTGTGGCCATCAAGGTTTTAAAACAGGAGTTTTGCGAGGATAAGAGCTTCGTTTCGAGATTTAAGATTGAAGCGCAGTCGGCAGCAGGTCTTGCACATCCTAATATTGTAAATATCTTTGATGTAGGTGAGGATAACGGTATTTATTATATCGTTATGGAACTTATTGACGGTATTACTTTAAAGAAATATATAGAACGTAAGGGTAAACTTCCATACAAGGAAGCGGTAAGTATTGCAATACAGATCGCTCAGGGTATGGAAGCTGCTCATAATAATCATATTATACACAGGGATATCAAACCTCAAAACGTTTTGATTTCACGTGAAGGCAAGGTTAAGGTTACTGATTTTGGTATTGCAAGAGCCGCATCTTCTGATTCGCTTGGTGCAAACGCAATGGGCTCTGTTCATTATATCTCGCCTGAACAGGCTAAAAACGGCTTTGTGGACGAAAAGAGTGATATTTATTCTCTTGGTATTTCTTTGTTTGAGATGATTACGGGTACTGTACCTTATGAAGGCGAGTCCACTGTGGCCATCGCCCTGCAACATGTACAGGAGCAGATGCCGTCAATGCGTACTTACGCTGTTGTACCAATCAGTATTGAAAAGATTGTTGAAAAGTGTACGCAAAAAGACCCGGCAAGAAGATATTCAAAGGCAGCTTCTTTGATTTCTGATTTAAAGAAGTCTCTTGTTACACCGGATGAGGATTTTGTTGTTTTAAACAATGAGGAAAAATCGGCGCTTGTTATTACGCCTGATGATATTAATGGTATCAGAAGCGAGGCGGGTATCAGTGATTATGTAAATCCGGGATATGATACTGCATCAATAAGAAATACAACAAATATTGACTTAAAGGCTGAGCCTTTGGTTAAGGAAAATACAGAAGACGAAGATGATGATTTTAAGTTAACCCAGGGTAAGTATGACAAGGTTATTACCATTGCAAGTATCGCAGGTACTGTTTTGGTTCTTATTATCATTCTTGTTTTGGTGCTTGCTTTTAGGGGTAACTGCAGTGGTACTTCAGGTAATGAAAGTACAACGACAAATTCTTCATCCAGGCTTACAACCGTTCCTGATGTTGTGGGATATGATATTGACGCTGCGGAAGAAGCATTGGAAGCGGCGCATCTTGAATATAAGATTACGTATGAAGAGAGTAACGATATTGAAGAAAATATTGTTATGGAACAGAGTATTGAAGCAGGTGAATCCGTTGCAAGATCTTCAACGGTTACTCTCGTTGTAAGTGCAGGAAAGGAAGCTGTTACTGTTCCGGATGTTGTGGGACTTAGCGAGGAAGATGCGTCAGAACAGCTTGAAGCTGAAGGTTTTGTTGTTAAGATTACAAGAGAAAATAGTGATACCGTTGAGGTTGGTATTGTTATTTCCACAGACCCTGACGGCGGAGACACTGTTCCGTACGGAACAACGATTGAAGTTGTTTCAAGTTACGGTGCGGATTCAGTTGTTACTGTGCCAAGCGTTGTTGGCCTTACGGAAGAAGAGGCGGAAGCGTTACTTAATGAGAATATGCTCTCAATGAAAGTTAATTACATATATGATGATGATGTTGAAGAAGGCGTTGTTATAAGTCAGGACGTTGAAGCAGGCGAAAAGCTTGATGTAAGTGCTGAAGATGTGAATACAACGGTTACCGTTAATGTAAGTAAGGGTAAGGATTATTCAAAGACAATTACCACCCCTTCAATTTCTTATTCTAACGTGCCAACCCTTGATTCGACACAAAAGCTTGAGGCCTATGTTGTGTCTGAGGTTACTTATGTTGATCCGGACGGTGTTAAGCAGACGGATACATCAAATGCGATACTTAATGCGAGCGGCAGAAGTACAATTACTTATACGGCGGCAATGGCACTTGAGGGTACAAGACTTACTTATACGGCTGATATCAGTGATACAAGCTCTGATGTTACAATAAAAATAATTCTGTATTATAGAGAGGTTGAAACAACAACCACTGAAGAAAACACAGAGGATGAAACCACAACAACATCTTCCGCTGATTTAAACACGTCGGGAAGCATGAGCCTTTCCACAACGTACAGTTCTGAATGGACGGCTGTAACAATTTACAGTTACGTAGTTGTTGCAAATTAGCATTTTATATAGATGTAAATGTAAGTGAAAGGTTTTAATGGATTTAAATTATAATGGAAAAATCATAAAAGGCGTTGCCGGAGACTATGAGGTTTTTGTTCTGGGTAAAGGCCCGTATATTTGCAAAGCTAAGGGCATATTCAGGTATAATAAGCAAAAACCTCTTGTCGGGGATGATGTTTTGATTACCGTTTTGGATGAAAAAGATAAGGAAGGGAATATCCTGGAGATATTGCCAAGAAGAAACGAACTTATACGCCCTGCGGTGGCAAATATCGATCAGGCACTTATTGTCTTTGCGGTAAAAAGTCCAATGCCAAGCCTCAAATTACTTGACAGATTCCTTGTTATGATGGAAATGACGGGAGTAAAACCCATTATTTGTTTCAATAAAATTGATTTAATGGATGGAAATGAGGATGTGGTTTATGGTAAAATATACGAGAAGGCAGGGTATAAATGTATTTATACCAGTACCGCAAAAACAATGGGTATTGATGTTGTTTTAGCGGAGTTAAAGGGCAAGACAACCACTCTTGCAGGACCTTCGGGTGTGGGAAAGTCTTCAATGCTTAATGCACTTGTTCCGGGTGCGGATTCGCAAACGGGTGAAATCAGTAAGAAAATTGAGAGGGGGAAACAGACCACAAGGCACACGGAATTGTTCCATGTGGAGGGAGATACATATATTATGGATACTCCGGGGTTTGCCACAATGTATATTGCAGACTGTGCGAAGGAAGAACTGAGATATTATATGCCGGAATTTGATGTTTACGAAGGACGGTGTAAATATAACGGATGCGTACATATAAAAGAACCGGGCTGTATGGTCAAGGCTGCGGTTGAAAATGGGGATATCGACAAGTGCCGATACGAAAATTATGTAGCAATGTACGAAGAAATTAAAAACTTAAAGAAATACTAAAGTGGTTTGCTAAATCAGGTCTTTGGTACGAGAGGGTTTGAATTTTATGAACACAAAGTTATCGCCGTCTATACTGGCTGCAGATTTTTCTAGGTTGGGCGATCAGATAAGAGATGTTGACAGAGCGGGTGCAGAGTACATTCATATTGACGTTATGGATGGTCAGTTTGTGCCGCAGATTACGTATGGACAGCCTGTAATTCAGGCGTTGCGTCCTAAAACACAACTTCCGTTTGATGTGCATCTTATGGTGGAAAAACCAGAACTTATGGTGGAGTCTTTTGCGGAAGCAGGGGCGGATTGGATAACCTTTCATCTGGAAAGTACCGTGCATATTGATCGGCTTATCCAGCGAATTCATGCATTGGGTAAAAAAGCGGGGATTTCGATTGTGCCGTCAACGCCTGTTTCTGCATTAACAGAGGTGCTTGCAGCGGTTGATTTGGTGCTTGTAATGACGGTAAATCCTGGATTTGGTGGACAAAAGCTTTTGCCGCATTGTGTCGACAAAATAAAAAAGCTTGTTGAGCTACGAAAACAGCATGGGTATCACTACCGTATTTCTGTTGATGGCGGAGTGAATGAAAAGACATTGCCTGCTGTTTTGAATGCAGGTGCAGATATTGTTGTTTCTGGGTCGGCATTTTTTTCAGGTGCATTGCAGTGGGAGAAAAACGCATGAAAAAATATGCTTTTGTTTTTTTGTGTGCATGTATGTTCTGCCACCTTTTTTCGGAATCAGTAGCAACAAGCTTTGAAGCTGCACTTGTGCAAGGGTATGAGGCATATCGCAACGAAGACTGGCAGTCTGCAATGATTTTCTTCCGCAAGGCTGTGTCGTCTCCTGCAACATCAACCGATGAAAGCTGGTATTTGCTTATTATGAGCGAGGTGTATGCAGGGGAGTATGCGGCAGCACATGCTGACTGTGTTCGCTTTACGACACAGTTTGCCTTTAGTCAGTATGCTCCCTATATACAGTATCAAAATGGTAGGTGTCTTCATTTTTTGGGACAGCATGAAAATGCAGTTTTAGTGTTAAGCGATTTCTGTCATCAAAATCCAAAGCATGATTTATATGCGTCAGCGTTGTATTGGATAGCAGAGGCTTTTTTTGCCGAATACAATTACGATGCTGCGCGCGGTTTGTATGAGCGTATTGTTGTTGATTACCCTACTGATGCCAAAACGGCTGCGGCACAGTATCGCCTGGAATCTATTGATCAGCGTAGTCGTGAAGAAAAGCTGTTATATCTGCTGAAGGTGACGGGTGAAGAAAATCTGGCTTCGCGCGAGGATTATGAGCGGCAGTTGCGTCAGTACGAGGCGGAAGATAAGCTTGGGCTTCGGCAAAAGCTTACTGCGGCAGAAGGACGCATTCAAGAGCTTGAACGAGAGCTTGCTTCGGCGAAAGCAGGCCAGGCTTCTTCGGGAGAAGGCACTGCTTCTGGCGTGCATGACGTTCCGACGGTCAGCCAGACGGCTACTGCTGAAACGGCGAGCAAAAGTACTGCTTTTGAAGATGACCCGGATGTGCTTGCTCTAAAGCGCAAGGCTCGGCAGTTACAGTATTTGCTTGATGAGCAGAAAAATGCGGAGACGACAGAATGAAACGACAGAAACAATGTATATATCTGCTTGCGTTGCTTCTTTCTGCTAGAGCTTTATATGCGCAGGAGCAGACCGCTACAGAAGCAGTGAACCCGACAGCCGCTGCCGAACCGATTTTGGAAAATGAATCGGTAGCGGAAGCTCCAAAGCTTACAAAGCAGCAAAAGCAGGAAGCGAAGCAGCTTGAGCAGGAAAAAAAGAAAGCGGAAAAAGCAGAGAAAAAACGCAAAAAAAATGAGCGTACCGACCCGTATCTCGGCGTTGTCTACCTTCCCGTGCGTAATTATGATGTAAAGCGTGATGGTGTGCAGATTTCGTTGCGCGGTGGCACAGGCTCATTCAATATTGCTGCGATAAATGAAAAGGGAATTTGTGTTCCCGTGCTTTCTGGCGTCGATGATGCAAGCAGTTCGTATTTTTCGGTGCTTATTGATGGCGTTGAATATCGTCTTAATCACGATGCTGGCAGTACGCCGGAGGTACGAGAGCTTGATGCAAGTGGTCAGCTTGCCTATACGGTAGATACGCTTTTGCAAGTTGCCATTGATTTTGCTCCTATCGCATCGGTGCCCGATGGAAAAAATGATATGGTTCGTCTTACCGTGTATACAACGAACAGAACAAAAAAAACGCAATCGGTGAGCATAAAAGCTTTGTTTGACACCATTTTAGGTGAAAATACTGATTACCATTTTTATACGGCAAATGGGGTAAAAATCGATTCGGCACGGCAGTTCTTTACGCCCGCAGAGGATCGTTGGATTGCCTCATCAAATGGAAAAACAACGGCGCAGTTTTTGCTCTCTGGACGCGCAATTGCCGAGCCCGAAGCGATTACCGTTGCTAACAGAGATGAGCTGTACCGCGCACGCTGGATTCCAGTCATTAAGCAGCATAACGGATTTAATGGCGTGCTTGCGTATAACAACAGTGCGCTTATGCTTTCTTGGCCAGCGTTTACGCTTGAGCCTGAAAAAACAGAGACGCTGACGCTGTATATTGCGCTTGCTTCTGATGGTGCCGCTCCTCAGGGGGACGCATTTTTAGATAATGCAACTGTCGATGAGAAAAAGAACGATGAGAATGTAACGGTGACTGATAATAACGGCTTTGTGGTGCGAAAGCCTGATGTCGAATTTATTGTACCGCCTATTACTGACAAACAGCTCGATCCTGCCTACATTCAGCAGCTTATTGATAGGATTGACAACCTGCAGTCAGATCCCAAATTGGTTGACAGGACGGAGGTTCGGCAACTGAATGCTGAGCTTGATGCAATCTTAGAAAAAATAAGGCAGCAACGCTGATATGGCTCATTCATCTTTAACCGCTGCCCGTGCGCTGATCCGCCGGCGTAGCTTTTCAAAAGCACTGACTGTTCTCGAAAATTGCGAAGAAATATATCGCGACAGCTTTGACTATTGGCTTACGTATGGTATCGCCTGCTTGTATGTGGGCGATTTTAGCTACGCAAATAGTTGCTTTCAGCATGCGCGCAAAATACGCATTACCGATACGACCCTACTGTTGTGCCAGGCTGTGCTTTTTTTGCGTAGGGGAGATACTGAGCGCGCAATTCAGTATTATCTTGATGTGCTTGACGGTGACCCTGAAAACAAAATTGCGCAAAATGCGATGGAGTTTATTCGCACAAAGGGAAATTACGAGATAATTCGCGAATGGGATGCGAGTGGCAAACTGAAGATTTTTTATCCACCGCTTGGGGTAAATCCAACGACGATAGTGCGCATTGTGCTTTCACTGGCAGCAGGTGTTTGCATTGCGTTTGGTATTTTGCATGTGATTCGGCCGGTGCCACTGTCGCAAGGTCGTGCTGATTTAAGTGCGCTGTCGCTCACGGTAGAGGAAAGTCGAAATGCGCAGGAAAAGGATTTGTCTGGTGGCGTGTACCGTTATATTCTTACTGACAAGCAGATTCGTGCGTCGTATGATTTGGCGCGACAGTATTTTCAGGATTTCCGCGATAATGCAGCGCAGGTAGAAATTAACCGCATATTAAACTCAAATGCGTCAGAAGCGATAAAAGCGAAGACGAATATGCTTTGTACGTATATTGAAGAGCCAACGTTTGATACACTGCATGATAACTATACCTATGCTGACGTTGCGCAAGATCCGCTGCTGTATATTGGGTGCTGGATTAGCTGGAGTGGACGCATTACCAATGCGGCAACAGAAGGAAATGCCTTTCGCTGTGATTTGCTTGTGGGCTATGAGAATATGCAGCGGGTAGACGGCATAGTGCCGCTGTATTTTACAACGGTGCCAGAGCCAGAAATTGACGGTGAACGCGCGGTTACCGTTTTAGCTCAGATTGGGGTGGAAAACGGTAAGCTTTCGCTAAACGGAAAGGCGGTGTATCAACCACTTCGTAAATAAGGGCTTTTGCATGGCAGAATGTGAAAAAAATATTTTTTTTCAGCAAAAAATGTAGAAAATGAATGATTTTCGCCTATATATACTATGGGTGGGAAAGGTGGTAAATCATGGGAGAAACAAAAGAAACGCTGGCAGAAAAGCCGTCATCACAGATGGCAGAAAAGCTAAAAGCGCTTGAGGCAGCGCGCCTGCAGATTGAAAAGCAGTTTGGAGCTGGCTCGCTTATGAAGCTTGGCACGCAGACAGATACATCGTCTATAGACGTTGTGCCGTCTGGCTCTATTTTGCTTGACGAGGCTCTTGGCGTTGGTGGCTATCCGCGTGGGCGCATTATCGAAATGTATGGGCCTGAAAGCTCTGGTAAGACGACGCTTGCCCTGCACGCAATTGCTGAAGCGCAAAAACTTGGCGGCATTGCAGCGTTTGTCGATGCAGAACACGCGCTTGATCCGGTGTATGCAAAAAATCTTGGTGTAAACACCGATGAGCTTTGGGTAAGCCAGCCGGATACCGGTGAGCAGGCGCTTGAAATTACCGAAAGCTTGGTTCGCTCGGGTGCAGTTGATATTGTTGTTGTAGACTCTGTTGCAGCCCTTACGCCTCAAAAAGAAATTGAAGGCGACATGGGAGACGCACAGATGGGCTTACAGGCGCGTCTTATGAGTCAAGCTCTGCGTAAGCTTACGGCAATTGTCGGAAAATCAAAGTGTATCATCATCTTTATTAACCAGATTCGCATGAAAATCGGTGTTATGTTCGGAAACCCTGAAACAACGACTGGTGGTAATGCTCTTAAGTTCTATACATCTATTCGTCTTGAAATCCGCCGCATTGAAAGCATCGAGGTAAAAGGTGAGGATGATGCCGTTGGTAACCGAGTGCGTGTAAAGATTGTGAAAAACAAGGTTGCGCCACCGTTCCGCAAGGTTGAGCTTGACATCTACTTTGGAAAGGGAGTTAGCGCAACGGCCTCGCTGCTTGATTCTGCGGTAAAGCATGGCATTATCGACAAAAAAGGCGCTTGGTACAACCGTGGCGAGGAAAAAATCGGGCAGGGTAAGGAAAATGCACTTGCCTTCCTTGAGCAGAACAAAGATTACACGCGTGCGCTTGAGGTTCAGCTTCGTGAAGAGCTGTTCCCCGGTCAGATTCTTAAGACAAAAGAAGGTGAGCCTGTTTACCCAGAGCAGGTAAAGGCGGCGCAGGCAAAAGCAAAGGCTGACGCAAAGGCGGCAAAGGACGCAAAAGCGGCGCTTGCGGCAGGTGCAAAGCCGACGCTCGCAGCTGACGACACCGTAAGCGTAACGAAAGCTGGCGCGGCAGCTGTGAGTGCTTCTGCTACGGTAAGCGCACCCTCTGCTATGAGCAAAGCGCCGGCGGGTGCAGCTTCGGTAAGTGCTGCAGACGCGCTTTTCTAAGCTTGGTATGGCTTTAGTCTGTTTAGGGCTCGGCTCAAACCGAGCCTGGCATGGTATGACGAGCCTTGTGCTTTTGCGTGAGGCTTGCCGCGCGCTTGGAACGCTACTACAGAATATGCAGGTTTCCTCGGTGTATGTGACAAAGCCGATGTATGTGGAAAATCAGTCTGATTTTTACAATATGGTTGTCTGCGGTTTTGTAGAGCAGCACCTGACGCCGGAATCTCTTTTAGAGCACATTCATAAAATTGAAGCCTCGCTTGGCCGCGATAGAAGCCAGGAGGTCAGAAACGGACCGCGTTCAATCGACATAGACATAGAGCTTTTTGGGCGTGAGCGTGTGCATACGCTGGATTTGGAGATTCCCCATCCGCGCCTTTTTGAGCGGGCTTTTGTGCTTGTGCCGCTTTGCGAGGCGCTTGAACATGCTTGCGGGGCTCCTTGCGAGCTTGGAAGCGATATGCTCTCTCGTCTTTATCAGGCGCGGAAAGCAGTTTCTTGTGACGGCGTGCAGCTTCTTTCTGTTTAGGTTTTTCTAAAATCTGCCGACTATATAGCAAAGAGGCAGATTCATGGAACAGACGCAAAATGAGTATATTGTCGCACAGACTACCGATGACGCTGAAAACGACGAAAAACGTGTTTCGCACCGCTATACGGCGGGCGAGTTTGAAGGCCCACTCGACCTGTTGTGGGCGCTCATTCGCGACAACAAAATCAATATCTATGATATTCCGATTGGTGAGATTACCGAGCAATTTTTGGAATACTTAGATTTTGCCTCTCAGATTGACTTAGGCGACCTGTCAGAGTTTTACAATATGGCAGCCCGCTTAGTCTACATAAAAAGCCGCATGATGCTGCCTGTTGAAGTGCAGGTGGACGACGGCATTGAATTTGACGACCCGCGTGAAGAGCTTGTCGATAAGCTCATTGAATACCAGAAGTTTAAAAAGCTTTCCGCGCTTATGGAGGAGCGCGAAGATCAGAACGAATGGAGCTTTGAACGAAAAAAGATTCAGCGCTCACTTCCGTTTGATGAAGAAGAGCTTTGGGAGCGCGTTGACACGTGGGATTTACTGCAGCAGATGCAAAAAATCTTTAAGACGCTTATCAGTGCGTATTCTGACGAGAAAATCCTTGATATGTACGAGGAAATCTCAGTAAACGAAAAGATTACGCTTATGAACGAGCTTTTAGACGGAAAAGGCGAGTGTATGTTCACTGACTTGATTATCCGCCGTGGAAACGAAATGGACGTGATTTGTGCATTTATGGCAATTTTAGAGGCTGTAAAGTTTAAATTGGCGACTATATATCAAAATAAGATGTTTGGAGATATAAAAATATGCCGGTACAAGGCAGCGTAAAAACGATGGAAGACGAGAACGAAGAAGCAATGAAAGTAAATCTTGAAAAAGAAGCGGCGCTGGTAGAGGCGGTGCTATTTTTAGAAAGTGATCCGATGACGCCGGAGCAGATTGCAGCTGCCTCTGAGCTTTCAAAGGATGTTGTCACGGAGTGTATTGAGCTTTTAAAAGAGAAATATGCGCTTGAAAACTCCGGCATTGAGCTTTCAATGATTACCGGCGGCTGGACGCTTACACCTAAAAAAGACGTGTGGGACGTCTTAAAAGAGCGTTATGGAAACAAAAATGCCGGTAAGCTTTCCCGGTCAGCCATGGAAACGCTTTCAATCATTGCCTACAAGCAGCCGATTACC
>CALAEZ010000250.1 GCA_937891125.1 uncultured Treponema sp. | reverse complement strand
ATTTTAGCATATTTGAATTCGTTTGAAAATGATGGGAGTTTTTCGAGGTGCCCTTTATGTACATAATCAAATCCCCTTCCGGATCTTTTCAACAAGTCCTGAGAATCCGCTTGGAAGTACACGGATGCAAAGGATTGCAGCAACGAGCATGGCAATCTTTCCGATGAATTGTCCCTGTTCGAGTGAAACAACGCCACTGATAATTCCGAGAACAGTTCCGGAAAGGAATGTTCCGATAAGCGGGTTTCCGCCGCCTACGACCACTGTAGTGAATGCCTGAATAATAAAGCTGTCGCCCAGAACCGGTGAAACAGCCATAACCGGTGCATAAAGGGCGCCGGCAAGACCTGCAATTCCTGCACCTATGGCAAACGTCATTGAGTATTCAAATCCCGTGTTGATACCGAGCGCTTTAGCAACTTCCTGATTCTGCATTGTGGCGCGTGAATACAGGCCGAATTTCGTGTAGTTGAAAAACATGTAGAATGCAATAAGCATCAGTATTGAAATCACAACAAGCACAAGCCGGTATACCGAAAGAACGTTTCCGCCGACTGTTATTGAACCAAGCGGCATTGATACGGACGGCATTGTTGAGCCGAAAATAATCTGTATCAGCTGCTTCATTACAAGACTCATACCGTATGTAATAACGATAGAGTCCATCGGTCTTGCGTGAAGTTTCGAGATGATAAGTTTATGGATTACGACACCGAATAGCGTAACACCAAAAACTGCAATCAAAACGCTGAGGATAAACGGAACTCCGGCAAGCGCACTGATTGTAAAGATATACGCTCCCAGCATGATGAACTCGCCGTGTGCCATATTAATGATGTTCATCATTCCGAATATAACTGCCAGACCGATTGAGCTCAGAATAAGAAAACTGAAGCTGTCTATAATCTGGTATAGGTATGAAACGACTATATCCATGTACGACCCCCTGAAAACAAAAATGACGTGCTGAAGCCCATCAAAGCGCTGGATTCAACACGTCATTGTGTTTTGCTAAACGTCTTTTGTTACATCATTCCGGTGTGTACTGCATGTTTGCAGCTTTCTTACCTTCCTTGGCAAGGTCAACACCAAGACTTTCGATAAAACTTGACTTTACACCCTTGAATGTTGCGATAACTTTGAGCGTGTGGTCCTTTTCAACTTTGCCTACTGCAATATCACGGATTGTGTGATGGTCCTTTCCGTTAATCACCGCCATTCCGCCAGGACCGTCAAAGCTCACGCCGCTTTCAAGAGCCGCAATAACAGCCTCGACTTCGGTAGTGCCGGCTTTTTCAACTGCCGCCTTATACAGGTAGAGCGATGTATAGGTCGTTTCCGCATCCCAGCCGATGTATTTCACAGAAGGATTTTCAGCCTTAAGCGTTGCCGTAAACTTCTTTGCGGCAGGTGTCGCTACTTCTTCGTAGTACGGCGCTCCGACGTATACGTTTGCCATTGCCGGCGGGGCAAAGAGCTTGTGCTCACCGTTGATAGCAAGGGCACAGGTTGTCACAATCGGAATATCTGCAAACTTGCTGTTTGACCACTGCTCGTAGAATGACATGTGTGCCGCACCGGTGCAGAACGAGATAATCATGTCCGGTTTTGCAGCGTTGATGTTTGCAATCGTCGAACTGAACTGACTTACGCCCAGCGGAATGAATTCTGTCTTGATGACTGAACCGCCGTTGCGCTCAACAGCTTTCTTTGCCCACTGTGACGAAATCTGTCCGAAGTTGTAGTCAGCGGCAATGATGTAAACCTTTGCACCAGCCGGACAGACGTTCTTCATAAGATGGTCTACAGTCGGGTCAATCTGCATCTCTGGAATCGGGCCGCAGCAGAACACATAGTGGCTTGCAACACCGCCTTCATACTCCTGGTTGTAGAAATAGAGAGTTTCGTTCTCTTCAAAAATCGGGCGGATTGCTTCGCGAGATGCACTTGAAATGCCCGCAAGCACCAGATCTACCTTGTCTTCAAGACAAACCTTTCTTGCCATTTCCTGATAGATTGTATTGTCAGTCTGCGTGTCGTACTGAATCAGCTCAATCTGCTTTCCGTTAATGCCGCCTGCGGCATTGATTTCTTTTACGGCAAGTTTTGTACCGATAGCTGCCTGAATACCGTAGCTGGAAAAATCTCCGGTAAGATCCGTAAGCATTGCAATCTTAATCTTGTCAGAAGCGCCTTTTTTGTCATTACATCCTGTGAATGCCATGAAACCTGCTGCCAGAACACCTAACGTAACCTGTGTGATTCTCTTCATACGTTTACCTCTCTAAATGTTTTTTAATCACCGTTCTGATGACCGCTCTTTTACAAGAGTCCTTTTAGTTTTGCTGAATGAACAATCAGCTCTACGCAGTTCTCAATTCCCATCGATGACGAATTGAGACACAAGTCGTAATTCAGCGGGTTGCCCCACTCCTTTCCAGTAAAGTATTTGAAAAACTCATAGCGGTACTTGTTTGTCCTTGCAATGAGTTTTTTCGCCTCACTTTCACTGATGCAGTTCCTGTCCATGATGTTTTCCACGCAGTATTGCTCTGAAGCTGTTACGCTCACTTTTACAACCCGCGGGAATTCATCAAGGATAAAGCTTCCGGCGCGTCCCACCACAATAAACGGTTCACCCGAATTGTAGATGTCACGCAGGACCTTACTTTGATATTCAAAAAGATTTTTGTTTGACAAAAAATCTTCATGACCTGGATCATACACTTCGCCGCGGTAAGCGGCCGTGCTCTGGCGGAAAATCCTTCTGTTCACTTTTTCGTCCATGATTGAAAAAAGCGCTTCATTGATTCCGCTTTCGGAAGAAGCTAAGCTCAAAAGCTCTTTGTCGATGAACCGGATATTGAGCTTTTGGGCAACACGGCGTGCTATCTCACCGCCGTCGCTTCCCAACGTTCTTGCTATGGTAATTGCAAAATGCCGAGCCACTTTTTAGCCTCCTTACATTACCAGCGGGTCATACCACAGCGGTTGTCTCATCGAAACGAGGTCCTTTCTGCGTACCACATTGGTCGGATATACTGAATCTGCGGCGGAACTTGTATCTACGGTCATCGACACCAGCTCTTCTTTGTCTGCGCTGCAGATTCTTTCGTCGCGCGGAAACTTGAACGTGTCCGGTCCAAAGATGCCGCTTCTTCCGAATGAATCTGCTGAAAGCGCATTCGCAAAAAGCATGTAGCAGTTGTTTTCTCCGCCACGGACTCGCCATAAATGCCAGTGAATTGTCGAATACCCCTTTGGAATCGGGTAGTTGTGCCCGGCCTTGGTTCCGCGCAAGCCGTATGGCACCGGGCAGTCAACGCTTGAAGGACAGGCAAGCATGTCGCATCCTCTCAGCGCAAGGACTCGTCCGGTTTCCGGAATCAGAGCATCCGTACCAATCATCAGTCCGACTCTTCCGCACGGAATATTGCAGTACACAAATCCCAGATTCCCTTCTTTTGCCCATTGCTTGTCTTCTTCGCTCAGATGGATTTTTCTGTACTTGCCTTCAAGCCCGTGTGGTCCGACCATAAAAGCCGAATTGTACAGACTCCTGCCATCCTGCTCTGCAGCTCCGAAAACAATGTAGATGCCGTTTTTCATGGCGCAGTCAATCAGCGCATCTATTGCCGCGCTGCCTTCTGCAACCGGATTTTTTTTCGAGCAGAGTGACAGTTCTGGAAAAACTATAAGTTCGCTTCCAGCTGCCGCTGCGTCACGAGCCTTGCTGAGCATTCGTTCCAGATTTGCTGCAGCATCATCCGAGCGCGCCATCTGACATACAGACACAATGCTTTTCTTTCCTGTAGGAAGCGGATCGTGCCCATACAGCGGATGAAAGTCCAGTGGATTCCACAGATACGGGTCGCGTAAAAGATCCATGTACAGCTCCGGGCGGCGGCTCCCGAATTTTTCCATGCCGTTTTCAAACTTGTTCTCGCGGGCCTTATCTAACTGCACCGTTCCGTAAACGATTGTTTCTTCACTGTCGCAGTAACTCTGGAGCGTTCCGTCTGGATTGATAAGACAGCTGCCGCCAGAAAACTCTACCGTCCGTTCAAGACCGATTCTGTTTGCTTCAAGCACATAGCAACCGTTTTCGTATGCTCTGTTAATCCAGTAAGGCGCCGGAGTTTTTTCTGCAAGCCAGTTTGAAATGTGCACGATTACATCTGCACCGCGTACACCGTCAAGACGCGCGGTCTCGATAAAGTGGATATCCATGCAGATGAGCATCGCGATTTTCCCGATTGGTGTTTCAAAAACAATGTGATCAAGATCGCCCTGCTTTGTCCATTTTGGTTCAGAGATATATCCGTGCGTTTTCCGATGGGTTCCTACAACGCCGTCATGTCCGATAAGAACCGCGCTGTTATAGTAGGCGCCGGTTGTCGTGTTTACTTCCGGCATTCCGACTACGATGTAACAGTTGTATTTTCTGGCGATGGTGCCAAACAAATCTGTTGTTGGACCGGGAATCGCTTCTACGTATGGTGAAACTTCTTCCCTGTTATACCAGCAGTAACCTGTTGTTGCCATTTCAGGAAGCGCAATAAGCTTTGCTCCGTTCTGCGCGGCAGCTTCAACAAGCGCATATTGCTTTGCCAGATTTTTTTCCTTTTCAAACATTTTAGGTTCGCAGTTTATCGCTGCAACCATATATTCCTTCAGTGTTTCCATATCGACCCCCGTCATTGCTGACAGGCAGAGGGTATACTGAGAAACGCACGAAGAATAAGAGGTTTTAGTCAGAATCTATATGACTTTTTCCATATCCGAAGCGGCTTAGAGCGCTTTTGAATAAAACAAGGGCGTTTTTCCGGTCTTTTCCTTGAACAATCTGCTGAAGTAAGCGACATCTTTATAGCCGAGTTTTGCTGCAACCTGATTGACTTTGTATCCCGAACGGCACAGCAGAATCTTTGCCCGCTCAATCTTTACATGAGAAACATAATCAATAAAACTGATGCCGGTTTCTTTCTTAAACAGCGTGCTCAGATACTTTTTGTTCATAAGAAAATCATTACTGATATCTTCCAGGCTGACGGACTGCTCGACATTCTCGATGATGTGGTTACCGATGTTTTTCAAAACCGGGTTTTCAGTATTCAAATTGAATTTATTAAACTCGCTGTACAATTCTTTGATTTTGAGCCGTGCATAATCTATGAGTTCGTCAGGTGAATTAAAAAGCATATTTTTTATCTGGCAGATTTCTTCTATCAGTGAAAACTTGCGTATATACGGTCTTGCCTCAAGGCAGCTGCTGGAAATGTATTCCAGAATATGATTCAGCTCGATTTCAAGCTCCGTAATTGAAAAATCCTGATTTTTGATATATTCCAGAAAATTATAGACGGCGCCATCGATGAGCCAGTCACAGTTGATGATGGCCTTGATGACGGCATCTGCCTTGGATATCCAGAAAAAATCTTGCTTTCGTTTGGAATCTATAAAATGTTTTGCCCGGAAGATGCTTTGCGTTATTTTATGCTCATCTACAGGCTTTGTGACATAATCAAAAACGCCGTTCTGGATTCCGGCGACAGCGTAATCAAAGTCGGCACTGCCAGAAACGAAAATAACGCAGGGACACAGTTTTTCTCTTTTGATTTCACAAAGAAGCAATATACCGTTCATTTTCGGCATGTGTATGTCTGTAAGAACGATGTCTACTTTCTCGCGCCGGAGAATATCGAGCGCTTCCAGACCATTCTGTGCTTCACCAACTATTTTGAAGACATTTTTGTCGCTGAATACAGGCAGCGCGGAAAGCTGGTTCCGGCACAACCGGCTGTCGTCGGCAATCAACACAGAATATGATGGCATTTTTTCCTCCCGTAAAAAAAAGGCGATGGACACAAAACTGCGCCATCGCCTTACGGAGGAGGATTCTACATGAATCTCAGTGTCTTGTGCAACACGGTTTACAGACATTCGCCGTCTGCACAGAACTCTTTGGGTTCTGTAATTTTTGAATAAGCAATCGGACGCCTGTCTTTGAGCATGTTAAGCCCGAAGAATCCCTGATGCATTGCATCATAGCGGTCTTCCTGAATGCTTTCGGTTTCGTAGTAGACGATGCCTTCTTTTGTTCCTGTTGTGGCAACAATCTCACCGCGCGGGTTTACGATATTGCTGTTCCCGAAGTAGTTGCTCAATCCGGTAACGCCAACCTGGTTTGCCGAAATAAAGTAGGCGCAGTTTTCCAGGGCGCGGACACGGTCGTACAGGTCATAGATGTAGAAGGCACGATCCTTGTCGATGTCCTCGGGCTTTGTCTCAAAGCTGTCATAGCCCCAGGCTGTAGACATGACGATTACTTCAGCCCCTTTAAGAGCCAGGGTTCTGGCGCTTTCCGGGAATGTTTTGTCATAGCAGATGAGCATACCAATTTTTCCGATTGCGGTGTCGAATACCTTGAACTCATTTCCAGGTGTATAGATATGCAGTTCGTCAAAAGGATTGTGAACCTTACGGTAGTTTCCAATCAATCCTTCCGGGCCGACTAATGCCATTGAGTTATAGAGAACCCAGTCTTTATCCTTATCTTTTTCTGTATAGCCGAAGATGACATAGATACTTTTTTCTTTTGCCTTTTGCATGATTGCCTTAAAGCATTCACCCTCTCCGGCGATTTCGGAATTTTTATAGTGGTACATAAAATCAGAGCTTTCCATTTTTACAAGGCTTGTGAGATATCCCTGCAAGCTCTGCTCAGCAAATACTACAAGATTAGCTCCATTTGCTGATGCTTCATCGATGTATTTGAAATACTTTTCCAGATTCTTCGTTTTGTCAAATACACAGTTGATTGCTGTAGTTGCCATTTTAATCATAATACGTACCTCTCTTTGATTAAGTTTGTATGGCAACGTTATAGTCAAAAATACTGAGGTCGGGTGATAGACATTTTCTCTATCTGTACTGAAAAAAGTCAGATTACATCAGGGGAAATACTTTTTGTGCTGTACCGGCTTGCATATTGCAGGCTGGGCTGCATTATTCATTATGAATCATCAGCTGGTATAGTCTGTCTAAGTCGGTGCGGCTGAAGTATTCTATCTGCAATGTGCCACGCTCCATGTCGCCTTTAAGCGTGACTTTGGTGGCGGGCGCCGGTGCGACTTTTGCTATAGGTTTGTCTGCTGTTTTTGCCTGCGCTGCTTCTGCAAACGCTGCTACAGCATTTTGTGAATACGCCACCACGAGCTTGGCGTGTCGCAAGCCGTGCTTAAAAAGTCCGTTTTTTGTTGAAAACCGTTGCGGTTGACGGTATAGTAGCAACAGAGGAAAAAAAATTGAGCCGACCGTTAATCTGCCTATGCTTAACAGGCAAAACACTAGCCGAAGATGTTGCTATCGTAAACAAATACCGCCAGCATATCGATGCCGTAGAGCTGCGCGCTGACTTTTTAGATGAAGACGAGCGCCTGCATATCAGAAATTTTCCGACCATGATTGAAGTGCCGGCAATTCTGACGATTCGTCGCTTTATTGACGGCGGTACGTACCGTGAAGGCGAGGCGAGTCGCGCAACGCTTTTTGCAAAAGGGCTTGCCTTTGCCGAAGAAGACGCGCGCCGCAATTTTGCCTATGTCGACTTTGAAGAGGATTTTCATGTGACGGGGCTACAGGATGGCGCCATGGCGTTCGGTACAAAAATTATCCGCTCGTTTCACGACATGAATAATCCGGTGCGCAATATTGTGGCAAAAATGAACTCTCTTCGTGCAAGCGGCTATGAAATCCCTAAAATTGCGTGCATGCCACATTCGCTAAAGGATGTCACAACGCTGTTTTCAGAAGCAGCTGAGCTTGAAGACAATAATCAGATTTTGATTGCCATGGGCAAATTTGGACTGCCGACGCGGATTTTAGCACATAAAATGCATTCCATGCTTACGTTCTGCTCACCGGCGGAACTTTCGACAAATCTACATGAGCTTGGCCAAATTGACCCGGTAACGCTTAATGAACTGTACCACTTCCGCTCCATTAACGAACAGACAGCGCTTTTTGGCATTACCGGTTGGCCGCTGAATGTTACCTCCAGTCCCAAGCTGCACAACAGCGCGTTTAAGCGTGATGGTATAAATGCTGTATTTATACCGTTTCGCTCAGAATCTGCTGATGAAGCGTTTGAATTTGCAAATACGGTCGGCATTCGCGGATTTTCGGTCACTGTGCCGCATAAAGAAGCAATTATCAAGCATCTTGATGTCATTGACAGCCGCGTAGAAGCAATTGGTGCGTGTAACACGGTAGTGAAGCAGCAGGGACTGTGGAATGGCTACAACACCGACTGCCCTGGCTTTGCACAGGCATTAAAAGAATTTGTCTGGCAGGACAGCTTAAAAGGCAGAAAGGTTGCCATTATTGGCGCAGGCGGTGCTTCGCGGGCAGTTGCGGCGGCAGTTTCGCAGCTAGGAGCAAAAGCATGTATCTTTAACCGCACGCTTGGCAAGGCTAAGACGATTGCTGATGTATACAAGTTTGAGTACGCGACGCTCGGCCCAGAGTCGGTCGGCACGTTAAAAAAATATGCTGACATCATCATTCAGACAACCTCGAAAGGTATGGGCTCAAAAGAGGCGCCTGGTGTCGAAAATGACCCGCTCTATTTTTATGACTTTACGGGTAAGGAAATGGTGTCAGACATTGTGTATGAGCCAGACATTACGCCGATTATGCAGCGGGCAAAGGCTGCCGGCTGTCGCGTACAGAACGGACTTGCCATGCTCAAGTATCAGGGAATTGAGCAGTATGAATTGTATAAAACAGCATGTGCTGAAGACATGAGGTAAAAATATGAATCAGAGTGAACAGAAAACGCTTGCAGCGACAACCGCTGTCGATACGCTTATTGCAGAAGGCGCCATAGCTTCTGGTATGAAGCTTGGATTGGGAACAGGAAGCACGGCGCTTCCTGCCGTTAAACGCATTGCAGAGCGCATTGCCGACGGTACGCTTACCGACATAAAAGCCGTGCCGACGAGCTTTCAGACGGCAAACTGCTGCCAGGACTGGGGAATCCCCGTGTACAGCCTGAATGACCGCGAAATTGGAGGCAAGCTTGATTTAGCGATTGATGGCGCCGACGAGGTTGACCCCGACTGCAATCTGATAAAAGGCGGTGGCGCCGCGCTGCTTCGTGAAAAAATTATCGCCTACAACAGCGCGCGCTTTGTCATTGTTGCTGATGAAAGCAAAGCGGTAGCTACAATGGGCACGGGCTTTGCGCTGCCAGTAGAAATTATTGCAGAAGCGCGCTTGAGCATACAGCAGGCGCTCGAAAAAACAGGCGCCACCTGCACCCTTCGCGAAGGCGTGCGCAAGTGCGGTCCGGTTATTACTGACAACGGAAATCAGATTTTAGACTGTACGTGGAAAGCGCCTGTTGACCCAGCACGCATGGAAAGTGAGCTAAAGCAGATTCCGGGCGTGGTAGAGGTTGGCTTTTTTACGCGCCTGCGTCCAACAGTATTCATTGCGCACGCCGACGGCAGCGTAGAGCGCCGGTAACGTCCGGTTGTATGCGGGCGCTGTCTGACCGTGCGTGTGGACGGCGCAGCTACAGCTCTTCTAACGGCTCCAGTTCATCGAGCTCTTCTAGTTCTTCAAGCTCTTCAAGTTCGGCATCTGTAGCGCCGTTGTTTGTAGCGTAGGCACTAGCAGAAATTGGCATTCCTTGTGGTGGCATACCCATACCAAGTGGTGGACTTCCCGCACCCATAACGCCAGAGGGTGGACCGCCAGCTCCCCTAACGCCTAGTGGCGGGCCAAATCCCATGCCTAGCGGCGGTCCTCCAGCACCTGCAACACCCAGTGGCGGGCCACCTGCGCCCATTTGCGGAGTAATGCGCTTTTGCCCAAAGGAATCTTTTCCGCTTCTTGGCACATTGTATGATGAATTAAACGGGTCGCTTTCTTTCCAAAGCTTTTTACGCATTTCAATGCCCGAAACGCCAGGACAGAAAATAAGCTTGTCAGTATTTATTTTACGCCGTGCAAGCGAAATAATGATGTAATCCATCATAGGTATCATCTTGTCGTTGTACCGCACTGGTCGAAGAAGCCAGCTACCGCACGCGTATACCTTGCCGTCAGCGCCCTGCGTGCAGAAACATTCTTCTTCCATTTTGTCCATGTTGTAGACAAGAAAATTTTTCAGAATGGTTTCTTTAGAAAGAGGGCTTCTTTTGTCCCATTGTGCAGATATGCTTGACCCAATTGTTTCTCTGAGCGCTTCAAAAATTGCGTGCTCTACGTCGAGATCAATATCAATGTGCAAATCTTCTTCAAGCTCTGCCATGACAGTGATTTTAATATGATTCTGCGTTTCCGTAAAGCCAGCGCGGAAAGCTGTTGACTCGCGGAAGCTGCTACATGCGCAAAAGGCAAGCGCTACTCGTAAATAAACGCTTCTTTTGGCCCGATAATGCGCACGTTTTCAAACCGTGCGTCCGGCGTATTCCGCACGCGGAAGCTCTTTACGCGTACTTCGGGAAGACCAAAAAACATGTCGCTGTTCATGGGGCTTTCGGGGCTTTCTTCGTCCGTGCGTATGCAGCAGTCGCTCACGGTAAGGCCGGTTATCGGGCTTTCTGGCAGCCCCACGATAAAGCCGGCGCTTGCCTTGCAGCTAGTTGCCTGAATGCCGCTGACGGTAATGTCGTGAATGTGCGGCGTTTCCGCAGTTACGGGTAGCTTTTCAAGTGAGAACAGGGGATTAGTCGGGTCTTTTTCGCCGCATTTGTAATACATGTTAATGGCAATCGGACAGAGTGTATCTGCCATAGTAAGATTCTTAAGCTGTATGTCAAAAATGTCGCCGCCGCGCCCGCGCCGACTTTTTATGCGGATACCGCGGTCAGTGCCAGAAAGGTTGCAGTTTTCAGCAACAATGTGGCTAATAGGCGCGGCCGTTTCGCTTCCGATAACAATGCCGCCGTGCGCTGAATGTACCGTGCAGTCGCGGATTTCTACATTGCGCGTGGGCTTGTTTACGCGAATGCCGTCGGCGCCGCTTCCGCTTTTTATGCAGATGCCGTCGTCGCCGACGCTGACCGAGCAGCCGACCACCTGCACATCTTCGCAGGAGTCAATGTCAATGCCGTCGGTGTTTGGCGCATCCTTGGGGTTTTCTACCTGCAGATGTTTTAAGAGCACGTTTTTTGAATACAGCGGATGAATCGTCCAGAAGGGGCTGTCCTTTACCGTAATTCCTTCTACCGTGACGTTTTCGCAGTTGATGCATTCGATAAAGCACGGACGCAAAAACTGTATTTCGCGACCGCCGCCACCGCCGGGCTGGTTTTTGTAGTCAGGATTTAGCTGTGCAAGGGTAAGCTCGTACGGTTCTTTAGGCGCAGTCTGTGACGCACGCTTTTGTGCACGCAGCTTCCACCATATGGCGCCGTTGCCGTTTACCGTGCCTTTTCCCGTGATTGTTACGTTTTTCTGGCTGTCAGCATAGATGAGCGGATGCATGGCGTAACATTCCACGCCTTCCCAGCGCGTGTAGACCGGCGTGTAACGTTCTGGCTCGGGGATAAACGAAAGCTCGGCGCCTTCTTCAAGCACCAGTGTTGTGTTGCTCAGCAGGGTGATGGCGCCTGTTCTCCAGCTACCAGCGCCAACGGTGAGTGTGCCGCCGCCGTTTTGTGCCAACGCGGCAAATGCACGTGAAAATGCGTCTGTGTTGTCAAATACGCCATCGTTTTTGCCGCCAAAATCTGCGAGAAAGACATTTTTCATTCCGGTACACCTCACTATAGCTTGCTAGAGCTATAATGAAACATAACGAGGGCGGAAACAAGAAAGTAAAGCTGTTAGTTTTTGTACTTTGACGAATATGCACCTAAAATGAGCGCAGAATTTGCGTAGTGGGCAAAGTACTCTTTGTTTGCCATAACGTAGCCGTGCGGCGAGCGTTTTGTCGTATCTGCCGCAACTAAATGTCCCTGCTCGCTTGGCGTTTTAGTGCCGTACTCGCGCCAGCCGGTCAGCGCGGTTCCTGTTGGCGGATAGACGGCGCGCGTGCCGTTTTCGTCTGTCCACAGTGCGCTGTCGTATTCGGCGCTTACCGTGCAGGTAATGAGCGCAACGCTGTCCCAGCGGTCGGGGCTGTTGTAGGCGCCAGTGCCCGAAGAGCGGGCGATGTAAATGTGCGAGCCACTGGCGCGCTTGTCTGCCGTGAACGAGCAGTCGGTAAAAACAAAGCCTGGCTTGCCGTTTAAGGCGCGGCTTTGCAAAACGTAGGCGTCCCGCACGCCTTCGCGGTTGTCAGCACGCGTATGAATGTGGCATTTTTCCCACAGGCTTACGTCGCAGTAGCCCCAGATAAAGTCAACATCGCCTGTTACGTAGCAATTCTTGAACCAGCTTACGCCCTTTACATGCACCGTGTCCTGTCGGCTGATAAAGCGCATGTTTTCTGCAAGCAGCACGCCCTTCTGGTTGTGCCAGCAGAGCGCTTCTGCCTGGTTTCCGAGCGCCGCATCGTCAGCAGTCTTTACGTGCGTGTTTTCAATCGTAAAGCCGCGCAAGGTTACGTTTGTCGCCGCCATGCCGATGACGAATACAGCGCGATTTTCAGTGTCTTTATGAAATGCCTCGCAATTTTCGGCACTTACCATGCAGTCTTCTACACGCACGCCTTGCGCGGCTTCCATGATGAGCGGATTTGCCAGATTGTATGACAGAATTTCCTGATAGCGGCCAGCAGCAAGGGTAATGTGTATGGGCGATTCGGCAGAAAGCGAGCCTGTTTTTACCATCTCGCTGATTTTCTTAAATGCGCTGCCAATCGCCATGGCAGATTTGGGCGTTACTGATATTTCAAGCATACGCCCATTATAAGGCGACTTTACCGCCCGCGCAAGAAAAAGCGAACAGGCAAGAAAATGTGGCAAGAAAAAGCGCCGCGCAAAATTAGTCGCTGTAGATGTAGACGTAAGTTTTGAGCGACGAAGAGCTGCTCGTAGACAGCGTAAGCGTTACCGTTGAGGCGGTTGTCGTGCCTAAATCGTGCAGCAGAATGCCGTACGGACGCACTTCAATGTACTCGTTGCTATGCAGTAAATCGGGCCCATCGTATTTGTAATATGACGAATTAGTGTACGTCGCCGCTGTTGACGGAAGCAGCGTCTCTAAATCCCACAGGTCGATTGCTTCAAGCGGGTAGCCGTAGGTGGAGCTGTCGCTGCTGTAATAGTAGCTTGAGCTGGAAGTAAGCGCATCGACAGAAATGTTAAAGCCGCTGTCAGCTTCTTCAAAAAGGCAGGCCTGCGCAAAGGCAAGCAGCAGATCGGTCATCGTAAGCGACGTGCTGTTTATGCTGTTTACGGCAGCGACAATAGAGGCCGTGTCCTTGTAAGCATTTGCGGACATTGCTGCTAAAAGTGGAATGCCGCCGTAATTGCGCAGAAGCCATGCGCCGAACGCATAGTTTGTCGCATAAGAGCAGAGCGCATACGCGGTTGAATCCTCCCGATATTCAAGACCGGAATAGTAGTAGAGCGCATTGAACCAGGGCAGGCGGTTCATCGGGCTTGCTTCTTCGTCAAAGCCGTCGAGCGTGTCCTCAAAATACGCTTCCATCATGTCTTCACAGAGCATGGAAAGCATTTCGTTGTAGCCCGTGCCTGACGATATGCCTTGTTCAATGTATTTTACGCCAAAGTGAATCATGTGCTGGAATTCATGTGCCAAAGTTGAATAAATGTCGTTGATGTCTTCGTTTGCATAGGCGCTGTCAAC
Source organism: uncultured Treponema sp. (assembly GCA_937891125.1). Classification (GTDB taxonomy): domain Bacteria; phylum Spirochaetota; class Spirochaetia; order Treponematales; family Treponemataceae; genus Treponema_D. Next base: position 2,691 of record CALAEZ010000250.1, on the reverse strand, counting down.
GTAGAAATACTTGCCCTTATTTGAAATGTTGGAGCCGCTGTAGTAATAGTCTTTGCTGTAGAAATAGCCTGCAATGCCGGTAGATGAGGTAGATTCTGAGCTGTAGTCGGCAGCAATATCGTACAGCACGATGTTGACCTTGGTGCCGGTTGTGCTGTAGCTGGACATTGGATAGGTAGTGCTGCTGCCATAATAAAGCAAAACGTCAGATTCTTCGCCAAACACGTTTCGCACCATGGGGTAGACAGCGTCAAACTGGGTGGCAACGTTTTCTGCAACGGTTGTATCTACCTTTGCGCCGCTTGCCGTAGTGCTGTAGTAGTCATCGATAACCCACACGTAGCAGTAGGTGCCAACCGCGCGCAGTGTTGCGTCTTTTGCCGTGTAATATGCGGTCGACAAGGTAGACTCGGTATCAATATAAATGCTCATTGTGTCGCCAACGATGCCGTCTATCTGCGTGGCGGTGGTAGCCGTAGCAGCACGTGCGCTTCCCTCGCTGAGTGACAGCTCTGGCGGCAGGTAGCACTGCCAGTTCGGATGCGAGGTTCCTCCCGATGAGCTAGAACTTGACGGCGTACTGGGCGAACTGGTGCTGGTAGCCTTATTCAGGCTTATGCCGCTTGCAGACGTAATATAGCGGGAGTAGGTAGAAGCTACCTTTGTGCTTGTTGGATTTGTTTTTGCCAGGTAGATTTCTGCACCTGTCGGCACACCCGATATGGTAAGCGTTTTTGTGGTGTAATCTAGCTTTATCACATTGGGATTTGAGCTTGAGCTGTAGGTGGCAGTCTGTGTTTTTGTTGCGCTCGTCGTGCTTGTAGTTTGAGCTGAGCTATTGCCATCACTGCTTGAGCTTGATGAAGCGCTTGCAACGTTGCTGCAGCCTAAAAGCGCGCTTACTACAAGCCCTGCTGCAATCATCGTAAAAAATCGTGCTGAAAAAGCGTTTGTCTTATGCATACCGTATAGTATGGAGCATTTTTCCTAAAACAGCTATAAGAAAGAGAAAAAAAAGAAAGAAATGCCCATAAAAAATGTTATGGGCAGCTGCTGCTGGCTTCCGTTCTGAAATGTGCAAATAAATGCACTTTCTTTTGCTTGAAAGAAACACTGTATCAGTTTATTCTATGTAGTTAAGATACAATCTTCTTACCACAGTTATAGGAGGACGTATGTCCAGAAAGAAACAGTCAATGGACGGAAACCAGGCGGCAGCGCACGTAGCGTATGCATTCACCGAGGTCGCTGGTATTTATCCGATTACGCCGTCATCTCCGATGGCAGACTTTGTTGACCAGTGGTCAGCAAATGGACAGAAAAATATCTTTGGCACAAAGCCGAAGGTTATCGAAATGGAATCAGAAGCTGGTGCTGCAGGTACAGTACACGGCTCACTTGCATCAGGCGCGTTAACAACGACATTTACCGCGTCACAGGGTCTGCTTCTTATGATTCCGAACATGTTCAAGATTGCCGCAGAACAGCTTCCGACGGTCTTCCATGTTTCAGCACGTACCGTTGCTACCCAGTCATTGAACATCTTTGGCGACCACTCCGACGTGTACGCCTGCCGCCAGACTGGCTTTGCAATGTGGGCAGAGTCAAACCCGCAGGAAATCATGGACTTGGCTCCGGTTGCCCACCTGTCCGCCCTGGAAGGCCACGTTCCGTTCATCAACTTCTTCGACGGCTTCCGCACGTCACACGAAATCCAGAAAATCGAGCTTTGGGACTATGCAGACCTGAAAGACATGGTCAACATGGACGCTGTAAAAGCATTCCGTGACCACGCCCTGAACCCTGAGCACCCGGCAATGCGCGGCTCCCACGAAAACGGCGACGTTTTCTTCCAGCACCGCGAAGCTTGTAACTCAACATACGACAATCTGCCGAAAGTAGTACAGAAGTACCTGGACATGGTGAACAAGAAGCTGGGCACCAACTACAAACTGATGGACTACTATGGCGCTCCGGACGCAGACCGCGTAATCGTCGCTATGGGCTCAATCTGCGATGTTGCAGAAGAAGTCATCGACTACCTGTCAAAGAAAGGCGAGAAAGTCGGTCTTATCAAGATTCACCTCTACCGCCCCTGGGTCAAAGAAGCCTTCCTTAACGTGCTTCCCAAGACCGTCAAAAAGCTGGCAGTTCTTGACCGCACCAAGGAACCGGGTTCTTTGGGCGAGCCCCTCTTCCTGGACGTTGCAACAACATTGCGCGAAGCCGGCCTGAACGACATTACGCTCGTTGGCGGACGCTACGGCCTGGGTTCAAAAGACACACCGCCGTCAAGCGTATTCGCTATCTACAAGGAACTGGAGAAAGCAGAGCCCAAGAGCCGCTTTACTGTGGGCATCGTGGACGATGTTACCAACCTGTCCCTGCCGGAAGTCAAACCGGCTCCCATTACTTCTGCAGAAGGCACCATCGAGTGCAAATTCTGGGGTATTGGCGGCGACGGTACTGTCGGTGCAAACAAAGACTCTACCAAGATTATCGGTGACCACACTGACAAATACATCCAGGCATACTTCCAGTACGACTCAAAGAAGACTGGCGGTATCACAATCAGCCACCTGCGCTTCGGCGACAAACCGATCCGCAGCCCCTACTACATCAACCAGGCTGACCTTGTTGCCTGCCACAACCAGTCATACATCATCAAGGGCTACAAGATGGTGCAGGACG
>CALAEZ010000249.1 GCA_937891125.1 uncultured Treponema sp. | reverse complement strand
TTCCCTACACGATGCTCTTCCGATCTTCTCCTCCGCTGTTCCTTGCCATGTACATATATGATTTCAAGCGTTTTTTGGTAATCTTCATACGTAGCTTCAATAGAAAAGCCACCGTCAAAAAAAAGCGTTTCGGTATACACGGTCGGGGACGCATAGACCGTCTGCATACGAAGCGTATCATCCTCGTAGTAGCGTAAGTCAGGCTTTCCCTCGCCACCAGCGCTTTCGTAGCTATATTCTCAGCACGTTGAGTGAGTCTTTGCTCTAACGCGATTTTTGCTGTCCTTCGTATACGTCCACGTCACCGTTTCTTTTTTCATAATGCGTTTTTTGTCGTCATACGCTGTTTTCTCCGTTTCATCTAGCAGTTCCTCGTCCTGTGTATGATAGCGCGCTACAGAAACAGGAAGCGAGCGTTCATCATAGGTCGTCACCGTGCGCTTTGCGTTTTTTTCATCAACAAATTCACTTTCATACGGAATGAGTGACGAATCCTGATAGCGAAGCGTTTTTACGGTTGCACGCGTAAGCTTCGTAACCTCTGCCGGTGCAGGAAACGTTTCTGTCTGCACCAGGCGCATAGCATCGTCATACGCCCGCCTGACAATCGTTTTTCCGTCGTAGTCAGTCATATACTGCAGATTAGAAAGCTCATACGTAGCAAAATGCTCAACGCCGTAGGTAAAGCGCCGCAAGGAATCGCTCTTGTCGGTATACCACTCCTCGCTTGTTTCTTCGGCGCTCTCAAGCTGAAGCGCCTCCCCGTCTCTGTTATCAAGCTCAGAGAGAATATCACTCGTAGCAGGCGGCGTTTGCATTTCTGCTGGTGCGGACACATCGCTCTGCTGCAACTTTGAAAGCAATGCTTCAAGCGAAGTTTCGCTTCTTCCAAACAGCAGCTCCAGCATAGGCTGATGCTCCTCGTTTGCAAATTCGTAGACATACACCGCCTGCGCTGCATGCAAAAAAAGCGGGCGATGCATAAGGAATTCCGCTCTAAAGACTAAGTCGTATGCATAAACGGTTCCACACAAAAAAACGGCAAGCACGCATACGGACACGAAGGATTTATGCACACTCACCTGCCCAAAAATTCGTCAATGTATGAGTCAGCATCAAATGGACGTATATCCTCGTAGTGCTCGCCGGTACAGACAAAGGCTACGGGAAGCGAAAGCTCTTTTCCGATGGTAATTGCAACGCCACCGCGCGCAGTCGAATCATATTTTGTAAGCACGATTGCGTCTACGCCAACCGCTTCGTGAAACACCTCGGCCTGGCGCACCGCATTCTGTCCGGTCGTCGCGTCAAGCACCAAAATTTTTTTGTAGGCGCCAGTATCTGCACGCTGGGAAGCAATTTTGTCGATTTTCTGTAGCTCGCGCACCAGGTTTTCCTTGTTATGCAGACGACCGGCGGTATCTGCAAGCACTAGCGCGCCATGTTGCGCACGAGCTGCACTCGCCGCATCAAAGACGACCGCTGACGGATCTGAGCCATGCTGGTGGCTTACCACGCGTACACCAAGCTTTTTTCCGTGCATTTCAAGCTGCTCTTCTGCCGCTGCACGAAAGGTGTCTGCCGCTGCAAGGATTACGGAAAAACCCGTCTGTGCGTAATGCGAGGCAAGCTTTGCCGCGGTCGTCGTTTTTCCAACGCCGTTTACTCCCAACAGCAGGTAGATTGTTACCTTGCCATTTTCAGGCGTAAGGCGCGTTTCTTTGACGCATGCTTTGAGCAGCGTTTTAAGCTCTGCAATAACAGCGCTTTCTGTCTTTATATGCTTTTCGCGACAGATTTTTTTAAGCTCATCGGTTACCGAAAAAGCAAGCCGTGCGCCAACATCGCCTTCAACAAGCGCATCAGTTACCTCGTCAAAAAAATCGTCATCAAACGATGCTTTCGAAAAAAGAGATTTTAGCTTTTCGCCAAAAGAAACTTTTGCCATTATGATTCCTTTTTGTCTTTGTGCGCTTCTGCAGGAAGCACTTCGTTTGCTGCACGCAGGTAGCGAAAGAGCTCAAAAATCGTCCAAGCACCACAAACTGCCGTCACGCCAAGCGAAATGTACATGCGATTTTGCCACGCTATCGCATCCTCATAGTCTGCACGCCCCATTGCATATGCATTATTGACTGCCGTAAAGTTTCCGACAAAATAAAACGTAACAGGAAGCGAGCAGATAAGCGCACTGTAGGCAGTATACATTCTTCGGCGCCTTTTATCAATGTTTGCAGCTCTATCATAGGGCTTAGCATTAACGACAAGCTGATTTTCCTCTTTTGCAAGACGAGCTGGCACATAGATAAATGAGCTAGTCTCGCTTTCGCCCTTTCCGGTCGTAAAGATACCCATGACCGCTTTGCCATTCACAAAAATCTGCCCGACAGGCTCATCCACCGTTACGGGAGCCGCATCGCCCCCGTTTGCATAAAATATGCCGTTCTGCAGCTTTTTAAGGCGCAACGAAAGCACGCCCTTTACCTCTGGCACAAGCGATACTTTCATATCATACTGCTCTCGTCCTTCAAACAAATACGATGTCGACACCGACTCATAGCCGGGAGCGGCCACCGACAACGTGTGAATACCGGCATCAACCGAAAGCTCCCGCGGAATAGGCTGAAAGACAATGCCGTCGAGCGTCAAGAGCGCCTTTTGAGCAGCCTCCTGCGGCAAAATCTGAATGTGCACGACAAGCGGAAGCGCATTCGTCAGCTTTGGCGTAAGTGCGCGGGATAGTCGCTCTGCAAGCGAGAGTAAATCGCTTTTCATGCCAACATCAGTAACAGTTGCCACGTTTTTGGCGCCCGGAAACAGGTGCACGTCAACGGTGACCGCAATATAGTCTCCATACGAAACAATGGAACCGCTCAGTAAGCCGTTTATTTTAGCTTGCGTTACCTCTTTTTCAAAGGTACGGCTGTCAATGCCCTCCGCAAGCGCTGCTTCCGAGGGAGTAAACAAAGCTGAAAGGTCATTTTTGTACAAGGCAATGGTTTCAGAGACGCGCTCTTCTTCTTCACTCTGCCGAAAAAACGGAAACGGGAGTTGAAACGGAAAGCGTTTTTCTTCACTGCTGCTGTCATCACTCAGAAGCTCACCGCGCGAAATTGCCTCCTCTCGTTCTATTGCAGCCTGGTGCGACGAGGTTTCGCTTTCTACCTTCGACAAATTTTCTTCAATCTTCGCTTCTATCTCTTTAATTTTTTCTTCTTCTTGCGCAATTTGCTTTAAGAGCTTCCTGCTGCTATACACATTTACGGCAAGCGCATCACGCGTCTTATACTCTTTTGACAGCTGCAAAAAAAGCGACAGCCGCTCTGTTTGCAAGCTGTCAAGCGTTCTTGAAAGCACTTCATTTGTCGGTAACACACGAGTGCTTCCCGTTGAGATTTGCTCTAGGATGAGTTGCGGAAGCAAGGTCGCAATTTGCTCGACACCAACAGGAGTAGCTGACGTGACAAAGGTAAATTTCTGCGCACCAAGCACCCAATCATCTGAAAAAACGGGCGTCAAAACAAAAAAAAGGAGCAGCAGAAAAGCGAGCGACGACCTTTGTAGGAATCTTTTTGCAATAATCATCTGAGATACGCCTATCATGCAATAAAAACACACAAAAAACAAGCGGTTACACGGAACGTGTTACACCGTAGCGTGGCAAGTACGATGTGTGGTATAGTAGGCGCATGCTTTTTTCAGAACGAAAACGTGCAGCAGCTCTTGCAAAAAAAACGGCGCAACCGCTCGCGGGCGCAGAACAGGCGCAGTGTGCGTCAAGGCAGGACACGCAGCAACAGCGCTTGCCACCGGTAGCGCAGGCGCTTTCTCAGCAACCGTTCGCGGGCGCACAAGCACAGCCTGCGCCGCTTCTCCAGCTTGAGCAGCTTACACCACATATCGCCGTTATAAAAAACAAAACAAATGTTGGCGTACTTCGCGTTCAAGATAAAGGCGCAGAACAAGCGCTCTACTTTATCGACAGCGGAAATGATGCAAAAACGGCACTTGAAGAGCTTGCACTTGCCGAGCGTACTTACGGCGCATTTTCACTCAAGGCGGTCATCACCACGCATAGTCATGCCGACCATTCAGGTGGAAACAGCGTGCTCAGAGAAAAAGCGGGCGCTAAAATCTGGGCGTCAAAAGGCGAAGCGGCTCTTATGGAAGTACCAGTATTGCAGTCATCACTCGTATACGGCGGCTCGCCGCTCCAGGAGCTCACCTCCCCCTATTTAATGGCAGAGCCGTGCGCTGTCGATACGATTTTTCCCTACGAAAAAGAGATTCAGCTGTCAAATTGTCTTTCTCTGCGCGCAGTTTCGCTTCCCGGTCACTATATTGATATGGCAGCACTCGTTATCCATGACAAAGCGGTAGACAAAACGGTCGCATTTCTTGCTGACGGCATTTCAGGACGCAATGTGATTAAGCGTTACTGGATTCAATATGTATATGACGAAGGACTTTTTAAGCAATCACTTGAACGCATCAAGTCTATTCAAGCAGATTTTTACATTCCAGGTCACGGCGACATGGTAACAGACATTGAAGGATTAGTAGAATTAAACCAGCTTGCCGTCTTT
>CALAEZ010000248.1 GCA_937891125.1 uncultured Treponema sp. | reverse complement strand
GCTGGTTGCTCTACAGGAGAAGAGCCCTACACAATCGCTATGATTTTGTCGGACATATTAAAGCCACCGTACAAATTTCAGGTTATGGCATCTGATATTTCACTTAAGTCTTTGATGGTAGGTCAGCAGGGGTTCTATCCGGAGTCACGCATTACTGGTATCCCACAAAATTATCTCGACCGCTTTTTTACAAAGACTGATAAGGGCTATCAGGCGAATAAAGAGCTTATGTCAACAATTAAGTTTGACTACCACAACTTGCGCAATGATTCTGGCGTCAGAAATTTAGACATCGTTTTCTGTCGCAATGTTCTTATCTATTTTGATGAACCGGCACAAAAGGCAACAATTGACCGCTTCTATCAGGCAATGGCTCCAAACTCATACCTCTTTATTGGACATTCAGAATCTTTGTTTGGAATGGAAACAAAGTTTGAATTTCTAAAGACCGATTGGGCTTGTTTGTATCAAAAGACTACTAACTAGGATGGCTACATGGACGATATTTCTGTTGCAATTTGTGATGACTCAGCATTGATGAGAAACCTCGTTTCCCGCGCCATTGAGGATGTGCCGGGCTTAAAGGTTGTTGCGAAAGCAATGAACGGGCGTTTTCTTACTGAAAAAATACCCGAAGCAAAACCTGATGTAATCGTCCTCGACATTGAAATGCCAGAGATGAATGGTGTTGAATTCCTTAAGTATCGTAAGGAACATCGCATCGACATTCCGGTTATCATTCTATCCAGTATTGCTGAAAAAGGTGCTGCTGTTACTATCCAGTGCTTGGAGTTAGGTGCGGCAGACTTTATTACTAAGCCGAATGGTTCAACGTCAGCCGATATTAGCTCGGTTGCAGACCGTTTAATCGAGCTGATTGCTTCATACGGCGGGCGCTATGCACGCTTACATGGCAAAAAGGTTGCGGGCGATGATTTTTATGCAAGCCTTATATCTGACCGCACTGTCAAGCGAAAGCTTGAAGGTGCAATGGGTAAAGATAAGGCGGGCGAATTCCTTGCTGGCTCTGCTGCAGCTAAGCCGACTATGCCAAAGTTCTCCTTTGAACCTTCAGCGCCAAAAGAGCCTGCAAGCATTACTCCGCTTCGTCAGCCAGGTAAGATTGAGGTTATTGCAATCGGTATTTCTACAGGCGGGCCAAATGCGTTGCGCGATGTGTTCAAAAATATCGATCCAAAGCTTAAGCAGCCAGTTTTGGTTGTACAGCACATGCCCGCAGGATTTACCAAAGAGTTTGCAAACAGCCTTGACCGCATTTGTGCGCTCAGCGTAAAGGAAGCGGAAGAAGGCGATGTGGTAGAAGGCGGACATGTATATATCGCTCCTGGTAACTACCACATTTATGTAGAAAAAGACGGTTTTAAGACGATTCTGCATTTATCGCAGGATGCTCAGCGTAACGGGCACCGTCCGTCTGCTGACGTGTTATTTGAATCGGTTGCAAAGGTTTATCAAAACCGCGCGCTTGGTGTCATTATGACGGGCATGGGTAAGGACGGTGCTGTCGAGCTTGCAGAGATGCGTAAGCAGGGGGCATGGACGCTTGGTCAGGATGAAAAGACTGCCATCGTTTATGGTATGCCGAAGGTCGCATGGGAGCTTGGTGGCGTACAAAAGCAGGTTCCGCTTGAAGCCATGGCAGACGAAATTTCTAAGCTTGCCCGTGAGCATGTGTAAGCACAGCTCTTAGCTAATAATGCCGCTCCGTGCGGCTTTTTTTTGCTTGTAACTACTGAAAATTCTTGGTATTTTACAGTGGAAGGGCTGTTACCGTTTGTGGTGGCAACCTTTTAGGAGACAGAACGCGTGGAAGATTTGTATCAGGTACTGGGAGTTTCCAAAACTGCAACGCAAGACGAAATAAAAAAAGCGTACCGAACGCTTGCTTTTAAGTATCATCCAGATCGCAACCCAGGCGATAAGGTGAGCGAGGATATGTTTAAGCAGATTAGCGCAGCGTATGATGTGCTTGGTGATGAAACCAAGCGCAGACAGTATGATTCCGCTGGTGCGTCATATCAGCAAGAGCCGTTTAGCGCATGGCAACAGGCAAATAGTAATGACTGGCAACAGAATAGGCAGTCTAATGCATACGATCCATTTGAAGCATGGTTTGCTTCTGGCGCTTCTCGTTCCTCCTATGGACAAAATGCACATTCTGACTCGTTTTGGTACTCTCAGTACCGCGCGCCACGGCAAACGCGAGGCGGAAGCCTTGTGACGTTTATTCAAAAGCTTGTAATTTTTATGCTTGGTCTTTTCTTCCTTCGGTATAGTATTCTGCTTATTCCGTTTGGACCGATTTTGTGTTTGAGTGCAATACTAAACGGCGCTACGGGAATGGTTCGCGCAGTAAAAGGTCTTTTTGCACCACAAGAATCGGATTAAATTAGGCTAAATAAAGATTGCTAAATATGCGTTCTTTGTATATCATTCATATATGAAACAAGTGTTGCTTATTGATGCGAGTCCGCTCTTTCAGAATTTTTTGACTGAAAAACTTACTTCAGAGAAAATTGTTGTCGAGACAGCAGATTCTCGCCGTGACGCATATATGAAGCTTGTTTCTATGCTTCCCGATTTAGTCATCATCGATGTGGAAAATGAGTTACACACGATTCTTGAGTTTCTAATGAAAAAAAAACGGGATCCGAATGCAACGAAGACGCCGATTATTATTTGTGGCAAGAAGATTCCCCGTGCACGGGTTGCAGAGCTTATTCAATTTGGTGTTATAAAATATTTTAACAAACCCGTAAAATTTGACATTCTGTTTTCTTCGATTGCAACGGCGCTCCATGGTGCACTTTCTATGGATTCTACCCCCTGCGTTCTGGATGTGCATTTGAACAGTAATATTCTTTTTGTTGAAATTGCCGAAGGCTTAAATCGCGAAAAGATTCTGCTCTTAAAATACAAGCTTGCGGAAATTATCGAAAAAAATAATTTGATTACGCCTAAGCTTATTCTTATGATGACTAATCTTGAGCTTGGATTTATGGATGGTGCCAATCTTGAGCTTTTGTTTGATAACATTCTTTCAAACAGACGTTTAAACAGACGTAATATAAAGGTGCTCTCACTTGATGCATTTTTACCTGAATTTGTGCGTGGGCATCGGCAGTATAGCGGGGTAGAGGTTGTTTCTAGTATATCGGCAGTGCTCAATTCGCTGATTGACGGTGACCCGACCGGGAATGTGCAGGAGCAGATAAACGAAAAAATCCTTACGCTAGACGAAGCATTAGCGCCAAGTGCCATTGAAATGCGCTTTTCTTCTGATGCAGAGTATTCGCAGTCATCAAAAGATGATTCTGGCGATGTGGTACAGGTTGCCATCGTTGACGATGATTCGCAAACGCGGCTCTTTTTGCACAAAACCTTTGCGAGTATAGGTATTCGCTGTGATTTATTTTCTTCTGGCTCTGAGTTTATTGCGCATACGTCAAAAAAACATTATGACCTGGCAATCATGGACGTTGTTATGTCGCCCTTAAGCGGTTTTGATGTGCTTAAATTCCTCAGACGGCAGGGAATTTCTATTCCGATAATAGTGTACTCTGAGGCAAAACTAAAGGATGCTGTTATTACAGCGCTGTCCTTGGGCGCGCGGAGTTATATGGTTAAGCCGCAGTCTTCAGAAATGATTTTACAAAAGGCTATAGAAGTGCTTCATGAAAACTAAATCTATTATTGCAAATCTGCATACTCATACGGTGTTTTGTGATGGAAAAGCTTCTGCCGAGGAAATGGTGCAGGCAGCCATGCAGGAGCAGTTGCTGGTATTGGGATTTTCTGCTCACAGTATGTATCCTTTTTCGTCAGATTGGCACCTCGAAGTGCGTGCACACGAGTCATATTGTGCAGAAATTCGGCGCTTACAGCTTGCTTATGCTGATAAAATCAGAATCTTGCTCGGCTTTGAAGCAGATTATGTACCAGGCCTTTGTATTCCGCGCTTTGATTGCTATGAACGCTTTGCTCCCGATTACCTCATTGGTTCCGTGCACTACATTGGAAATGAAAAGGGAATTTTTACGGTTGATAATACAGCAGAAGAGCTCGTGTCTGGTATTCGTCGATGTTACAATGATAATGTAAAAGAGGCAGTGTGTGATTATTTTGCGCGAGAGCGTGAAATGCTTAATCGAGGCGATTTTACCATTTTGGGGCACCCTGATTTAATGCGTAAGCTAAATGTGAAGCTTCATTTGTTTGATGAAACTGACAGCTGGTACCGCCGAGCTGTTGATGAAACAGCACAGGCGATTGCAAAAGCGGGGGTTATTGCGGAGATAAACACGGGTGGAATGGTTCGGGCTGGAGTGCCTACGCCCTATCCGTCGTCGTATTTTCTTTCTAAGCTCCATGAGCTTAATGTGCCGATTACGATTTCATCTGATGCTCACAGCCCTGAGTATATTGTGGCGCAATTTGATGTTGCTCGGCAGTATGCTAAAGCCGCTGGCTACACGGAATATGCAGTTCCGCTTGCAGGGACTGTCACGTTTTATTCGCTGTGATATAAAAATGGTGCACGAAAGCGCCGGCACTCGATGCTCAGAAAGAAGTGTGCTTCTAACTGAGCTCAAAAAGAACAATGCAATTTTTTGAAATCTATCTGTTTCTGCGCTCGTCTATACTCTTGCAGTTGATACACATAAACGCATACGGGAGCGCTTCTAAGCGTTCCTGAGGAATTTCCTTCCCGCACTTTAAGCAGAGTCCATATTTGTCTTGCTTGATGCGGTCAAGTGCATTGTTTATAAGACGCAGACGATTTTGATCCTGTGCGCTTAATGATTCGAGCATTTTTCCATCAACAACGTCAGAGGCAACGTCAATGTCGTCACCAACATCTGTTGTCTCTACAATTTTTTTCAGATCCTCTGTTTGTGCAGCAAGGGATGCAAGAATAGTATTGCGCTGCTTAAGCAGCTCTTGTTCCATTTTTTCTACGAAAGCTTTTTCCATAGTGATTAGATTTTACTCCTGTTAGTATACTTGTTGACAAATCTAATGAATTGTAGATACTAATATACGGGTAAATTGCTGAAAAGGCAAACATTTTTTTTATTTTTTTGGAGGAATCGTGGCTAAAGAGGAAGCTATTGAGGTTGAAGGCATTGTAAAAGAGGCGTTGCCGAACACGCAGTTTCGAGTAGAGTTAAAAAATGGTGGACACGTGATTATGGCACATTTGTCAGGAAAAATGCGTAAGCATTATATTAGAATTGTTCCTGGCGACAGCGTAAAGGTCGCTCTCTCTCCATACGACTTAAACCGCGGACGTATTATTTTCCGAGAACGTTAGAATAAAAAACCGCCTTCCATGGCGGTTTTTTATTCTGCCGAAATTGCGATGCAATTTCGGTCGTGCATTTATAGGAGCGCCTCCATGCGCCGGGCAGCCGACATCCTTGTCGGATTTGATAACAGCAAAAATCGCTTTGCGATTTTTGTCGTACATTTATTCGAGCGCACGCTCGAAGCTATGCTGCGAATACCATGCGTAGTGCATCCTGCCATTATTACTTGATGATTACCCATGTCGCGCCACTTCCGCCACCGCGTGCATCGGGGTGCCCGGATGAGCCTAAATCCTTGCAGCGCTCGATAAATGTGCGCACCAGTGGTCCAAGCACCGGGTCGGAGCCGTGGCTGTGATTTCCTTTTCCGTGTACAATCAATATTTTTTTTAAGCCTCGTCGTTTACAGTCTGTCGTAAATTGCTCAAGGCGGCTCCAGGCTTCATCGCGCGTCATGCCGTGTAAGTCAATGCGTGCTTCTGGTGGCATAGTACGCAAGTATTCGCGACTTTCCATGCGGTGCTGCTCTTCATAGGCAGCGGCAATGGCATCCTTGTCTATAGTGCCGTAGCGTCTAAGCCACAGCTCCATCGGGTTTATAGTGCGTTGCGCGTCTTGTTGCATAATCTGTTCGGGCGTGTAGCCTTGCTTCATTGCCGCTTTCTCTTCTGCGGTTGGCGCATTTGCTTTTTTGTGTGAAACTTGCTGTTGCTTTTTCTGTGAGTTCGCTTTTTTCTCTTGGCTTGCCCACTGATTTAGTATGTCTCCAAAGTTCATCTGTTACTCCGTAAAAATAGTGTTGGCACCTTGCAAAATCGGCTGTCTGAAAATGCTGTTAGCGAATCCGGTATAGCGCGCCTTCGCGTACCCAGCCACCAGATTCTGCGGTTAAAATATATACCCACGAGCCAGCTGTTTCCAGTATGCGCACGCGTTCGCCAGCTTGCTCAATATGCGTGCTTGTTGCCTGCTCTTCAGGAATGGTCATAAGCTTGCCACCGGTAAAAATAGCATATTCGGGGGCGAGCTTGAGCGTCCAGTGAATGCTGAGAACGAGCAGACCGACTGCAAGCGCAACGGTAACAGCCGTCCGCTTAACATGCTTTTTGAGCGCAAGCAGCACAATGAGCACGCATGAAAGGGCAAACAGCGCATAAAAAAGTTGGGCAATGCGCACGCGCGCTTCCTTTGGCGCGGAAAGCTGTGCTTTTGCCTCATATTCTGCACGTAGTCTTCTGCTTTTGTCGAACGGAAAGGAATTGCGCTCGGCACTTCGAAGCTCAGAAAGTAGCTTGCAGTCTACCACAAATGGCTCTCGGCTTGCGCTCTCGTCGTCTTCGCCAGTGGCAGGTGCGGTTGCTGCTTCAAAGGCAGTTTGAAAGTCTGCAGAAGCAAGCACTGTCTGTTCGCGCACCGTTGTGGGAGCGCTTTGCTTTGCAGAAGCGGCGAGCGCTGCATTTTTTTCAACAGAAACAGCTATTTGCGGAAGCGCAATATTTTTTTTCATGCCATTATACGCAACTGCCGTAATGCTTATGTCGGGCAGTGTACACATACCCTCGGTAAGCGGTGTCCAGGAAAAAGTGGCAAGCTCATGCGTTTCTGGCGAAAAGCTTTTTCCGAAAAACGCGCCGTTTGCAATATCGTTTCGTGTAAGCTCGCGAAAAATGGCATTTTTAGGAAGTTGCCAGCTGAATTTTACCAGCTGCACGCAAAAGCGTACCGCAACGCTAAACTGCACCTCGCTTCCTGCCGGAACATGCAGTATTCCCTTGCTGTCAATCTGGTGCTGCAGCTCATCTGAAAGCGTGACGGTGAGCTTTGGATTAAGCGTTTCGAGGTTTTCGTATACCGTGACGGTCTGAAACGGTATTTTGTAGCGACGGTTTGCAATGGTGACCGTAAGCGGCGGAATCGTGATAGTGCCAGTCTTGCTAAACGAAAAGAAGAGCTGTAAGCGAGTGCCACTTTCTAGGCGCGCATCATCAAAATAAATGTCGCGACGGGAGGACAGAAACTGTATGCCGTCGGGCAAGGTTTGAAGCGATGCCTGTAGCTTTGAAGCCTCTAGCCCTGGAATCTCAAGCGTAAAAATGCTTTCCTGAGCGGTAAAGCAAAGCTCGTTCTCGCTTTTTATGACAAGCGCTTTTAGCTCCTCTGCGTTCGGTGTTTTTGCAAACAGCGGCATTGCAAAGCAGGCAAGGAGCAGGTGCACTGCGCTTCTCTTTAGTAATCGACGGTGTCGGAATCCTTGTGCTGTGACTGCAGCCTTTTCCATTGTTCCTGCTCCTGTTCTTTTATCAGATTAAAAATGCCTTGCTCAAGCGTGCTGTCGTCCTTGCTTTCGCTTACTGCCTGCATTTCTGTTTCTGCACTTTTTGCGCGGCTTACCGAGCGCTGAAAATCCGTCATCTCCAGATTGATTCTTGCTGCGATGTTGCTTGTGTCAGCAAGAATTGCCTGCTTAAAAAGCGAAATTGCGTGCTCGTATTCGCCGTTCTGGTGCGCAATAATGCCGCGGTTGTAGTATACGGCACTTTTTAGCTCGTTTGTGCAGTCGCTCGAAAGCACATCGATTGTCTCAAGCTTTGCAAGCGCTGCATCGTATTCTTCCTGCATGATGTAGGTTGCCGCAAGACCGTATGCTGCATACAGCTCTGCCGTTTTATGGCCGGTGGTATACGCAGATTCTTGCGTGCGCAAAAAGCCTGCTGTCGCCTGGTTGTACTGCTTCTGGTGCCACTTCCAGGTTGACTCAAGAATCTGGAGGTTCTGTGCATTTTTTTTCGTGCATGAGGTAAGCATGAGCGGAAACACGCACGCACTTACCGCAAAAAAGCGTCTTACATGCGTGCTGTCAAACTCGCTTGCAGCAAACGAGAGTATGAAAAACAACAGTGCGAGCAGAATAAAAAGCGGTTTTCGTGACACTGACTGCACCTCATACGCATAAATAGCGTTTTCATTCCCGATTTCGCTTAAAAGACGCAGGGCGGCGCCTTTTGCGAGCGCATTTTCGTAGCGCATGAGTGTGGCGCTTCTGCGGGAAGCGGCATACTTTTTATTTGCTTCGGCACAGGCTTCTTTGAGCTTTTCTTCCTGCAGCGTGGTATGCACGGTCGTTTTACCGTCACCTGCAAGCACATCGGCGCCGCTTGTGCTGCCAAAGCCGATGAATGTTACTGGAATACCAAAGCGCACGCTGTCGTCAAGTGCGCTTGCCAGTGTGCCGTCAGTTTCGTCGCCGTCGGTAAATACCCAAATATGTGAGCTTTGTGCATTTGCTTGCGGAAAGGCGCTGATAGCCGCTTTTATGCCCTTGCCGATGCTGCTTCCTGTTGCGCTCATAAGATGTGGCGACAGGCTTTCGAGCAGCGTTGTAAGCGAGGCGTAGTCTTCGGTAAGCGGCAGCGCGACAACGCCGTCCCCCTTTGCAAGCACTACCGCAACCGATTCGCCGTGGAGCCGCTGTAGCAGCGCATCTGCATATAGGCGCGCCGTATCAAGGCGGGAGGCATGTGCGCTGTTGCCGTCGTTTGCGTTCATTGAATACGAAATGTCAAACACGAAGCAAACGGCGTCGCCATTTTTCTGTATCGGAACGAGCCTGGAGCCCCAGGAAATGCCAGAAAGCGCGAGCATGAGTGAAATCCAGGCAAGTGCCCGCAGCGTGCATTTTACGGTAAGCGAGCGCTGCAGGTGGCGAATGGTGCTGTTTGTTTTTTTGCTTGCAGAAATGAAGCTGAGCGTGCGCACAATCTTATTGATGCGTACGGTCAGAAAAAGCAGCGCTGGAATTAAAAGCAGTATGCCAAAAAGCGCTGTTGCGTGTTCAAAACGTGGCATTAGCAGACCTCCTGTAAGCAGAACCGGCGGATAAGCCAGCCTGCAATGCTGCAGAGCGCACACAGTAGCAGTAGTTGGGTGGTGAAATGTGTATCCTGAGAGCGCAGATGGTAGGTCTGCACGGTGTTTTCGCGCTCGCCAACGGTACCGAGTGCGCTCGACAGCGCTCCTGTTGACTCAATGCCGTAATACTGACCGCCAGCTATGCGGGCAATTTCTTCAAGCGGTTTAGAGTCAAACTCTGATTCGTAGTAGCCAGAGATGATTTTGCCGCTTTCGGGGTCGACATATTCTATCGGCACTGAGCCGCGTGTTCCGATTCCAAACGTGTAAATCGTTATGTCGTTTTCTTTTGCCAAAAGCGCTGCTGTCTCTGGATGAATCTCGCCCGCGTTGTTTTCGCCGTCGGTAATCAGAACAATGCATTTTTTTGGTGCTGTCGACGAAATCAAATGGTAGATTGCGGTGCTTAAGCCGGTACCAATGGCCGAACCGTTTCCTTGTGCGCCAACTGCGACGGCTTCCAGGCGCTTTAAGAAGAGCTCGTGGTCAAGCGTTGGTGGCACAACGGCGGCAGCTTCACTTCCCATGGTGACAAGCCCGAACGAAGCGCCACGGTTTTCGCTCATAAGCGTGCGGAGTCCCATTTTTGCCGCCTCCAGTCGTGTGCCTGATGCAATGTCGCGCGCCGCCATCGATGGGCTGGTGTCAAGCACAAACAGAATGTCACTTCCACGGGAAGTGTAGATTTTTTCCTGCTGATGTAAAACGGGATCTGCGCAGGCGATGACAAGCATAATGTAAGCTGCAAGCGCAAACAGCATAGAGAGAAAGCGAATGCTTGAGCGCATAAGTCCGCTCCAGGTGAATGCACTTGCGCCCCAGTCGCTTAGCGTGAGCGGGAACGCCTGCCGATGAAAGACGCCTGTTTTTCGTAAAACTATATACAGGGGCGGTAAGAGGAGTAGCAGAAAGGCGGCGGGAGATTCAAAGGCTATCATATACGCTCCGTATCAAAAAGAGTAATGCACGTGGTAGCAGCACTCAGTAGCGCCGCCTGCTCTTCGCAGGAGCTTTCGTCATAGGCTGCAAAGCGCAGATAGTCGGTACGCATAAAAAGCGCAGTAAGCGCATCAAGCGCCGTCTGCTCGCCTTCGCTGTTGCCACCGTCGAGCAGCTGTTCGCACTGTAGCGCCAAATTCGGCGTTGTGCTTGCAGCAAAATTATGCTTAAAGCGGCGACTCAGGTAGCTCCGCACAATACGCTGCAGGCGCTCTGCATACAAGCGCATGGTAAGCGGATTTTTTGCGTTTTCTCGCTCAAGGTGGCGGAGCTGCTTAAAAGCAAGGCGGGCCTGCTTGTGCATGTAGCGCACGGCGCCTTTAGTGCGTAAAAAGGCAGAAAGTGCTGAAAGCCGCAAAAGAAACGCGGTTACAAGTGAAAGCAGCAGTAGCAGCACGAGTGCAAGTGCAACAAGAATGGCTGTCGTTCCAGGAACGACAAGCGGCGGTGCACTCGGTCGCATCGAGGTTGCTTTTATCTGCTGTACAAGCGAATTGATGTGAACGGGTGCTAAATCAATCTCAAAGGCGGCGGTGCTCTGTTTTTTTTGCAGCGACAGGCGCACCCACTGCGCAAGGTCGAGCGGCAGAAAATCAATGTCGCCCGCTTTCCACGGAATAAGCGTGATGACAAGCGTGTATTCGTTGCCTGCTCGATCGATACTCGCTCCGGTTATGGCGCAGCGGTTTTCACGCTCGCCGCCTGCCGTCTGGAGCCCCGCATAATCTGAAACGAGCTCAACATGCGTTAGCGCGTGATCAGAAAATACGTCAGCTTCTGTCTTGAAGATGTAGCGCAGCTCCGCCCTGTCGCCAACCGACACGTTTTTGGGCATAAAAATCTGGATGGCGCTTTGGTGCGCATCTCGCTGGCCATAGCCTGCTTGCAGTGCAAGTAAGAATACGAGGGTTGTTGCAAGAAAAAGACGTGTTTTTTTCATGCGCCTCTCCGTGTTGAGAAAAAGCGCGTCAGGACGGCAAGCACATCTTCTTCTGTTGACAGCGTAAGCGGATAGCCGCCGTGCCGTACACATTCGGTGTGCCAGCGGTCGAGCCGTGCGCGATTGTCTTCAAACCAGGCACGGGAAAAGGCCTTACTCATCGTGGGAAACGTGCGCTGTACGCCGCTTTCGGTGTCGGTAAACGGAACGGTTCCCATACGCGGAAGCTCGCTGTCGAGCGGGTCGGTTATGCGCACGGCAACCACATCATGCTTTTGTGCAAGCTGGGCAAATGGCTTGAGCCAGCGGTTAACGCGAAAATCGGAAAAAATAAAAACGAGCGACCGCTTTTTGAGCAATTTCCCCGCACCGGTAAGCGCATTTGCCAACACTGACCCTGTGCTTGTGTCTTCTTCCGGCGCGTCTAAATGCGAAAGCAGAATCATCGTCTGGGTGTGGCCAGCCTTTGGCTCAAGGGCAAAGCGGATTTTACCGTCAAAGAAAACCGCACCCGTTGCGCTTGCCGTTTGCTCTGCGGCTAACAGCAGCAGTGCGCAGGCTTCGCTTGCGGTGGCAAGCCGCGTGCGACCACGGCTCCCGGACAGCATGGAAAGCGAGCGGTCGAGTATAAAAAATACTTGCAGCTCCTTATCCTCTTCATATTGCTTGATAAACGCGCGTCCCATGCGGGCGGTAACGTTCCAGTCTATCGACCGCACGTTGTCGCCAGGCAGATAGTCGCGTACATCGCTAAATTCAATGCCCTGCCCGCGGTAAAGTGACTTAAAGTTGCCGTTTTTGAGCGCGTCAGCGATTTTTGCTGATTCTAGCCGCAGCAGGCTTGCGCGTTGCACCAGCCGCGTGCGGTCGTCTCCCAGAATGTGAGCCATGGCTACGGCACCGGAATAATCGAAATGATGCGGCTTATGACATCGTCTGCCGTTACGCCGTCGGCAGCAGCTTCATACGAAAGCACGAGTCGGTGACGCAAGACATCGGGAGCTGCCTGCTGCACGTCTTCAGGAAGCACGAATGAACGGCCGGCAAAGAGCGCGCGTGCTTTTGCGCACTGCAGCAGCGCAATTCCCGCGCGTGGAGAGGCGCCATAGGTGATGTATTTTGCAATGTCGCCTTTTTTAACACTTGAAACAGCAAGGCGCCCCTGGGTACGCTTTTCGTGCGCAGGGCGCGTTTCTGCTATCAGCGAAACAATGTAGGCAATAATTTTGTCGTCACAGGTAACGCGCTCTAACAGCGCTCTGCACTGCTCAAGCTTTCGTGCGTCAAAAACCGTGTTGACGGGAACCTCTGCGGCGTGTCCTGCTGTCTTTACAATTTCTGCTTCTTCCTCTGCAGTCGGATAGCTGACAACCAGCTTAAGTAAAAAGCGGTCAAGCTCGGCTTCCGGCAGATTGTAGGTTCCTTCCTGCTCTATCGGGTTTTGTGTTGCCAGCACCAGAAACGGCTGCGGAAGCGCATAGGTTTCCTCGCCAATGGTGACTTGCTTTTCTGCCATTGCCTCTAAGAGCGCACTCTGTACCTTTGCCGGCGAGCGGTTAATTTCGTCGGCAAGCACAATGTTGGTAAACACCGGTCCCTTGCGCACGCTAAACGAGCCTTTTTGCTGCTCGTAAATTAACGTGCCAGAAACATCTGCTGGCAGTAAATCGGGTGTAAATTGAATGCGCTTACAGTCGAGTGACGAAAGTTCGGCAAAGGTTTTTACGGCAAGCGTTTTTGCCAGTCCCGGCACGCCTTCAAGCAGAATGTGACCGCCTGCTAACAGCGCGGTAATAATGCCGTCGATAACATGCGTCTGCCCGACAAGCCGTTTGGCAGCTTCTGTGCGGCAGTCTTCTATCAGTTGCTTACATTCGGCAAATGCCGCGTCGGTGGTGTCTGTAATGTTATTTTTTTCCACTTTTCACCCTCAAAATTGTATATTTATGCATTTTTATGATTGACAGAGGCATATCAATTCGTAAAAATACTGTATCATGTTACACCCTTTAGCACAAGAATTGAACGACACGCTTGCAGGCACGGTAGCCGCAGCGCTTTTATCGGATTTAGGAAAGCGAATTTTCTTCCCAAAAGGAATTATTGCTCAGAGTGGCGAGGCAAAACAGCTTGGTAAAGCTGCAAACGGCACCATTGGTATGACTGTTATTAACGGTACGCCAGCGATTCTGCCGTGTGTACACAAAAGCGCGCCCGATCTCGCAAATGGTGAGCTGGTCGCCTATGCGCCGACAGCAGGCTTTCCTGCACTCCGCACCATTTGGAAGGAAAAGCTGCTTGTAAAAAATCCGTCGATAAAAGGAAAAAATATTTCGCTCCCTGTCGTTGTTCCGGGGCTTACGGCTGGCATTTCAACGCTTGCCGATCTCTTTGTAAATGAGGATGATGCGCTGCTTGCAGGCGACCCGTCTTGGGACAACTACAGCCTTATCGTAGAAACACGCCGTGGCGCTTCACTGCATCAGTTTAACATGTTTGCTGACGGTGGCTTTAATCTGGTAGCTTTTGAAAAAGCGGTTGCCGAGGAAGCAAAAACGGGCGCCGTTCGCGTACTTTTGAATTTCCCGCAGAATCCGAGTGGCTATAGCCCGACAAATGCAGAAGCCGCACAGATTCTTGCAATCTTGAAAGCACAGGCAGAAAAAGGCACCAAGCTGCTCGTCTGCTGTGACGACGCCTATTTTGGCTTAAATTACGAATCTGACATTT
>CALAEZ010000247.1 GCA_937891125.1 uncultured Treponema sp. | reverse complement strand
CGATGGCAGCATAAGCCCGTCAAGCGTCTACCGCACCGTAAACAATCTTGAAGAGCTCGGTGTGCTGAGCAAGCGGCTCGTACTGGAGGCTGTATGAAGCTGATTGCATTTATAAATCTTGGCGGGCCGATTAACTGGGTGCTTACCGCCCTGTTATGCTTCTGCTGCTGCCAGTGCATTGAGCGCTCAATCTATTTTTTTCAGACACGGCGCGGCTCTAAAGGCGATGTGCTTACGCGCCTGAAATCGCGCATGGAAGTAGCAGGAAGCGGCGACGACAAGCAGAAGATGAAGCTTTTTCACAAGGAATGCTCCGTACTCTACTACGAGATGAATCGCGGTCTGTGGTTTTTAAACTTTACCAGCTCTGTCGCGCCCTCGCTCGGGCTTTTGGGAACCGTTACCGGCTTAATCGGCGCGTTTTCCAAGCTTTCGCAGGCAGGCGCAAACGTGAGCATACAGGACTTATCAGGCGGCATTTGGGAAGCAATGCTGACAACCGCATTCGGCATGATTATTTCCATTCCGGCGCTGCTCTGCTACCGCACGTTTAAGCGCATTATCGAAAAGCGCCTGCTTGCCATGAGCTTGTATGATGCAGACGACAGCAGCGCGGCAGGCTGAGGCGACATGCATAATCTGGATTTTTTGCGCGCAAACGAGGAAGAGCTCAGCGTAAACATCACCTCGCTTATCGATGTTATTTTTATTCTGCTCATCTTTTTTATGGTCTCAACGCAGTTCAAGAAGAATGCGCTTCCGCTCGACTTGCCGAAAAGCGAGGACACAACCGAGCAGAAGGCAGACGACAGCGTAAAAGTGCTTTCCGTTACACAGGAAAAGCTGGCGCTCGACAGCGAGGAGCTTACGCTCGACATGCTTGAAGCGCGTCTATCCGCCCTGTATGAAGAAAACCATGAGCTTGCAATCTCGCTTGAATGTGAGCGCACTGTCGACTTTGAATACGTAGTGCAGGTGCTCACCAAGCTGCAGCAGGCAGGAATCAGCCGCATAGGAATTGTGCATGATCCGCTTGACTAGCTGCATGAAGCGTCTGCTCGCGCGCCTGGAAAGCCGTGCGGGAAAGCGCTGGCTCTGCGCAAGCCTGTGCACACTCCTGCTCGTTCTTACCGCGCTGTTTGCGCCGGTGTGGGCGGTAAAAAAAACGGCAGAGGGCGAAGCCTCATCTGAAAAAACAAGCATCTCACTCGTGCAGGTCATAAAAAAGCGAAAGCCGGCTCCTGTCTCCACGCCAGCGCGCCAAAAAAAAGCGCCTGCAAAGCCGCTTACTGCACCTGAAATGCCCGCCGTCCCGACCCCGACTGCAGAGCCGGAGACGGAGGAAGCGCCAGAGGAAGAGCGCGCAGAAGCGGAAGCCGAGACACAGGCGGAAGAAAGCGAAGCGCAGTCTGGAGAGCCAAGTGCGGGCGAAGAGGCGGCAGAGCCTGAGCTTACGGCGGGCGAGAAAAAAGCCATGCAGAGCTATAAAAGCTATGCCTTAAGCCGCATTGCAGGCAAAAAAGTGTACCCGTATGCCGCACGCTCAAAGGGCATTGAAGGCAAGGTGCGACTGCGCGTTGTCATTTCTGCCGACGGCTCGCTACTTTCCTGCGAGCTCCTTACGCCAAGCGAGCATGAGCTGCTCAATGAAGCCGCACTTTCTGCCGTGCAGAAGGCTGCGCCGTTTAAGAAAATGCCTAAAACCGCCGCCCCGCAAAAGCCGCTCACGCTTACCTTTGTCATGGACTTCGCGCTTGAATAAGCAGACGCACTTATGCACATGGGCTGGCTACACAAGGATTGCTTTTCGCCCCGACAAGCTGCCGGCTCATGCACTCGCTTATTGAGAATAATTCGCAATAGGTAACATTTTTCTTGCTTTTTTTACAAAATCATTGTAATAATCTCCCACTTAAATGCTTGGAGTTAGCACGTGGTAACTTTCATTAAAAAAAGCTTTCTTGTTTCTGCATCGCTATGTGTGGCAGGTGCGCTAGG
>CALAEZ010000246.1 GCA_937891125.1 uncultured Treponema sp. | reverse complement strand
ACAAAGTAGAGCCAACTCTGATTTCCCGATACACGGGGTTAGATTTACATGAAATCATGCAGTTGAAATAGCTGATAAACCGAACAAAAAATTCCCCCGCAGTAACAAGAAAGCTACTGCAGGAGGACGCTTGTTTGCATGTAGCGGCGCTTCGCTAGGGATAAGCGCCCGTAGCTAGCAGCTACAGCGCCCGCCGCTACTCGCTAGCACTCAAAATGGCTGTAGGCCATTTTGATTTCGTTTACTCGTAGGTATAAACCACTACATTATCAATGATATGATCAAGCCGAGCAGAGTAAGTATGAATATCATTCACAAATTGCACAGCTTGATAAGATGTACCATTAATAGTTAATTCTTCATTTGATAGAATTACAGTTCCATCTGCTTTTGTGATAGTAAGAAGAACAGTACCTGCGGTTATATCACAATCGAGCTTGTAATGATAGAATACATTTTCTACCAAATTGACAGTTGTAGTTGAAGTACCATTAAGAGTCCAACTTAAACTTTCTCCAGTCGTTGAAGCATTAACACCAGATCCTGTTAACAGAAGCAGATAATTCGTGTTGTTGGAAAAGGTTCGATCAACAGTTCCAATTTTCAGATAATCAACGTATCCGTTTGCTGATGGTGCCAAAAGTGCATCAAATTCTATTGCATAAGAACCAGAACTTGGGCAAGTTAAACTCATAGAAGAAATTCGATTGCCTTTATTCGCATTGGTACCTGTAGATTTATAAGACCATGCATTGCTTGTTAACGATACAGTTCCACCACCAGCAAGAGTGAAATCTCCTGATGACAGTGCTGCAACAGTATTAATTGAATCTAGAACAGTAACAACATCCGTAATAGCGCTTAATGAATCAAAATCTTGTACAAAGCTCAATGTCGCAAAATGCGCAATGTCTGTCTGTGTTGCGCTTACGCTGCTTGTGGCAACGCCATCTGCAGTGGTGAGCGTAACCTTTCCTGTCGGGGCGTCTCCGTCATACGTAATCTTTACGGGGATTTCGGTGTCGCCTGCACTTACGGCGCTTACCGCGACAGCAGTTACCTCAGTTGTACCAATGGTACCCGTTGCAACCGTGTCACCGACAGAAAGCGCATTTGCGGCACTTACGCTCGTGCCGTTTACATCATCAAAGGCAGCAAGATTCAGCACCGTGGTGTAAACGGTAGCAGTCGTGTCACCGCCGGTAGCCGCAACAACCTGACTTCCAGACGGGGCTGCAAGATAGCTCAGGTACGTAAGTGAGTATTCTGCCGTTTCGTCAGCTTCTACATTGTAGGAAGTCTCTCCAACGGTTGCGGCAATATACACCTTGATGGTACCAGAAAGGTTATCGTCACTTGACGCAAGGTCTTTTGTAAGGCTTAGCGTATAGGTGCCGTCACCATTTGCTGTTCCCGTAAAGGTGATAGAATCATCTGCACTGTCAACGCCAGAAAGACCGGTAACCGTAATGCTCGAATCTTTAGTAATGGTAATAGCGCCGGTGGTAACGGTTGCGTCTACGGTACCGTAGCCGGCTGCCGCCGTGTCAATGCCGTCGCCGCTTAAGTTTAGCGCAAGGCCGTTAATGCTCCAGACAGATGCCGTTGTGGTAAAAGAGCGCACGCCGGAGTCGTCAAGATTGTAGTATGTTGCAAAGTCTTTATCAGCAGTGCCGTCGCTGTCAGTATCAATCTTAAGGTCGGTATACGGAATCTTAAACACGAACGTTCCGTTGTTTGAGATTACCGAAGCGGCACTTGTGCCGGTAAGCACGATTTTGATAGTACCGTCACTGTTAGCGGTTGCCGTTGCCGTTCCTGTACCAAGAGCCCCGGTTTCTGAGCCGTCTTTTCCGATAACCGTATAGTCAATTTCTGTGTTGTCAGAGCCGGTGTAGACAAAGCCTTCTGAAAGGCCCATCGGGGTAAGCGTCAGGGTAAGGCTGTCTGCATAGCTTGCGCCTGCTGCAAATGAGAAAACGCCGTCAGAAACGGTTACGTTTTCTGCGCTCGAGCTTGTGGCAACAACGCTACAGGTTGCAACCTCAAGGTCACCGCCTGTTGTCGTTGTCTTTCCGCTTGCGTTCAGTGCGCCACCAGAAACAGACACTTTAAGCGAACCGCTTGTAACGTCTGAATCTCCGCTGTCATACACGGTTGTATACACGCTAATGCTGGTAGCGCCCGCTTCAAACGCTTCTTTTGCAAGAATCTTTCCGGTAGACAAAGTGCTTACTTCGTTTCCGTCTGAGTCTAAGCCCTTAATAGTAATGTAGCCAGAAAGATTTGCATCCTCTGCGGCACTAAACGCAAAGCTTGAGTCAGAAAGCGTGAGGGTAAGCGTAACCTCTGCTCCAATATCGCTGTCGCCCGGGTCAAGGTTTACGGTGTCTGCGCTTACAGAAAGCGTGGCACTAGAAACGACTTCAGAGCTTGTCTGTCCGTAGTCGGGTGTCTCGCCTATATTACAACCTGCTAAAAGCAGCGCTCCTGAAGCAGAAAGCGCGGTAAGCAGCTGTAGGGTTTTATTTCGTTTCATTTTTTGTGACATAATTTTTTCTTCAAAATTTTTGCCT
>CALAEZ010000245.1 GCA_937891125.1 uncultured Treponema sp. | reverse complement strand
TCCATTTTCCGTTTTCAATTGGATTATCCCCAAACATCTCGATAAATCGGGATTTGATGAGCGTGTCGTATTTTTCAAGCATGAGCTTGTGCTTTGCGATGATTGATTCCAATGAATCGAATTGCTTCACCAATTTGTTTTGCTCAGAATAAGATGGAAGAGGTATTTCAATATTAGCAATGTAATCACGAGAAATATGTTTAAGACCTGCTCCTTTGAAACCGTTCTCAAGAAGATATATATTAGTTCGTAGATATTTATTGATTAAGCTCAAATTTATATCAGAATCTGATTTATAAACAAGGCAATCTGTTGAGGTTGAAAATTTTCCACTTGCATAATGAACGCTCGCACTTCCTCCTGTTCCAAATACAAGAGAATCTCCCTCATAATCCGCTGTATTTATAGATTTCGTTAAATCAATACTGCATGTATAAAAAGGATAAATTCCATTTGTTAAACCATCACCTGCTTTTATTTTTGATTTTGGCTGTATCTGCAACACATCGCCAAGCCTTACTGTCTTCCAATTTTCATTTTTCACTTTTCAATTTCTCCTGTTTAAAGAGATTGCGTTAGCAATCTCGAATCCGTGTGACATTCCTCACAAGTTCTGCAAGTTCGCCTCGAAGCACAGTCGCCAGCATATATATTCCCTGCTCGGTAAACGCAAACGGAAGCTTGCGAGCGCCTCCTTCTTGCCCTTCAAAGAAATTGCCATTCGGTGATGTCACAAATTGTGATTTCACCAAATCGACTTCCTCACGAGTCAGTTGAAACATAAAATCTTCGGGGAATCTGTTTATATTTCGCTTTACCTGCTGATTCAATGCACGCACTTCATAGCCGTAAATCTGCGCAAAATCGCTATCGAGCATCACTTGAACTCCGCGAATCAAATAGATTTTATCTTTTAAGTCGTTTTCCCTGTGAATGATTATTTTATTTTCCATTTTTATATTTCTCCAGTATCAGTTTCATACATCTCCAAGCCGCACCGTTTTCCACTTTCCGTTTTCAGCTTTCATCTTAGTCATTTTACCACATTTTTAAACTTTTCGCAGTAGAGACCCCGAAACACACGAGCGTAGCTGGCGACAAAGAAAAGGCTGACGTTATCCGCGCCTGCTTTTATCCCGCAAAATAAGCGGGCAGTCTTAAACACGCACTTTGTCACCTTGTCGCAACAGCCTGCCCGTGCTACAGTAGAGAAATGACGAAGAATCTTACTGAAGGAAAGCCGTTTTCACTCATTGTAAGCTTTTCAATTCCCGTGCTGTTAGGCTACCTGTTCCAGCAGTTCTACAATGTCGCTGACACCGTTATTGTCGGTAAATGCTTAGGCGTACAGGCACTTGCCGCCGTGGGCTCAACGGGAAGCGTAAACTTTTTGATTATAGGCTTTGTCGTTGGCGTCTGCTCTGGCTTTGCCATTCCGGTCGCCCAGCGGTTTGGCGCAAACGATTTTTCTACCATGCGCCGCTACATCGCAAACATTGCCTATCTTACCGTGCTTTTTTCTGTTCTGATGACCGTTTTTACCGTCATCTACTGCCGCCCGCTTCTGCTTGTAATGCAGACGCCAGGCGACATTGTTGACCGCGCCGCCGAATACATCGGCATTATTTTTGCGGGCATTCCGCTTATCTTTTTGTACAACATGACAGCAAGCATTATCCGCTCACTTGGCGACAGCCGCACGCCCGTGTACTTTCTGGTGCTTTCCTCGGTGCTAAACATTGCGCTCGACTTAGTGTTTATCATTGTCTGTAAGTGGGACGTACGGGGGGCGGCTCTGGCAACGGTTATTTCGCAAGGCGTGTCGGGCTGCGCCTGCCTTATTTTTATGCTTAAAAAATATGACGCAGTACACCCGCGGCACGGCGAGCGCGCGTTAAGCCTGCGTCACTGTGGCGCATTGTGTGCTGTCGGCATTCCGATGGGCGCGCAGTATTCAATTACCGCCATTGGAAGCGTTATCCTGCAGACCTCGGTAAACACGCTCGGAAGCGGCGCGGTTGCTGCGGTTACGGCGGGGCAGCGCATCTGCATGTTCTTCTGTGCAGTCTTTGACTCGCTTGGCACAACCATGGCAACCTTTGGCGGACAGAACACCGGCGCCTTTAAGCTAGACCGCTTACGAGCGGGCGTGCGCGACAGTATGCTCATTGCAAGCGCGTATGCCGTCGGCGTGTTCCTGCTGTTCTGGGGAGCTGGGCAGTATTTCATGCTGCTTTTTATGGATGCAGGGCAGACTGCCATTATCCACGACGCTAAAATCTTTATGATGGCTAACTCTTCCTGCTACATTCTGCTTGCCGCCGTAAACATCTACCGCTTTATGATTCAAGGCATGGGCTTTAGCGTGTTTGCCATTCTAGCCGGCGTTATGGAAATGATAGCGCGCACGCTTATGGGGTTGTACTTAGTTCCGCGCTTTGGCTTTGTAAGCGCCTGCTTTGCATCCCCGCTTGCTTGGGTATTTGCCGACATCTTCCTTGTGCCAGCGTTCTATTACTGCCTGCACCGACTGCACAAGGTAAAAAAAGCGCCGAACGCGGCTACCGCTAAGTAGGCATAACAAAAAAATCCTACCCGCTCTGCTTCTTTCGTAGTATATTGCATATATGGATAATGAGCTTATACTTCGAAAGACAGCAGAAGATAACAAGGAACTCCTACAGGATCCGCACGCCGTTATGGAAATGGCAATGCACTTTCAGCAACTTTTTATGATGTATGAAAGCGCCGTTAAGCAGATTACAACAAAATTTGAAATCCTTGAGGATGAATTTGCAAGCAAGCACCAGCGAAACCCGATTGCAACCATATCTAGCCGCATAAAAGAGCCGCTCAGCATTGCAGAAAAACTGCAGCGAAAGGGGCTTTCAGTCACCATTGACAACATGGTCGGTAAGCTGTACGACATTGCCGGTATTCGCATTACCTGCCCGTTTATCAGCGATGTGTACCATGTGGCGCACATGCTTTTGCAACAGGACGACATTACGCTTATTGAAATAAAGGATTACATAAAAGAGCAAAAGCCAAGTGGCTACCGCAGTCTGCATGTTATTGTAAAAGTGGGCGTGTATTTTAGTGATGAAAAGCGCGAGATTCCGGTTGAGATTCAAATTCGCACGATTGCCATGGATTTCTGGGCAAGCTTAGAGCATCAGCTGCATTACAAGAAAGATTACACCATGCCCACTAACGTAAAGGAAGAACTAAAGGCCTGCGCCGACACCATTCACGCAACCGATTTACGTATGCAGGAGCTTGCAAAAAATCTTCCCGACTTTGTAGAGCGCGACTCAATGGAGCCTTGATAAAAAAATCTGCACGAAAATCACCAAAAAAACGTGGAAAAATCGGGAGAAGGCTGTCACAATACGTACGAACACGCTATAGTAGGCACGGTTGTTTTCAAAAAAAACAAGCATGAAAAGCCATGAAATACAATAAAAAAATTTTTCTTGAATACATACTTATTTTGCTGTCGGTGCTTACGCTCTGTACAACGTTAGTCTGTAAAAAAATTGCAGATAAAAAGAGTTCAGCGCTCGATACGGTGTTTGAACAATTGTTTATTGCATCCAGTGAACAGCTGAACCTACAGGAAGAAAACGCGGCGCTCAAGCAGTTGCTTACCCCCTATCTCCTTTTTGATGAAAATCTAGCCGCACTTTTTTCCGCATGGGAAACGAGTATGGATCACTTTAACTTACATCAGCTGCACATTGCCACACTCAGTCGCAACCGCATTATTGCCAGCGGCTTTAGTCGGCTTGAAAATTTTTCACTGCTTATGCTTGTCATCGCCGTCATTTTGATTATCTACCGCCAAGGGGAAGAAAATGTTCGGTTACAAAAGCAGCTTACCTTTCATAGCGAGCATGAAAAGATTGGAAAAAATCTGCACGATGGCGTTTCAAAGGATATAGCACATGCACAAGAATGTCTTGAAAAAGGCGACAGCGAAAACGCTTCGCTTGCTATAAAACGTGCCTTTAACGAAGTAAGCTACCTCATCGATTCAATGCACTTACAGCTTTCGACACCCCTTACAACCCTTATGACAGAAAATCTAGAGGCGTTTCAAGCTCACTATGCCGTCAACACCAGTCTGCACATTACCTCAACAAAGCTAAAAACCATAAGCGCCGAAACCCAGCTTGAGTTTTTTTACATTCTGCAGGAAGCATTGCACCTTATTGCACATCGAGCAGAAGCGACCGAGGTAAGCGTTAAGCTCTACGATGTAGAGGATGCGGTTGTCTTTACTATCCATGATAACGGATCGAACAAGCGCGTTAATTTTGCTCCCTTGCGCGAACGGGTAACACAGTTTGGCGGACTGCTTGAAGTATTCCAGACGGCAGGAACAACCGTTGTCATTAAGCTTTCTACCGACTAGCCAATTTTTATAAGGATTTTGTATGCACCGAAAAACACTTTTTTCCGCACTTTTTCTTGTTGTAACCGTTTTAGTAAATGTAATGGGAGCCATTTTTGCAGCAACGAATATTATTCCCCTGTATCTTGATTCCGTGTTGACGATTGCATTAACCGCATACGCAGGACTTTTTTGGGGAATTGGCGCTGCCGTTTTGACAAATCTCTGCCTCCATCTGCTTCACATAACCATACTGCCATATATGGTTTGTCACATTTCAACAGCGCTGTGTGCTTGGCTTACCTTTCGGCACTGGGATGCAAAAAATATACATGGCTTTAATCACCAGACAAACTATCCCATTGAAGTATTTTTGTTGGCTGGCTTATGGAGTGCACTTTCTAACGGCATACTCGGAAATGTCGTTTCAACGCTTACACCTCACATAGAAAAGCTGAGCATAGCAACGCCAGAACAGGGGCTATACATAGCAACAGGGAGCTTACTTTTTTCGGTTTACCTCACGGGCTTACTCACCAATCTAGTCGATAAGCTCTTAAGCGGTTTTATAAGCTTTTTTGTCTGGCGGATGCTACTAGGTATTTCAAAAAAGTAGCGGCTTTCACTTCACTAACAGCGCACGAGCATCCAAGCACGCTTACGCAAGCGCACACAGACGCTCATACTGCGCTTTTATTTCATCATACAGCGAAAGGTAGTCGGCTTCAGTGCGGTTTCGTAAAAGCTCGGTAAGCTCGCTTATCAGCGTAAAAAGTGGCGTAAGCGAAAGATTTCCGACAATACCTTTAAGCGCGTGCGCCTGCTCAAAGGCTGCCTGCAAGTCACGGCTTTCAAGTGCCGCTTTAAGCGTGATAAAGCGCGCATCTTGCATCCCCATGTTCACCATCTTCAGGTAAAAATCCTCTTTTCCTAAACAGCGCGAAAGTCCTTCGTCAACATCTGCGCCATAGGCTCGTAATGCTTCCAGTGTAATCATAACCGTCTCTTCCCCTTATGCAAGCTCTACAATCGCGCGCCTAAACAGCAGCTCTTCCTTTGCTGACGGCACTAAATCCGTAAACGCTTTCTCTCCTGCTGCAGGCTCAGCAGCCGAAAGCTCTTCGACAAGACGCGTAATCACCGCTTCTATGTCGCGCTTATCGTAGCCCATGTCAGACAGCGCCGAAATAACATCAGCATAGGCCGCAGGCTTTCCGCTCTGAGTAGCAGAACGTGCCGTGCGCGTTTCATCTTCAAGCGTAAGCTTTCCTTTGAGCTGTAAAAGCATTTTTTGCGCCGTCTTTTTTCCTAAGCCTGGTACTTTTTCAAGCGCTGCAAGATTTCCCTCGTCAAGCGCGGCAACAAGCTGCTGTAAGGCAATGCTACTCATAATCTTTACAGCGCTTTTCGGGCCTACGCCGTCAACCTTGAGCAAATCAAAAAAGAGCGCGCGGTCACGGTCACTTGCAAAGCCAAACAACGCCATACCACTTTCAGTATGCTGCAGGTAGGTAAACACGCGGGCGCGCTCACCAACAGGCGGCAATGCGTCGATTGACGTATCGGGCGTGATAAGCTCCCATTCAATGCCATGCGTATCTAAAAAAAGCTTCTGGGGAAATTTTCCCATAATGGTACCAGAAAGACTGTTAAACATAAAAGAAGTATAGCGCACTTAAAAAAAATCGGCTACAGTGTGCACATGAAACGACTTTGCTTTTCACTTGCCGCTTTTTCGTTCCTTTTAGTCGGCTGCGCCTCACGCCCGAACGCTTTTTTACCGCAAAAACAGGCAAACGCATACGAAGAAGCCATCAATCATTTTAACTACCCCGATGACGTACAGCTTGCCGATTGCACCGCACGCGAAAACATCAATGGAGCGGCGCCCGAAGCCGTCCACATAAAAACGCTTACCCAAACATTCTGCAAGGGCTGGTCATTTCGGCTACAGGACGGCAAAATTTGGGCGAAAAAAGACAGCGAAAAAGACTGGTCGCTCTTCTTAAAAACGGGTTTACCGTTTTCAAAGGCAAAAACACAGCTTTTGGGAAGTGATTGTTTTGAAAGCCCCGAACGCATTTCTGAAATTGCCGCTGACGGCGACAGCCTGTACGCATTTGACAACAGAGGCAGACTGTACAAGGTCTTTACTGAAAATGCAACCGCAGAGGGCAGATTCAACTGGGTTTCCGGCTACGGCTGGCCAGTAAAAAAACAGCTGGTGCAGAACGCGCTCGTACAAAACAAGCGCGGTTGGGCAATGGGCACTCGGCGCAAGGACGTGCTCTGGTACGAGGACATTTTTGGTCACCCACATCATTATGGCACCATGGGCTTAGAGACAATTTATTTTCTTACCGAGGACGGAAACGAACTGCGTTTTACTGACAGCGGACTGCCGGTCGACCTTGCAAAAACCATCCAACTGCCCGAAGACGGCGCTTTTATTGCAAGAAACATTGCCTGCAGCGCCTCAACGCTGTTTTTAATCGGCGACGACGGCACTCTTTACACACGCCTGATTGATTTTGACACCATGGGCTGCGACCCGATGTTCTTTAAATACACGTATGTAGAGCAGGAACAGAAGCATGACGGGCGCAATTATCTTTCAAATTACGACCCGTGGGGCTTACCGGCAGAGCCGTGGAAGGCAGAACCAACCATTCCGCTTACCGGAAACGCCCGCTTAAGTCGCTTTATCACTATCTTCCAGAACGGACAGGGAAATGCTTCTCGCGAGCTTCGCGTTGCAGGCACCAACAGCGACGGACAGACGGGATATTATTACAAGGCACTGAACGACAAAATCTGGTCATTTGAGACCTGTCCGCTCCAGATAGCCGACGAAGACTTTTTACAGGGCGATACAACGCGTGCAGCTAAACGCCTGTACCAGTATGAAGGCTTTTCCACAAGCAGAAAAAAGCCGAGCGAGCAAGTCCACGTTTCGGTACGTGATTTTAGTCTGACCCATGAAGGCGATTGCACGCTTACCGTTACCATGACGGGCGATGGGTGGGAAGAAGCAAAGACAGTGCACCTCTATACGGTTGCCATGTGGTCGTATACGCCAAAGGTAAATCCAGGCTTTGATGGCACGCCCAAGGATTTTTTTATGACCGTCGATGCCGAAAAAGCAGATTTACAGGCAGAGCACGAGGCCTTAAGCGCCTGTCTTGCGCACCTGTTTGGTGCTGCATGCAAAAAAACGTTTGCACTTACTGCGCAGGCAACAGACGCCTACCTACAGCTTCAGATTCCCACCAGCGACGGTAGCACAGAAACGCTCTTTTTAAGTAAGCCTAACGACACAGCTCCGGCGCAAGCAAGCGAAGTTTTGCGCTCACTTCCGACTGACATCTACCGCCGCAGTGCGTTAACCACCCAAACGGCGGCGCCCCTGTTCAATGACAGCACGCTTGTGCTGCCAGAGCGCGTATACACCGCAAGCGAAAGCGACCGCACAGAAATTGCAGCCTGCATCGCCCGTAACCGCAGCTACCGCGATATGCTTGCAGATGAAATTGCGTACTACGCCGACCTGAGCCGAACGAGCGAAAAGAACCGCTGGCGATACCGCGCCGCCGACCTCATTACTACGATAACGCTGTTACAGCAGATTGATTTTCCTAAAATCAAAACGATGGCAAGCCACGGAAGCACGCTTATCGAAACAAACGCCGACACCTTTAAACTCGTGCACGAAAGCCGAGCACTTACCTACCCTGCCATTATTTCGCTTGTCGACATTCGCATACAAAGCTATGAAAAGCTGCTTCAAGCACTCGAAAGCGTTGCCAAAAGTGCCCACAAGGAGTATGCGCAAAAGGACTCGTACCCCGCCTATTTTGCCGCGCTCACTATGCCGCAGGTGCTTACTGGCGTTTCAAAATCGGCAAAAAAAGATGCGGCGCTCTACACGCTTTCTGATCTTCCCGCGCTTGCAGGCTTCTATCTGGAGCTGGCAGGAGAGGAAGCGGGAAAAGCAATTTTTGTTTCGCTCACTGACGCCGCGCCGCTGCTGTATAAAAAAGCACAGGCAGGCGCAGCAACGCTCAGCAATGAGCCGATTGCCCTACCCGTACAATTTTACGTGCTTGATGCGGAAACCGCATTTATCTCTAAGACAGCAGGCATTCCACGCTTAGAAAGCCGCACCGGCACGCTTTTCTGGAACGGAGAAGAGCTTACCATCCGCGTAAAACACGGCTTACGGAGCTTTACGCTGTTTACAACACGCACTTAAGCGTTTCTGTCAGCACCGCTACGTCAATCGGCTTAGCGACATGCGCATTCATGCCCGCATCCTTCGCTTTTTTTACGTCCTCGCTAAAGGCATTTGCCGTCATCGCAATAATGGGAACGCACGCTTTCTCTTTGTCACCTAAGCTTCTGATTTTGCGCGTCGCCTCATAGCCGTCCATAACGGGCATCTGTATATCCATAAGCACGGCGGCGTAATAGCCTGCAGCGACCGAAGCGACACGCTGCGCTGCCTCAGCTCCATTTGTCGCGGTTTCTACCGTAAAACCAAGCTCTGAAAGCAGCATAACGGCAATTTCGCGGTTTACGTCTACATCGTCCACTAAAAGCACACGCAGCCTGCTAAAGTCAGGCGCAGAGCTGCCGTCGGCGTTTTCCGCTGCGGCTTTTCCGGCAATTTTGGCACTTCCGGCAGGCAACGGCGCTCTGTTTTCTGCATTTTCTGCGTGTACCGCACCATCTATAGGCAGCGCTTTTATCGCCGTTTTTTCTGCCTGCTGCAAGTAAAACGGCAGCATGACGACAAACTCCGTTCCCTCGCCTTGCTTGGTATGAAGCCGAATCGTGCCGCCCATCATGTCAACAATGCTTTTCGTAATCGTCATGCCAAGTCCCGTTCCCTGCACGCCACTAACCGTACTCGTGCGCTCGCGCTCAAACGCTTCAAACACGCGCTCAGCAAATTCTTCGCTCATGCCAATACCGCTGTCACGCACCCGAAGCTCAAACTGGGCAACGGCTCCCGTTTCACGCTCGTCTACCGTGCCTTCCGCAAGCGAAACAGAAACCGTGCCCCCCTCTGGAGTAAACTTTAAGGCATTGCTGATAAGATTTAAAAGCACACGATTTAAACGGTTTTTGTCGCAATACACAAGCCTGTCACGCACCGATGCATACTCTACCAGGTAGATAATACTCTTATTCGCCATTTGCGTCGCAAACATATCACGCACGCTTTCCATCAATACCGCAAGATCGCACGGCTCTTCTTCAAGCTCCATTTTGCCGCTTTCTATACGGCTCATTTCAAGCACATCGTTAATCTGCGCAAGCAGGTGCTTACTCGACGAATCTATCTTCTGCAAAAAATCCTTCAGCTCCTCATGCGTAACGCTATCCCGCTTTGCAAGCATCGTGTAGCCAATGATTGCATTCATCGGCGTGCGGATATCGTGGCTCATGTTGCTTAAAAACGTTGTTTTTGCAAGATTCCTCTCTTCGGCACGCAGCTTTTCTTCGCTTGCCGTATGCTCACGCTTACGCAAAATAGAAAAAATGTTAAACAGTAAAATCAGGCTCCCAAAAATAATCAGCATCTGCACAATGCTGTTTCTCAAAATCGTGCGCTGAATTAAAGAAAGCTGCGTCTGCATGTACCACTTTTCATAGCTGCTTTCGTAAAACGGAATGTTCTGTCGCTTGTGCTCTTCACGGTGAAAGGTACTGATGTTTTCGATGGCGTCTTCTGCTTCT
>CALAEZ010000244.1 GCA_937891125.1 uncultured Treponema sp. | reverse complement strand
ATACAGGCGGATAATTACCACGCCCTGCAGCTGCTGGAATACCTGTACGCGGGAAAAGTGGACTGCATCTACATTGACCCGCCCTACAACACGGGCGCGCGCGACTGGAAGTACAACAACGACTATGTGGATTCCAGCGACAGCTACCGCCACTCAAAATGGCTTTCCATGATGAAAAAGCGCCTGCTTTTGGCAAAGAAGCTTTTGAATCCTGCCGACAGCGTGATGATTGTGACGATTGACGAAAAGGAATACCTGCATTTGGGCTGCCTTTTGGAAGAGCTGTTCCCAGAGGCAAGGATACAGATGGTGACGATTGTAACAAATCCATTTGGACAAGAACGCAATCAGCAATTGGCACGGTGTGAAGAATATGCGTTTTTCTGTTTTTTCGGGAATGCAGCTCCCTGTTCACAAAAAGATGACTTGTTAAACAATAGATTTCCTAATGAAGAAGATACGGTGGGAAAGGCTGGTTCGGAAGTAGCCATTCCCACCGAACATGTTAGGTGGGAAAGGCTACTTCGGGGCGGAGCGAACGCACTCCGAACAAATAACCCGAATCTGTTTTATCCTGTATTTGTAGATGTTTCAAAACATGCGATACATAGTATAGGTAAGCCCCTTGATGTTGATACTGATAGAAACACAATAGATGCACCGGCTGGCTGTGTGGCGATTTTCCCGATTAAGACTAACGGTGTAGAAGGGCGCTGGCGTTGTTCTCCAGAGTATCTAAAAGAACTTCTAGATAAAGGTTTTGCTCGTGTGGGTGAATATGACAAGGCAAATGACCGTTATTCACTTCTGTATTTGAGTAAAGCAACAATGCAGCGAATTGAAAATGGCGAAATTGAAATTCTTGGTAAAGATGAACAGGGTGCAGTTAAACTTGGAAAAGTTGCGGCACGAGAATTGTCTTTTTCTGTTAAAACGGTTTGGAACAGAAGTTCGCACAGAGCAGGTGAATGGGGAACCCGATATATACGTGAATTATTGCCCGGCAGAACATTTACATATCCAAAATCGCTCTATGCCGTAAAAGACGCTCTGAAAGTAATTGTGGCAGGCAAGCCGGACGCGCTCATCGTGGACTTTTTCGCGGGGAGCGGCACCACGCTCCATGCCGTCAACCTGCTCAACGCGGAGGACGGCGGTCATCGCCAGTGCGTGCTCGTCACCAACAACGAAGTAAGCGAGGACGAGGCAAAGGCGCTTCGGGCGAAAGGCTTTAACCCCGGCGATGAAGCATGGGAAAAGCTTGGCATTGCTCAGTACGTTACCTGGCCGCGCACGGTCTGCAGCATACGCGGCAAGGACATAAAGGGCGAGCCGCTCAAAGGCGCATACATTGGCAGTGATATTCCAATGGCAGACGGCTTTAAGGCAAATGCGGTTTTCTTTAAGCTCGACTTTTTGGACAAGACTTCGGTTCAGCTTGGCCGGCAGTTCAAGGAGCTGCTCCCGCTGTTATGGCTTAAGGCTGGCGGCTGGGGGAAATGCCCAGACAATGAAAAACTTGTAAAAGATAATGTGTTGCCACCTTACATTATTCTTCCAGAAAATCATTTTGCGGTTTTGATAGACGAAAAATTCTTTTCTGAATTTGAGCCTAAAGTAAATGCAGAAAAAGAAATCTGGGTAGCATTTATTATAACCGATTTTGAAAAAGGCTTTAAGTCTATGTCTAAGAGTTTGAATGTAAAGAAGTCTTATCAGCTTTACCGCGATTATCTAGATAACTTCCGCATAAATGTGGAACGGAACTAAGAAGAATGTGGTATAATGGAAATGGAGGTATTGGATATGATGCGTTCGAATGCAGTGGCTATAGAAGAACTTGTGGAAACGCTTACTGAGGAAGATTACAATGCAGCCCTAAGCTACATTACCTATCTTTCGGTGAGCAGAAAGAATATGCAGAAAGAAAATGCAAAGGAAACTCTCCGTAAAATTCAGGCGGCATTTGCTGACGACAAAGGTTATGCCAGTGAGGAAGAGATGCTTTCTGATATGGCTGCATTCCGCAAAAGCAGGATGGTGTCCCTGTGAGAATCCTTATAGACACAAATGTCCTTATATCAGCCTTTGTTTTTGCAGGGAAGGCGGGCGCATTGCTGGAACGGCTGTTTGAAGGCTCGTACGATTTGCTTGTTTCGGAATATGTTGATGCTGAATTTAAGTCAAAGCTGGAGCAGAAGTGGCCGGAAAAGGCAGATGCCGTATATAAGCTCTACAGGCAGCTTCCGTTTACATTTTGCAAAAGCTCACCGAAAATGCACGGCTCATTGCGTGATAAAAAAGACATTCCTGTTTTGAGTGATGCTTTGTATCATAACGCAGATGTCATTCTTTCTGGAGACAAGGACTTTCTTGAGGCAAATCTGGACAGACCGCTGGTATATTCTCCTGCAATGTTTTATGAATATCTGAATAGGTAGCTTGTAATATGAATGTAGAATTGTTTCCGTTTCAGACTATAGCAGTACAGGAATTGAGGGCGAAAACGGCAGAAGCGCTTGGTTCCTATTACAGGACTCATACTCCGCAGGTAGTTTCTTTGCAGGCTCCGACAGGAGCTGGTAAAACCATCATTATGGTTTCGCTGGTAGAAGACATTCTGTATGGCACTGAGCAGTATACAGAGCAGCCTAATGCGATTTTTGTATGGCTTTCGGATTCTCCACAGCTTAACGAGCAGTCAAAGAATAAGTTTTTGAAATCAGATAAAATTTCAGTAAGCCACTGCATGACGGTGCGTGAAGATAACTTTGACCAGGAATGTTTTGACGACGGGAACATTTATTTTATAAATACGCAGAAAATTACAAAGACTGCAAATCTTTGCAAGCATTCTGATTCCAGGCAGTACACCATCTGGGAAACAATCGAAAATACTGCAAGGCAAAAATCTGACAGACTTTATTTTATCATTGATGAAGCTCATCGGGGAATGCAGGGAACAGAAGCTGGCAAGGCAACAACAATTATGCAGCGCTTTTTAAAAGGCGCCCCTGATTTTGGCTTGACTTCGGCAGTTCCGCTTGTAATTGGAGTAAGCGCAACGGCAAGCCGTTTTAATAATCTTATAGGTGACATTAATTCTACGCTTCAAAAGGTAATCGTAAAGCCTTCTGATGTACGTGCTTCGGGATTGCTAAAAGACAGAATCGTCATTACCTATCCTAATGATGCCCAAAAAAGTAATGAAATGGCTGTGTTAGATGCGGCGACTGATGAATGGATAAGCAAAGTAAAGCATTGGGCGCAATATTGCAAGGAACAGCATTATAAATACATCAACCCAGTCTTTGTCATTCAGGTAAAGGCTGGAACTGGCGACAATGTTTCAGATTCAAATCTTGAAGACATTATTGCCAAAATTGAAGATAAGATAAAAATCAGATTTCGTGAGCATGATGTTGTTCATACATTCGGCAGTGTTTCAACGCTTACATTAAACGGATTAACGGTTCATCACATAGAGCCGAACGACATTGTTGATGACATGCGCGTGAAAGTTGTTCTCTTTAAGGAAAACCTTTCTACCGGCTGGGATTGCCCGCGAGCTGAAACTATGATGAGTTTTAGGAAGGCGGAAGATGTTACTTATATCGCACAGCTTCTTGGAAGAATGGTTCGCACTCCCATGCAGAGCCATATTAAAGTTGATGATTCTTTGAATGACGTCAGATTATTTCTGCCCCATTTTAATCGTGATACTGTTGAATCGGTCGTAAAAGAATTGCAGGATTCAGAGTGTGGTGACATTCCTACGGTTATAGATTCTGAAAGCATTGAACAGCCTGTTTATAAGACTTGGACTGTGCATACTGCTCATTCCAATTCATACCGTCATTCTGAGCGTAGCGAAGAATCTTCAAATCAACCAAGCTTATTTGATGATAACTCTGCATATTTTTCTTCAGAATGGCAGCAAACTGGTACAGCAGTTTCAGATTCTAATGCTACACCAGAGAACTCATTCTCCCCTGCACAAGTAGAGCATGTTATTGAGAAAACAATAGATATTTCAAAATTGGATGTTTCGCTGCCGCTCAACATAGCAGACAACGGTTGTCGCCATGCAGAACTTGTTTCAGCATCGCAAAACGAGCCCCCGAAACAAGTACGGGATGACAGTACAGCACAGAAAAACCAACCAGAATTATTTGTTTCAACAATTGACAGGGAAGCAGTTACAAAATTTATTAATGATTCCGCATTATTAACGTATGTAGTTAGAACTGTAAAAATTTCGAGCTATCTAAAATCTCTTACGTCATTGTGTTCACTTTTGACTCATCAGAACATAGCTCGAAGCGCGCTTGGAACAATTACAAAAGATGTTGTAGAAATGATTCATCAGTATGCTGAAAAACTAAGAGATTCTGGTGCCTACGAACAGAAAGCCAAAGAAATTTTGACTTACAAATTATCCATAAAAATATTTGATGTCTTTGGAAAGGATTTGTCAGAAGGACAGATAAAGGATTCATTCTACCTGAGTAATACAGAACTTGACAGGCAGCTCAGGGCAGTTGACGCAAAGCTTGCAGGCTTTGGTTTTCCGCAAGCGTATGGCCAGCAGTATTACGACCCTGAAAATCCTGATGCTTTTAAAATTGACTGCATCTTGTTTGCAATTGATGAAGACTGCATTGCGCACCTTAATACATACGCAGAAAAGAAGTTTCATGAATACAATGATGCAAATCGCCGCTATATAGTCGAAAAAAGCGAATCGGTAAAAAAGCAATACAGCGATATAGTTTCTGATGGCGATATCGTAAGCAGGCACAATTTCTCACTGCCTGAAGAAATTATCGTGCCGGAAGACCCCAACGGAAAAGAATATGCAAATCACCTTTTTGCTGATGAAAAAACGGGCAAGGCAAAGATACGGCTGAACACCTGGGAAGATGGCGTTATTGAAGAAGAAATACAAAACCCGGAATTTGTCTGCTGGATTCGGAACCCTTCAAGGGCATCTTGGGCTTTGACCATTCCGTATGAAATACATAATGAGATTAAGGCTTTTTATCCAGATTTTTTGATTATCCGCCGTGATGTAAAATCACAAGCCGGCTATGTTATAGATATTCTTGAACCTCATAATCCTGACTTCAAGGATAATTTACCAAAGGCAAAAGGTTTTGCCCGCTATGCAGAAGCAGAGCCAAAAATTGGTCGCATTCAGCTGATTCGTAAAGCAAAAGCCAGTGGCAAAGAGAGGTTTAAGCGACTTGATTTTTCTAAGGGTGAGATTAGACAGAAAGTTCTCTCAATGCAGACCTCTGATGAACTCGATCATTTGTTTGATACCGATGGATTTTTTGAGTAGGAAATGCTTATAACAGATAATTTGTAAAAAAGCTATCCATACCAATGCACGGACAGCTTTTTTTTACACCCCGCAGGCACGGCGCAGCTCCAGTACTGCACTCTAAAATCTGCACCCTTTACCCAAAGCTCGATGTAGCGCGGGTGCTATTTTACCAGCTCACGCTCAAGTGCGCTTACCGTAAAGTAGTTTGCGTCCACCGGCTTGTCGTACGAAACATCATGCAGCTCATACATCGTCTGGTGATTTGTCTGCACGTTTTTCATCGTCATTTTAAGCGTTGTCCAGTAGCCGTCAATCTGCTGAATGTTTTCGCACATAAGCGTTTTCTGAAGCTTATTCTGCTTGTCGTAGTATTCGCCCTTATACGGAATGTAGTTTTCCTTGCTGATCCACAGGACGCGTCGCTTTACCTTTGCCTTTGCGTCTTTTGCCGTGTATTCCAGAATCCAACAGTCGGTATCGCCAACCTTTTCTTCGCCAAGCAGCGCAAACGTGTCCTTTGCAAGGCTACGGGTTCCTAAATCGTCATAGGTAAAATCGGTGCCCTGAAAGTCGTCGTCCTTGCTTGAGCCGGAAACGCGGCGCACCTTTTTCATGGCAGGAAGATACAGCCAGCTGTCGCTGTCGGTTGCTGTTCCGTCGCTCTTATCGGGATATTCAAACGAAAGATAGCTTACGCCTGCAACGTCTTTTGGCGTGCGGAACACCAGCACAGACTTGTCGATCGTGCCGTCTTTCATGCTGTACGAGGCGATTTCGCGGGTGCGGGATTTGCCGCTTTTATCCGTCAGCGTAAGAACCGCGGTACATGTGCCCGTCTTTCCTTCTGGCACATCATGCACACGCTTTGCAATGTCCTCTGCGCTCTGTGCAAAAAGCAGCGTTCCTACTGTAAGAACGACTGCGCTAACACATGCTAATTTTTTCATCATATACTCCTTGCGTCGTGCTTTTCGCGCAGGCGCTAAAAAATATGTTTCCATTCAACGCCGACGCTTTCAAAGAAGAATTCGCGGCCGTTTTTCGTTAACAGCGGCTCGGTGTCCCATTCGTCCCATTCTTCTGCAAAGCTCCGGCGGCTTGAAACACAGGCATACATGCCGATTGCATTCTTGCCTGCCTTGTCAAGCTTATACTGTGCTACAAGGGAGATGTCAATCCGCATAAAGTCGCCGTCATAGCTTTCATCTATGCCGCTGACAGCAAAATCGCTTGCGCTGTAATGCCCAGAAAGCTCCACGTCCACGCCGACAATCGAAAGTGGAAGCGGCATCTGGTAGCCTAAGAAATATTCCTGTCGGTATATCCAGCCATTTGCCATCGGATAAGAGCTAGACTTCCACTGCCAGACGTTGCTTGTGCCAGTCATCTTCTGGTAGCCGACTTCGTAGGTGGCAACCATGACCACATGCGTCCAGTCGCCTTCCCAAATGGCGCCCGTGTCGAACATGAGCGTGGCGCTTGCCCAGCCGTGCAGATACCAGTGCTCAAACGGACTGA
This sequence comes from uncultured Treponema sp., assembly GCA_937891125.1. GTDB lineage: Bacteria > Spirochaetota > Spirochaetia > Treponematales > Treponemataceae > Treponema_D. The sequence continues at coordinate 8,024 of CALAEZ010000244.1, read as the reverse complement.
ATCCTACATATTTCTGCTTTTCAAGGCTGTATTCGCCCGCGCCCTGAAAATTAAAAAAATCCCAGCTCCAGCCGCTTCCTGCCTCGCCGCCCACAGATAATTCCAGCACGGCAAGCGGGCTTACCGTTACCGAAAGCGATGGCGTAACCGTAACGGGCGACACCTGCAGCGCCGCTTCAAGCGTAAGACTGTTGTCTTCCATAAGCATGTTGTCCGCCTGCAAAAACGGCATTGTGTATGAAACAGCACCTTTTATTGCAGCCTCTGCTCCGTCATACGCGCCGCACAGCGGCATAAAGTGCGTGCCGCTAGCTGTCGTATGCTGAACTTCCGGGTACCAGGCGGCGCCAAAAGAAATGCTTGTTTCAAGGCGGCTGTCTTTCCGCTCTTCCACTGCGCTCGCATCTGCGTTCACCTCTGCGACGACCGCTTCCCCTGCCCCGCTCTCTTCTGCAAAAACTGGAACGGCAGCTAACGCAAGCGCGGCGCCGATAAGCGCTGTATACAACCGCTGCTGTTTTATCAATTTCATTCTGTTAACTCCTCATTAGCGCTGCGCGCTTTTACGAACAAATCTATCAGAAGCAGATTTTTCCTTTTACCGTGACGGCGCTTAAATCGTGGTAGGCACCGTACATGCCTTCCTTGTCATCAGGTCCTTCAAGGAACAGATTGCCGATTACACTGAGCTTTATCGCATCGGACAGGCTGTATTCAGCGCTCAACTCGGTTGCCGAGGAATAGTCGCGCAAATCAAGTGCGCCGGAAGCCGAGAGGGTGAGCGTTTCGTTCAGCAACAGCTTTTCTATGCTGAGCGTTACCTGCTGCTCAAAGCGCCTGCGGTCAAGCTTTTCAATCTCATCCTTGTCTGCAAAAATGCCGTCAGCAACATACTGCGCAGTAATCGTCCAGCCGTTTCCTGCTTCCCAGTCAAAGCCTGCTAAGCCCACCGCCTGATGCTGCTTTTTCGCATAATAGTCTTTTTCGCCTGCAAGCTGCGCTGCAAGCTGATATGCTGCATTGGTCTGCATGTAGCGGTTCGGAAAGAACGCGCCTTCAAAGCGAAGCACCAGGTCGCCGGCGGGAATTGCGGCATCAAAGGCGCCCATCAGCACGCGCTTGTATGTGCCGGAAAGCGACAGGCCCGAAAGATAATAGTCGCCGCTCTCTTCATCTTCTGCAAATTCGCCGGTGTAGCTGATAAACGGAAGATCGTCCCAGCCGTAAAAGCCGTAGAGCGAAAGGTCGAGCGCAGACAGATACGCCGTCAGGCGAAGAGCATACTCGCTGTTAGAAAGTTTTTTTTCGGGTGTTTCAAGGTCTGACATGCTTTCAGGAGCGGAAATCGCAATAGTCTCGCTGTCGACAGAAGCGCTCGACGGGAAGAGCACTGCATGCAGCGGATTTCCGCCTGCCAGCGGCAGCGTTGACGGCGTAAAGAACGGAATCCAGTATGCGTCCAGCGACGCTGCGTTGCCGTTCAGCGAAAGGCGGAGCGCGTCAATGCCAAGGCGCGTTTCCTTGTAGTCGGTTGCAAGCAGCACCGAAGAGTCCTGCGGGCAAAGAATGTCTGCAATCTGAATGCCGTCAGCCTTGCCCCAGGCAACAATCTGCCGTCCGGCACGCAGCGACCACCACGAGCCGTTATAGTCAAAATATGCTTCCTTTAGCTTTAGAGCAAGGCGACCGTCATCGCTTACCATGCTTTCAGTGCCATTGGAAGAAAGAGAGCCGATGCCGTCATACAGAATGCTTGCGTCAACATACACCATGCTTTCATCCTGATATGACTTAAACACCGTGTTGAAAGCAGTAAGTCCGGTAAGCACATGCCCTTTGTTGTCATGCGTATTTGGAAGCCCATAGCCAGTCTGCGCAGAAAGACTTCCTGACAGAGAATTGTCCTGAGACGCAAGCGGCGACAAAACAGCGCACGCCAGTGCGCCACAAATACAGGTAAAGCGTTTTCTCAAAATATCACCTTCCACACAGCAGTGTAACAGATGATTAAGAACAATTAAAGCATTTTGCCCCAATGCAGCGAGCGAATAACATTTTGATATATAACAAATCTGTTTTGCAGGATTCAGACTCCGTAAAGTAATACCCGCTAGGCTTGCCTTATCAAGAAAAACGGAGGTTTTTTATGTATGTATTAAAGGGATTCCACCGCGTTCTCGCTACCGGTGTTACATTGCTGCTTGCAAGCTCTGTCGTCTTTGCAGAAACAAAATGGGGAAAGGTCACTTCGCTTTCCCTTGATCCTGCAACCAACGAAACGACCGTTACCGTCACCTTAGGTGAACTTAGCAAGCCAGAAGCTGACGGGGAAAAGAAGGCGGGGACACAAGATTCCACAACCGCTCGCGCTCCTACAGGCGCACAATCGCCTCTAACCGCGCCAGATGCTCAAAAAGCGCCCCATCACGCACCTACGCTCACCTTAGGAAGCGAATCGGTAACATTCGCGCTCACTAACGACATTCGTTTTGAACCATTCCATCCACAGCAGGCAAAAAAAAATGAAGCAAAGGACGAAAAGACGGACTCTGAAAACAAAGCTTCCAACCAGCAGCCGTGCCCGAGAATGGCGCAGGCAAATGGTATGAGTCAACCGCTCGGAAATCAGCCACCGATGATGCAGATGATGCCATCTCCGATGATGATGCAGCAGATGATGATGCGGCCGATGATGCAACAGGCGCCGATGGCACAGCCGCCCATGCAGCAGCACGCGTCAGAAAAGCTTACCCTCGGTAGCGTTGTACAGCTGGTGTATGCAGATGACGGAACAACCGTCAAAAGCATTCAGGTGTTGCCAGATATGCAAAGAAATCCCGGCATGGCACCGGGGCACCAACTGCCACCAGCCGGCATGATGGGTATGATGGGCATGGGCGCGCCTATGGGAATGATGCCTCCAATGCCTGCAGCCCCGCAAAGTTGGTAACCAATACGCCACACTGGCAGTGAAAGCGCGCCCCTATGGCAAAATCCGCAAAAGTCCGCTAGGATACGCTAGAGAGGTTGCTCGCATGAATACAGCTCAGTGGAATGCTTTTTCTTCATTTCGCGAAACATTTAAGCAGCGCTGTAACGACTGGAATAACGCGTATGCGGCGGAATTACAGCCATTACAGCGCGCTGCAGCGCAAAAAGATACGCCGCCGTATCCACTTGAAACAGCAGTTGTCTACAATACGGCACTTGATGAACTGACGAGTGAAAGCCGCATAACCTATATTGTTATTGGCGACAACCCTGGAAAAGACGAACAGAAAAAGGAAAACCAGCGCTATCTGGTCGGGCAAAGCGGAAAGCTAGCGCACCGTTTTTTTTCGCTTCATCCTGAACTAAAAACAGATTTTCGCCGCAATGTGATTATTCTGAACAAAACGCCGATACACACGGCAAAAACAGCTCACCTGCGCGCGCTTGCAAAACAAGGCGGCGACCGCATTCGAGCGCTTATAGACGAAACAACGCACTGGATGGCAACAGAAACAGCGCGCTTACATCAAGCGCTCTCCAACGCCGCGGATGCGGACTCTCCTGCGCCAGAGCTTTGGCTTGTCGGCTACACCGAGCTTAGAGAACGCGGACTTTTTGTCGGCTATCGTGACACGCTCAAAAGCGCGTACTGCGACAGCCACGCTGGCAGCTGCGGACAGACTGCTGCGGCGTGGCAGGCGGTACGCGTATTCCGGCATTTTTCGATGAATCAATTTTCGATTGAGCTAAACAAGACGCTTAAAGCCGACACGCCGCTACAAGGCGCACCTAACACTGGCGCTTCACTCCAAAGCACACCTAACACCAGCACGCCGCTCCAAAGTGCGCTTACCGCTATCGGTATACAGCATCGCACCGAAATTTTTGGCTAACATGCCGCAGCGGCAGAGCTAAAGCGCCGCGAGCAGCCACTACGCTACACATGCGCTGCGATGCACACCAAAACCTCCAAACGCTATTCCAAAATAGTAATTTCAACACGGCGATTTTGAGCGCGTCCGCTGTCAGTGCTGTTGTCAGCAATCGGGCGCGTGCCGCCAAAGCCGCGGCAGATAAATGCTTTTGTGTTCACGCCACGCCGAGAAAGCTCCGCAGCAATACGTCGCGCGCGGCTCTCACTTAAGCGCTGCTCTCCTTCTGGCATACCAACGCTTGCCGTGTGCCCTTCAACCAAAAATTGCGAATCAGGCGCAAGTTTGAGCACCTCGGCAATTTCGTCCAAGCGCGCGCTTTCGCCACCTGCTATCTCATCGGAGTTCGCCGCAAATTGTATGTTGCGCACACTCAGGCGTAAGCCCGCTGTTGTCTTTTCAACAACAATCGCGCTCGGAGAAGCTATCTCATGCACCGCTGAATCATTCGAAGCCTGTGCAGTACCATCGTGCGCCTTGTTCTGCGGCAAGGCAGCTTGCGCACCTGCCGCAGGCTCGCGCACATCATCAGGCAAAACTGTCGCAATACGCTGGAGTGCGGGAAGCAGCTTTTCAGTATCAAGCACAGGCGGAAATTCGGTAAACAGATTTATAGTGCCCTTAAAGGTTGCCAGCGTGCCGTCAGTGTACTGGAACGCCTCATCTACAGCGTCCATAATCAAAATAGCAGCGCCTGTTGCTTTTAGCACCAGAATGTCAGCACTATGGCTTCCCGATGCGCGCACTAACGAGCTGTCGCCACGCGGGTCTCGCGTTTCCATGCTGCCATACTGTGTCTGCCACACCGCCTTTATGCGGTACACGTCTTGTCCCTTATACGCCTCTTCGCCACAAAACTGATACGTAACCTCCATCGGAATGCGCGTAAAAACGCCTTTATTCATCGGGTCAACCGCACGTTCTGCAGTCGCTTTCCACGCATCCCCTACCCGCAGCTTTTGGCGGGTAAATGCAGGAAAACTTCTAAATGACGGATAGCCGTTGTCGCGGTACATAGAAAGGGTGCCGTCCTCAGAGATAGAGAAAACAGAAGGAATTGAATCGTGAATACCGCTTGCAGTTTCGCGGGCGTTGCTTTTCGTCGCCTCAAGGACATAAAAGCTGCCGTCATACCAGTGTACGCCGTCATCGGCAAGTGACGAGCGCGGCGCCTCTGCTGGACTGATAAAAGACCGCACCTCGCGGCTGGTAAGTCCGACATACTTTCCGTTTATGTACCGCCGCAAATTGGTTCGCTCTACAAGCGAATACCCCGTAGAACCGCTATACGTAAGTGATACCGTCTGCTGCGCTTCAAGCGTAAGCACCGACGCAAGCAACAAAAAAAATGCCGATACAAAAAGCTGTTTCATAGCTTACGTATCGGCATTTCTGAGCCTTTTTTTTAACAATACGGCGCTTTTAGCCGCATGCTATTTCTTTTGAGCAGCAGCACCAGGCGCCAACGCAAGCTCGGTACTCACATGCGCATCGTAGAATGCAAGAATATCTGCCTGGAACATGTTTTCAAGATTTGCCCGATAGCGCTCAATCTTGCCAACATAATTAAGTGTGCTACGTGGCGTATTGTTGTTTTTTACTCTCGTTGTACCAGCATTGTACATAGCAAGCGCTGTTACGTCGTTACCTGCCAAATCAATGCAGAAGCGCAGATGCATCATGCCGTATTTAGCGCTTATTTCTGGATTAAAGAAATCTTCTTCAGAAAGACGCGGGAATGTTGCGCTATTCAGCTGGAACAAGCCGCGGTCGACCGTGTAGTTGCCATTTTTGTTCACCGCGTCAGGCTTAAAACGGCTTTCCACATAAGCCAAAGCAAACGCTAACGACAGCGGAATGTCGTTTTTATCTGCATTTTCCAAAATGGCAAGCGCTACCTCACGACTACTGGTAACATGCGTGTAAAACCACTCGACAGCAGGGCGCGTTTTCGGCTGACGATACAAGGCAAGACCACGGTCGTCTTTTGAAGAAAAGTCATCAATGTAATCGTTTTTTAAGCCAGCTTCCTCTGTAGCATCATCTGCTACATCAAAATCAAGCAACGAGGTGTACGAATTATAATTTGAAGCTGGCAAAAGGTTGTTTTCCGATTGTGCCGGAACAAGGAAGTGTACGCATAAACAAATTGACAAAAAAACACAACTAAGTGCGACAGCTCCCCCTAACAGTTTTGCGTTATTCATGGTGCCCACAATGACACAAACTACATTTTAAGTCAACAAAATTACTGCGCAAGAAATACGTTTTATCGCATTTATCGCATTTGTTAACATTTAGTACAATACAGTATCTGCAGGCACCGCGTCCGCCGTACCACTCTGAGCCACATCCGATCGCTTACAAAAGAATACATACTGCGCATGCTTTTCGCTTAATGCTTCACGATATGCTGTAGCAATACTGCCAGGCGCAAAACCAGTCGCAACAAGCGCTGCGGGAATAGCAAAGCCTGCAACACTTACGCAATCCTTTATGCGCCGTGCACAGTGCTTCATAGCTGCAGTAAACTGCTCATACGAAGCAGCATCAGTAATAGGCTTATCAACTATCGGTTCAATAAAAACAAATGTACCTGTAGCTTCATCGTTTTTTAGCTCATCCCGCAGCGTGGCCAAAAAAGCTTCATCGTACGCTTCAAGACTCGGCTCAACGGCGCTCCATGCAACCGCCTTTGCCATGCGCTCAGGATTTGTTTGCTCCGCTCCCCCGATTTTATACAAACGAGCTTCTTTTACTTCAAACACTTTTTCTAATTTCATATACAGCCTTACGTTTTCTGTTTGTAGCTACATGCCTTGTAGCACAAAGACAAAAAAACCCCTGAGCCAAAACAGCACAGAGGCTTTGTTCTATTCATTCGCCTATGAAATACGCCTACTCGGTAAGCGTTTTTATAACTTCAGCTTTATCCTGTGTTGCAAGAATCTGATTGCGCTTTTCCGCACTCTTAAACAAGAGACTTACTTCTGCAAGGAACTGCAAATGCGGACCAGTTTTGTTTACTGGTGACAGCGTCATAATGAAAATACGGCACGGCTCCTGATCGAGTGAATCAAAATCAACCGGATTATCAGAAATACCGATACAAGCAACTAAATCAGAAACAGTATCTGTCTTTCCGTGTGGAATAGCAATGCCGTGCTTCATTCCTGTAGACATTTTTCTTTCACGGTCAAGAACACATTCACGGGCTGCGGCTTTGTCAGAAACCTTGCCTGCCTTAATAAGAATCTCGAGCATCTCATCGATGATTTCTTCTTTTGTGGTTCCTTTGAGATGCAACTCTACCGTCTCGGGTGTTAAAACAGTTCTTAAGTCCATACACAAAGTGTAGATTTACTTAGAACAAAAGTCAAGAAAAAAAATCTTAAAACCTTAAATTCGTTGTTCTTCGATGCTGTAGTCACCCGCTGGAGCATTTTTTTCGTTTCATTGGCTTTTGCTAGGAAGAATGTATCTTTCCAGGATTGCACAACGATTATTCTCTAAATAACAAAAAATTACGGGTGCAACGGTAACCGTCCAAAAAATAATAATTTTTTTCAATTGTATTTTTATCAGAGAAGTGATATACTTTATTTAATCTTAGTTAAAGGGAGCAGACAATGCGAAGGATTTCACCATTATGCCAAATACGCGCACTTGTTTCTGTATGTGTTATTCTTCTGTCTTTTTCTGGTTGCACGGTTCGATTAAGCTCTCATTCTTCCCGAATTTCCACTAATGTAGATGAAGCCCGTCTGAATTATGGAGTAGACATCACAATTACACCGCAAGAAGGCGTCACTAGAGGGCGACACATAATTATTATTGCGCCAGACAAGGAAGGAATGGTATACACACTCTCTGGTTACTTTAATGGGCAGATTGTGAGCAAAACAAAGAATACGCAGCTAAAGCTGAACGGACTTTATCTTGAGCGGGATAACGGCAAAACAGCTTTACTCTGCAAGGCAAAAACAGAAATCTCTACCGCAGCAGGAACAAACAATTATATACTTTCTGCCGGCAGAAGCTACATAAAGGACGGCGCATTGCACAGCACGCGAGATTTGGTGCTTGGTGGAAGTGGCACAC
>CALAEZ010000243.1 GCA_937891125.1 uncultured Treponema sp. | reverse complement strand
GACCCACGACGACTACACGCAGAATCAGGACGACTACGTGCGCTACCTTGTGGAAGAGGGGTTGAAGAAGCGCTACAAGGAAATTACGCCGGAAATCCGTGAGCGCGCAGAGTACGAGTTGGGCATTATCTTTGGCATGGGCTTTAGCGGTTACTTCCTTATCGTGTGGGAATTTATCAACTGGGCTAAGGAACACGGAAAGCCGATTGGCCCTGGTCGTGGTTCGGGCGCGGGGTCGCTTGTCGCCTATGCCATGACGATTACGGACATTGACCCGTTCCGCTATAAACTGATTTTTGAGCGATTTTTGAATCCTGAGCGCGTTTCCATGCCGGATTTTGACGTGGATATGGACTACGATTTTAGGCAGGACATCATTCAGCACACGCGCGAACTGTACGGCGAGCCACAGGTAGGTCACATCGTCACCTTTGGTACGCTCAAACCAAAAAACTGCATTGCCGATGTGGGGCGCACGCTGGGTATTCCGCTTGCCGAAGTGAACATGCTTAAAAGCAAAGTGTCAGAAAATCTCAAAGCCAAACTGAAAAACTGCTTTGACCCGCCGAACGAAAAATTCCCTGACGGCGGCCAGCTTGCAGAATACCGCCACGACCCCAGATACGAAAAGCTCTTTGATTTAGCCGTAAAGCTTGAAGGCTGTAAGCGAAACACGGGCCTGCACGCTTCGGGCATGGTAATTGGGCTGACCGCGCTCCCGAACTGGGCCCCCGTCTTTAAAGACCCCAAGACCGGCGAGGTGGGCGTGCAGTACACCATGGACATTATCGAGCCCTGCGGCCTGGTTAAAATGGACTATTTGGGCTTAAAGACGCTTTCACTTATCCGCTATGCAGAAAACATCATAAACAAGCATAAAAAGCCCGGCGAGCCTGACTTCCGATGCGACCAGGTAAGCGAAACCGATGAGGCTACATTCGACCTCTTCTGCCGGGGCGACACGGTAGCCGTCTTCCAGTTTGAATCTCCGGGCATGCAGAAAATTCTGCGTCAGGCTCAGCCGCGAAAGCTTGAAGAGCTGGTTGCTTTGAACGCGCTCTACCGCCCGGGCCCTATGGACTACATTCCGCAGTACATCGACGGAAAATGGAAGCCGGAGACCATTCACTACCCCGACCCCTGTCTTGAAGGCATTCTGAAAGAAACCTACGGCGTTATGGTCTATCAGGAACAGGTTATGCAGGTAGCCCAGAAGATTGCAGGCTTCTCGCTTGGTGGCGCTGACATGCTCCGCCGTGCTATGGGTAAGAAAAAGCCTGAAGTCCTTATGGGTAAGAAAAAGGAATTTATCGAAGGCGCAATAAAGTCAGGCTTTACCGAGCAGCACGCGGCGGACATCTTTGAAATCATGATTCCGTTTGCAGGCTACGGCTTTAATAAGTCTCACGCAGCCGCCTACTCTGTCGTTGCCTACCGTACCGGCTGGCTCAAGGCAAACCGCCCCGCCGAGTTCATGGCAGCCAACCTGACCAACGAAATTACTTCAACCGATACGCTTCCCGTCTACATTGCAGAAGCGCGCCACATGGGAATTGAGGTAGACGCGCCCGACGTAAACCGTTCAGACGACATTTTTGACGTTGTAGACGGACACATCGTCTTTGGTCTTCGCGGCATTAAGGGCATGGGAACAGAAGCTGCCCGCGCCATTGTTGCAGAACGCGAAGAAAACGGCCCGTACAAAGACTTCATGGATTTTTTAGACCGCGTTGCCCTAAAGACCGTAGACGGAAAGCGGCCGATTAACACAAAGGCAATAGAAGTGCTCATAAAGACAGGCGGCTTTGACAAGCTCGGACAGAACCGCCCGACGCTGCTTGCAAACCTTGAGCGCGCGCTTGAGTACACCGAAAAGAAAAAAGAAGGAAGCGAGTTCGGGCAGGTAAGCCTGTTCGGCGACGCCGGCGAAGAAGAGTTTTCTCCGTTTGTCTTTGAAGAAGTGCCCGACATGCCCAAGCTTGAAAAGCTCAACATGGAAAAAGAATGCATCGGCATTTACGTCTCCGGTCACCCGCTTGACGACTACAAGAAAGCCTGCGAGAGGGCCACGCTTAATTCGCAGAACATCGCGCGCGAAAGCCGCGTTGCCCGTGCAGAAGCTGCCTCCAGCGGAGGAGACGGCGGATGGAAGAGCAGAAACAGCGGTCGTGAATACGTTGCCATCGGCATGATAAGCGAGCTTCGTTCTATCGTCACCAAAAAAGGCACGCAGATGGCGTTTGCAAAGCTACAGGACTTTACCGGCTCAATTGATGTGACATTCTTTCCAAAGACGTGGGAAGCGCTTAAAACGCAGATTCAGAACGACGGCGTATATGCGCTTAAAGGAAAGCTCGACACGCGTCCCGGCGAAGAAGACGCAAGCTTCTTAGTCGACAGCGTAGAAGACATACAGGCCGTGCAGAACCGCGCCGTGCAGGAAGTGCACATTCAGCTTGAAAGCGGGCTTTCAGACGAAAAGGAAATCTTTAACCTGAAAGAATTCCTGTTTGGAAAAACCGGCAACTGCGCCGTCTACTTCCACGTAGATACAGAATCCGAAAGCTACACGATAAAAGCGAATACACAGCTTTCAGCTCCCGGCACAAAAGAGTTTGTAGAAGAGCTAAAAACCGTGCCATTCGTGCAGGACGCGTGGGCTGTCTAAGAGGCTCTGCCCTTGAAAATTCCGCTTTTTTTTGAAAAAACCATGGAATTCTGTTTTGACTTTGCTATTCGTATGCAAAAACAGAATTTCATATTCGGTCGGAGCCGCACCCATAGCGAAAGGAGCTGAAATCTGCTATTCTCAATGGCAGACGGCAAATACGGGAATGTCCTTTTCTATGCAGTATGCCATGAGCGTGTAGTCCGACACATCGCGGGTTGCGTTAATCTCCCCGCGCCTGCGTTCAGCACTGCTACGCTCTTCATAGAATAGCAGAGAATCGACGGCGCAACAATGAACAAAAATGCGTTTTGCCGGAAACAGGGTGCTGCTGCCGGGATACGTCTTGCTCCCGCCCGACACATTTGCTATAACATCTGTCGCATATAAGGGAAAAAACATGATTCAGATTTTTGGAACAAACAAAAGCTTTGACACAAAAAGTGCGCAGCGTTTTTTTAAGGAACGGCGCATTGCGTTTCAGTTCGTCGACGTAAAGGAAAAAGAGATGAGCCGCGGCGAGTTTGACTCTGTCGTAAGCGCACTTACCCGCCGCGAAGGAAGTCTGGAAAAAGCCATTGCCGCACTGACGGACACAAAATCAAAAGACTACGCTTCCATTGCGTATTTGGACGAAAGCGAAAAAGAAGAAAAGCTCTTTGAAAATCAGCTCAAGCTTTTGCGTCAGCCTGTCTGCCGTAACGGAAAGACTGACGCAACGGCCGGCATGGAAACAAAAATCTGGGAAGGCTGGAAGTAACTTTCTTGCGCTTACACTGGCGCGTGCAAGTGCAGAAAAAAGCGCGCAAAGGCTTTCTGCCGCAAATTTCTCATAAAACTTGACTTTACGCGCTTTTGTTTCTATTTTTTAAGCATGACCTTGAATCAGATTTTTTCGGTGCTTTCTGCCGCCTGCTCACTTTATATGCTTTTGTGCTTTATCCGCGTCATGCTTACCTGGTTTCCGGGCGCGCAGTATTCGGGATTCGGACGTTTTTTAAGCTCGCTCTGCGACCCGTTCTTAAATCTTTTCCGCGGACTTCGCTTTCTGCGTTTTTCAGCCTTTGATTTTTCACCTGCTGTCGCACTCTGCGTGCTCATAGCCCTTTCAAACATTTTTGCAAGCTTTGCACGCGGCTCGCGCATTACGCTCGGAAGCGTGCTTGCAATGCTGCTTTCCATGGCGTGGAGCATTGTTTCTTCCCTTCTGGGCTTTTTAATCGTGCTTCTGCTTATCCGCCTTATCGTGATTTTCATGCAGAAAGGCTATGCTTCTTACGGCTCAATCTGGGATCAAATTGACCGCGCGCTTTCGCCGTTTGTATTTAGAATCACCTCGATTTTTACGCGCGGTTCTACTCCGCCCTACAAAAACGCGCTTATCGTAAGCATTCTGCTGCTTGCAGTCATCTGGTTTGCAGGCAGATACGCGATTTCGCTTCTTGCAGTTCTTCTAAGCACGCTTCCCGTGTAAAAAAATAGGCTGTCAGTTTCGACAGCCTGTAACACTAATTACTCTTTTTATCCTTGCTATGAATCTTTTCGACCTCATCAAGGAATTTACCGTTACCACCGGTGCTTCGCCGGCTTCCCATAACCTTTGATTGCACCTCGCCTGTTTTCTTCATGGATTTTACCATGCTTTTTTCAGACGATGAAAGCTTATTGTAGTTGCTCTGAAATCGGTCAGGATTTGAAACGCTCACGCTAAAAACTCGGGCAGAAAGAACTGCGAATGTGAGTACTGCAAGCACAACTAGACCAATCACAATCTTCTTAACCGTCTGAACAAGTTTTTCTTCTTTGCTCATCTTTGCCATACGCTACCTCCTAAAACCAACTCAAGTGCTCAAAATAATCCCTCCGTTTCACATTATCGCACTGGTATTTGATATTTGCAAGATTTGTTTTTGACAAAAGGGAATGCGGGCGATAAAACGCGAAAAATCCAAGAAATCCGCAGTAAAACCATAACAACCGAAGCACATCCTGCCGATAGTATTCGTAGAAAAACAAAAATGAGGTGACAAAATGGATAGACGGGCCGAAGAACTGATTGTAGTGCAGAAAATAAAGCACATTTCAATTTCAATGGTTGTTGCAGCAGTCGTGGTGTTTCTTGCACTTTCAGGCACTATTTTTAACTACAGTGTAAATCATGCGTATCAATATCAGATGAATGTGAATCGGCTTTCTCCTGCAGGAAAAAGTCTGGTGCTGTCAATGAAAAAGACGGGAGAGATAGAGTCAAAAGTGCTGAGTGCGCGACGCACAACGGCGTCAAAGTCTAACAGCAAATTCTTTGACGAAGTTGCAAACATTCACCGAAAATAGCGCATACTCTTTAAGAAAACAAGGCGGCAAACGCATCCCGTGCCTTTGCTGCCGTATCCTGCTGTGTAGCGCCACCGCCTTGTATCACGGCAACAGCAAAATAATCGCAAAAATTGCTTTTTTCTTTGTCTTGTACTAGCTCTACATTTGTTTCGTGGCAGTCGTAATGACTTCCCGGCGCATAAAAGCGGCAATTAACGCAGCTATGTAAATCTGCCCCACAAAAATCACAGGTAGAGGAGCGAAAAATAGACTGCGCTGTAATGGGCTTACCACATTTTCTGCACATGGTGCTACCGCTCCATCTCAAGAATAAGCTCAATCTCGCTTAAGCTACGCTTTGTGCTGCGCGCAATCTCATCGTTTGTCCAGCCCTGATGATTCAGCCGAATGATTGTTTCGCGATCGGCAGGAGACATGCTACTGCTTGCAGTTGGTGATTTTGCGGCGCTTGCAACAGGCGCACTGCTTTCTGTGGCCCGCTCGGTACGCTGTGCCGTTGCTGTCAGCTTTCCAAGCAGGTTAATTTTCTTATCAATTTCGTCATTTAAGCCCTTTAAGCGCGTTTCGCTTCGTGCAATGCCTTCGCGGCTTGCCTGTATCTGCTCGACGCGTTTTTCAGTCTCTTCAAGCAAGGTCTGGAGCGAGGTAATCTTATCAACGGCGTCATTAATTCTGCCGTTATTCGACATAAGCAAGTCTACCTGCCGCTGTATCTGCGAAACAGAATCGGGTAAAGCGCCCGCCTGTCGGCTTGTTTCATTTAAGCGCTGCTCAAGCTCTTTAAGCGTGTCAAAGGTCTTATCAACCTCACCAGCAACCTGATCGATGGTTTTCTGCTTGTTTTCAAGGCGGTCGTAGCGGCTAGAAATATCACCAAGCGTTTCCTGGAACTTGCGCACGGAAAGCTCTAAGTGCTGTAGCTTGTCGCTGCTCGTTTCAAGGTCTTTAATCTTGTCGTCCATGGTACCGCTCAAGGTTTGCAAGCGGTCAAAGTTGCGCTCAAGTGAGTCAATATGATTTTTCTCGTTTTGGAACTTGGTCAGCTTTTGGTTTACATCCTCGTTCATGCGCTCGATAACAGTAAAATGCGCTGAAAGCCCCTGCACCACCGACTGATAGCCTTCGATTTTGGCAATTTCTGTTTTGAGGTCGCTAATCTGGCTATCAAGCTGGTTCTGCAACTGCTCTGCCTTCTGATATACCTGCATCTGTGCACTAAACGCCTTTACCTGCTTGTCAATTTCGCTCATACGGCTCTGCAGGTCGGTTGCATCGTTCTGCATCTTCATTACCATTTCAGCTTCGCGCGTGTCGCTTGCACGCTGCTGGTCTTCAATCTGCTTTTTCACGGTTTCGAGCAAATGCGTCACATCTACATTCTGGTCACGCACGCGCTTTTGCGTTTCGGTAAGCATGTTTTCGTACATCTGCTGCAGCTCGCTGACAATCTGCTCGGAGCGGTCTTTGTAGCTGCCCTCGCTTTCTGCTAAATTTTTGGTAAGCGTTGCAATGCGCTCAGTTAATGCCGTCTGCTCGCTTTCTATGCCCTCTTTAAAGGCAGCAAAATTGCGCTCAAAGGTGCTCTGTAGTTCATCAATGCGCTGTTGTGACGTTTCCTGCACGCTCCCCAGCTGCGTGCCGTACACGCTCTTTGTCTGCTCAAACTGCTGCTTAAGCTGCATGCGCCACGCCTTAAAGTCGTTAACAACCGCTTCAATATTTTCGCTGTTTGCCTGCTGGCGGTTCTTAACGTCCTGCTCCATGTTGTCGATACGGGCAGTCGTTTCTTTTTCAAATTTTGCCAACAGCTCGTTAATACGCTGGTTATAGCCATCAAGTGCATTTTTGACAAAGCCGTCAGACTGCCCCGTTGCCGACTGCAGCTCTGCACGCGTACGGTCGGTAAAGGCGCGAATCGACTCTTCGATATCCGAAACCTGCTTTTGGATATCCTCAGCATTTTTGGTAAGAGACGCTTCAACACGCTCATTCTGCTCGCGGCTCTTTTCCTGCAGTGCAGTCAGCTCTGCCTTTAGCTCATCGCCATATTTTGCTTCGACTAAGCGACGCTGGCTTTCAAAGTCGTCGCCAAGCACGGCAAGCCTGCTTTCAAGATTCTGCTTCCACTGGTTCAAATCATCGTCAATTGCGTCGCTACGTTTCTTTAAGTCAGCACCAAAGTTCTCTTCAAAATCCTTGAGCGTTGCGCTAACGTTTGTTGTCGCCGTGCGCTTAATTTCGTCAAGACTAGACTCAAGCAACGCAAGCTGTGTTGAAAGCTCGTCACTGTTGCTCTTAATTGACTGTTCAAACTCATTTTGTCGCTGCTGCTGCTGTGCGCTAAAGGCAGTAAAATCGCCAAGCACCTTTTTCTGCGCCTGATCCATTGCCTGTCGCAGATTTAGCTCAAGCACATCGACATCTGCACCCATTTTATCAAGCTTACCAAAGCGGTATTCAAGATTCTTGCGGTATTCCTCAAGCTGCTTGTCAACAGCACCTAACAGCTCACTCTGCTTGATGTCATAGCTTTCGGAAAGCGTTTTCATCATGCTTGAAAGACGGCTGTTAATTGCAGCAATTTTTTCATCTGCCTGCTTCTGGAATTCTGCAAGCTTTGCGTTTGCTTCATTTGCCTGCTCAGCAATGCGCTCGGCGGTAGATTCAGCACCAGAAACGGAGCTGTCAAGCGTGTTCTGTAAAGCGGCAATTTTTGTCTGCATGCTTCCGGTAACGCCGTCAACCTTTTGCGTCACCTCTGACTGCAATGCCTCTACCTTTTGGGTGACCGTTGCATGTAGCGCATCTACTTTCTCCGTTACTTCATGCTGCAAACCGTCAACCTTTTGCGCAACATCGGCTTGCAGTGAGCCAACCTTTTCGCTCACACCTGTTTCAAGCGCTGTAATCTTTCCGTCAACGTCCTGCTGCAGGGTATCAACACGCGCACCAACAGAATCTTCGAGCGCGCCTACCTTTTGTGTTACCTCGTCCTGCAAGGCAGTAACGCGAGCGACAACACTTGTCTGCAATGCGCTTATCTTTACGTCTACGCCACTTTGCAAGCTGCCCGTTTTAGAGTCAACAAGCTCCTGGAGCGAATCAACCTTTTTATCAACCGTGCTCTGAAGTGCATCCACTTTAGATTCAACGTCAGACTGAAGCGCTTCTACTTTTTTGTCGACGCCGTTTTGCAACGTGTCAACCTTTGTCTCAACATCATTCTGCAACGCATCGATTTTTGCGTCAGTTTCGCTTTTCAAAATGCCGACCTGCGTATTTACGTCGTCCTGTAGCGTTTCGATACGAGAGTTGACCGTTGTTTCCATGGTGCTTACTTTGGTATTTACGTCATTCTGGAGCGAACCAACCTTTGATTTTACATCGTTCTGCATGTTGTTGACGGTCGCAGCAACATCACTCTGTAGGTCGGTAACCTTCTTGTTGATGTCAATGCGCGTTGCATTAATTTTTTCTTCGACCGCAGTTTTGTATTTTGCAAGATGCTCGTCAGAAACCTGCGCAAAACGCGTATAGGCAGACGTTTCCTTGTCACTCGCCTCGGTGATAGCTTTGTCATAGAGATTTTTGTAGCGATTCTGCAGGTCAGTAATTTGATTACCAAGCGTTGAACGAAGCGTTTCAAGCGTTTTACCGTTACCATTTACCTCGTTTGCAAGCTCAGTTGCTGTCTTTTTTGCCTGTGCAAGCGATTCAACAAACTTCTTTCCCAGCTCCTCGATTTCTGCATTTAAGGAGCTTGCAACCGCCTGTTCGCGCTTTTTGTACTCATTTTCAAAGGCGCTCATGCGTGCTGTCGCTTCATTTGCAAATTGCGCCGATTGTGCTTCCAGTGCTTTTTGTGTACTGCCAATCCGTGCGGCACTTTCGTTTTCCATTGCGCCAAGTTTGTCGTTCAGCGTCTTGGCGTAGGCATCGCTGCGCGCCTGCGCCTGTTTTGCAAGATTTTTGAATGTTGCATCCTCAAGCTCGGCAGCCTTCTTTGCCGCATTTTCATAGGTCTGCTTAATATCGCTTTCAAGCTTGGTAAGCAGCTCGGCACTGCGGTCGCTTGCTGCCTTTGTATTTTTTTCTAGCTGGTCGGCGCGCAGCTTGTACTGATTTAAGAGCTCGGTACCGATTTTTGATAGGCTATCTTGATTCTGCTTAGTAAACTCTGCTTCAATGCCCGGAAGGCGCTTTTCAAGCTTATTTACCAGACGCGTCTGCTCATCAATCTGCCCGCTCACCTTGTCTACAATGAGCGACTCTTTTTTAATGCGCTCCAAATTTTCTTCTACGCGGTCGGTCATTTCCATAAGCTCGCCGATAGCGCTTGAAAAAGCATTAATTTTTTTATCAATGGCATCTACCGCTGCAAATTGTTTTTCAAAGCCAGCTGACTGTTCTCCATACTCTTTTATGTAGTCCTCTAAGCGTTTAACAGCGGCGTTTGCCTGCGCCTGATGTGTTTCTAGGTCAGCCTGTAACGTATCAAACGCCTGTGCGCGCTCATGAAAATAATGCTCTAGCTCATCTATGCGTCGGTCAGCATAATTTTTTACCTTGTGCATTGAATTATTATCTTTATCAAGCTGACGAAAGAGCATAACGACAGCGACAGCGATGATTGCTGAAATCGTAATTGAAAGAGCAGCCACTTTTTTCCCACCAAAAAATTCTTTTATAGAAAACGCATAAAAGCGCTAAGCGCACAAGACGCCCATATCCGCATTATTGTAGCACAATATTTTGTAATTGGCGATAGGTTGCAAAACAAATATCGGCTTCTTTATACGGACGATGAAGGACCTGTCGCCACCAAGGCAGAATATAAGCGCTTTTCATACCAGCATTGTTTGCACCGCGCACATCACACCGCTTGCTGTTTCCGACATAGAGAATCTCAGAAGGCTTTACTTCAAGCAGCTGCGCCATAACGCCAAACGGATATTTTGACGGCTTTAGTGCACCTAACTCTTCTGAGCCAAGCACCAGCTCACACAATGGCAGAATTCCCCACATATCACCCTTCTGCGCAGGCGGAAAGTCAGATAATATGGCAATACGGTACCCAGCAGCTTTAAGCGCAGCAAGCGTTTCCTGCATTCCCTTAAACGGCTTCACCTTCTTAAAATGTCGCTTCAAACCATCATAGACGATGCAGCGAATCAGCGCACGTGCGCGAGCGACAGTGCAGTGCAGCTCCTCTGCAAGTAAGCGTCCCTGATACTCATAAAAATCAGCAAGTGGCGCTGTTCGGTGCAGAATATTACGAACTTTGTTGTAATGAAGAAAAAAACGTAGATTTCGAATAAAATGCGGAATGACGCGTACATACAGCGCCCAGGAAGGATATAAGGTTCCGTCAATATCAAAAGCAATAACTGAGACGCCTTCAAGCATACCTAAAGTATAGTGAAATCAACCGCTATAGGCAATAATGCTCTTGAAATGATACGTTTGGGAATGACATGAAGCGCATTTTGATTGCGTTGCAAGCAACGTGCTCACAAAAAAAACGCACCGCATTCGTAACAAAGTTTCGAATGCAGTGCGTTTTGCTATGGCGCTTTCGTGCGCCAATTTAGTCTACCACCGATAGTGTGCAAAAGCCTTGTTAGCTTCTGCCATCTTGTGGGTATCTTCCTTCTTCTTGTATGCAGAACCAGTGTTGTTGAATGCATCAATCAGTTCAGAAGCAAGCGTATCAGCCATACCGTGACCTGAACGGCTGCGTGCAGCTGCAATAATCCATCTCATTGCAAGTGCTTCACGACGACCTTCACGAATTTCAATCGGTACCTGATAGGTAGCACCACCAACGCGGCGGCTCTTTACTTCTACCAACGGTTTTACGTTGTCCAAAGCTTTGGTGAAAACTTCAAGCGGATCCTTTTCGGTCTTTGCCTTAAGTTTATCCATTGCTTCGTAAATAATCTTTGTACAAGTTGCTTTCTTTCCGTCGAGCATCATGCGGCTAACGAATTTTGTAACAAGCGGGCTGTTGTACTTTGAATCCGGCATAATCGGACGATTTTCTGATTTCTTATGTCTTCCCATGGTAGTCTCCTATTATGCCTTTGGTTTCTTGGCACCATACTTTGAACGACCACGTTTTCGGTCAGCTACGCCAAGTGTATCTTTTGTACCGCGGATGATGTGATAACGAACACCAGGAAGATCCTTTACACGACCACCACGAATAAGTACTACTGAGTGTTCCTGCAAGTTGTGACCAATACCAGGAATGTATGCAGTAACTTCAATTCCATTTGACAAGCGAACACGAGCTACCTTACGGAGAGCAGAGTTCGGTTTTTTCGGAGTAACAGTCATAACACGTGTGCAAACGCCACGCTTCTGCGGACAAGACTCAAGCGCGGGAGCTTTAGTCGTATTAGCCACAGACTGTCTTCCTTTACGAATAAGTTGGTTAATTGTAGGCATCGCCTATTCTCCTATGTTTTGCCGGTCAGCACCCCGGACTAAAATGCAATAAAAGGAACTCTCCGCCAACATAAGCGGAAAGTTCGTTTATATTACTGAATTCTACAGCTGTACGTCAACAGCCCTAGTCTTCATCTGAAACAACTGCGGTTTCAACAATCGGCTCTACGAGCATCTGCTGTGCTTCGAGCTCTTTTTCTTGACGACGGCGTTCAAGAATTTCTTCCATTTGGATATCCAAGTCAGTATCAGCTTTATCGAACAGCTTTACGCCGCGATAGTTTCTAATACCAGTACCCGCAGGAATCATGTGACCGATGGTTACATTTTCTTTCAAGCCGTGCAGATTATCGATTTCACCCTTAATTGCAGCATTCGTCAGAACACGGGTTGTTTCCTGGAATGATGCAGCAGAAATGAACGAATCTGTTGCAAGCGCGGCCTTCGTAATACCCTGGAAGAGCGGGCGAGCTGTTGCTGGTTGACCACCTTCAGCAATAACACGCTTATTTTCTTCATGGAAGCGGTATTTATCTACCTGCTGACCAAAGATAAAGCGCGTATCACCTACTGCTACAATCTCGACCTTACGAAGCATCTGGCGAACAATAATACCGATATGCTTATCATCGATAGATACGCCTTGCGCAGAGTAAACCTGTTGGATTTCGTCCATAAGGTAGTTCTGCAAGGCGTTTTCACCAAGAATTGCAAGAATATCATGTGCATCAGGAGAGCCGTCACAAAGCTGTTCGCCAGCTACCACTTGGTCGCCGTCACGAACCAACATACGCTTAGTCATCGGAACGAGGTGTTCAAACTGTTTTCCGTACACATCCTCTACGACAACAACGCGCTTACCCTTTGTAATGCCCTTGAACTTAACGGTTCCAGAAATCTGTGAAAGCACACAGATTGACTTTGGCTTACGAGCCTCAAACAGCTCAGAAACGCGTGGAAGACCACCAGTAATGTCGTTTGTCTTAGCTGCCGCAAGAGCCATCTTTGCAAGCGTTGTACCTGCTTCAACCTGCTGCTTGTCATCGACTGCAAGGACAGCACCTGCCGGCAGATAGTAGCTTCCAAGCTCGTTACCGGCTTCATCGGTAATAAGAATACGTGGCTGCTTAACATCCAAGTGCAGTTCGCTGATATGACGTTCAATGGCACCTGTATTCGGGTCAACATCTTCAACAAGCGTTGAACCGGCAATAATGTCCTCAAAGTGAACGTATCCGCTTACTTCTGCAATAATCGGCTCAGAGAACGGGTCGAATGTACCAAGAACCTTGCCAGCCTCAACAATATCGCCTGCCTTTACTGAAATAGTTGAGCCGTTGGCAATTTCAACCTTCTGCTCATTACCAGTCAGATAGACCGTCTCGCCAATAATACGGATAGAACCGTTTTCTTTTGCAATAACAGCGCCGCCCTTGCGTTCGATGATAACCGAGCCCTTAAGCACACGACCACCGTCCTGCACACTGACCGTATCACCCTTGCTTGTGGTAATCGTATCAATAATGCGGGTTGCATTCATAAAGCCCTTGCGCGTAAAGAGCCAAGCACCGTCTTTGGTAACAACATGAGTGCCCGTAATCTCACCGACAAAAATCGGATATTTCATGACAATCTTATTGTCTTCCGTTTCCTTAGAAGCCGTACCACCAACGTGGAATGTACGCATCGTAAGCTGTGTACCCGGCTGACCGATAGACTGAGCTGCAATAACGCCAACAGCTTCGCCAATTTCAACAAGCTTGTTGCGTGCAAGGTTTTTACCGTAACACTTAACACAAACGCCATGTTCTGCTTCACAAGTAAGAACCGTGCGGAGCTTTACTTTCTCAACGCCAGCGTCTTCAATCTGCTTTGCAAGGTCATCGGTAATGTACTCGTTTACATCGCAGATAAGCTCACCGGTAACCGGATGAATGACGCGTTCAATGGTGAAGTGACCTGCAATGCGCTTTGAAAGCGGCGTGATGATTTCGTCACCATTTTTGATTGCAGCATAATCAAGACCGTTGATAGTGCCGCAGTCTTCTTCGTTAATGACAACATCCTGAGCAACATCAACAAGACGACGAGTCATGTAACCAGCGTCAGCCGTCTTCAAAGCGGTATCAGTAAGACCTTTACGTGCACCGTTAGACGAAATGAAGTATTCGATAACGGACAAGCCCTCTTTGAAGTTTGAGCGAACCGGCAGCTCGATGATATCGCCGTTCGGCTTAGCCATCAAACCACGCATAGCGGCCAGCTGTGAAATCTGCTTCTTAGAACCACGAGCACCAGAGTTTGCCATCATAAAGATGGTGTTGAAGCCGTCTTTGTGCACCTGCATGTTCTTGTACATGATGTCAGTAAGCTTTTCGTTGGTGCGCTGCCAAATATCGGTTACGCGGTTGTAGCGTTCCTCTGCAGTAATAATACCCTTTGAGTACTGACCGACGATTTCTTCAACCTGCTTGTTTGCCTCGTCAACCATCGGTTTTTTCTCGTCAGGAATAAGAATATCGTCCATAGAAAGCGTTGCACCATAGAATGTAGCATTCTTGTAACCACACGCTTTAATTGCATCAAGCATACGAATCGTAAGCCAAGAACCCTGATTGTGGAACACGTACTCAATCATCTTCTTAAGCTTTTTGTCGCCCATCTGCTCGTTTACGTAGCCGACTTCTTCCGGCATTTCTTCGTTAAACGCAAGGCGACCGGCAGTTGTTTCAATGACATCTCCAGCCTTGAATACGCCACCGTCCTTTAAGCCAGGGAACGAATCTTTTGGAGCTGCAAGCTTAATCTTTGCCTGCCATTCAATGCTACCCTGTTCAGCTGCCATGCGAGCTTCATCAGAAGAACAGAAACGTTTTCCAGTGCCCTTTGCATTCGGCTTTTCAGACGTCATGTAGTAAATACCAAGAACCATATCCTGAGACGGACCGACAATAGCGTTACCGTTAGCCGGGTCAAGCAGGTTGCGGGCAGAAAGCATCAATGTCCAGCATTCCATCTGTGCTGCCTGAGTCAGTGGCACGTGGATAGCCATCTGGTCGCCGTCAAAGTCAGCATTGAAAGCCTTACATGCAAGTGGATGCAGCTTAAGCGCCTTGCCTTCTACCAAAACTGGCTCGAATGCCTGAATACCCAAGCGGTGCAAGGTCGGAGCGCGGTTGAGCATAACCGGGTGCTCGCGCACAACTTCGTCAAGGATTGCGTAGACTTCGGGAGCTTCCTGCTCGACGAGCAATTTTGCCTTTTTGATATTGAAGACAACGTCTTTATCCACAAGCTTTTTCATGATGAAAGGCTTGAAGAGTTCCAAAGCCATTTTGGTCGGAAGACCACACTGCCAGAGCTTGAGTTCCGGACCGACGACGATAACCGAAC
>CALAEZ010000242.1 GCA_937891125.1 uncultured Treponema sp. | reverse complement strand
GGCACGAGTTTAACATCGCCTCTCCGCTGCAGCTGCAGAAGGTGCTGTTTGAAGAGCGCGGGCTTACGCCTGGAAAGAAAAACAAGCGCGGCTTTTCAACCGACACGGCAGTACTTGAGGAGCTGAGCGAGCAGGATCCCGTGCCACAAAAGGTGCTTGAGTACCGCGAAAAAAGCAAGCTGCTTTCAACGTATGTTGACACGCTGCCTGCACTTTGTGACAACGCCGGGCGCGTGCATACGAGCTTTATGCAGACAGGAACGGCAACCGGACGCCTTTCAAGCCGCGACCCGAACCTGCAGAACATACCCGTCCGCGTAGAAGCGGGACGCAAAATCAGAAGCGCCTTTACAGCGGCGCCCGGCACCGTGCTCATCAGTGCCGACTACGCCCAGATTGAGCTTGTGGTGCTTGCTCATTTAAGTGGCGACAAAAATCTTTCTGCAGCCTTTGCGGCCGGCGAAGACGTGCACCGCGCCACTGCAGCGCTCATCTACGGCGTTTCACCTGACGAAGTAACGCCTGAACAGCGGCGCAGCGCTAAAACAATCAATTTTGGTGTCATGTATGGCATGAGCGCCTTCCGCCTTTCACGCGAGCTGGGCATACCGAGAGCGCACGCACAAGAGTTTATCGACAGCTATTTTGCGCTGTATGCAGATATTCAGCGCTTTATAAGCGACACCGTGCTAAAAGCAGAAGAAACGGGCTATGTCGAAACAATCAGCGGACGCAGGCGCTTTATTCCTGGCATACGGAGCGCAAACAAGCTTGAGAAGGCGGGCGCGGAGCGTATTGCAACAAACACGCCGATTCAGGGAAGTGCTGCTGACATTGTAAAAAAAGCGATGATAGACGTTGACCGCGCCCTGCACGAAGCGCCGACCGGTGCGCGCCTTTTGCTGCAGGTGCATGATGAGCTTATTCTGGAGTGTCCGGACGACAAGCGCGCAATTGACAGCACGATTGCAATTTTGAAAAGCAAGATGGAAGCTGCCTACCGCCTGCGCGTGCCGCTGCGCGTTTCAATCGAATACGGCGCCAACTGGGGGCTCTTCCACTAACCGCCATGGATGGCGCTCACATCACTGCACGGATGGCGCTACATGCAAAGCAAAAAAATGCTCACATATGAAAGCTTTCACCTAAATAAATCTCGCGCGCAACTGGGCTGTCGATAATGTCCTGCCGCGAGCCCTGAATCAGAATCTGCCCCGTACTGATGATAATTGCACGGTCGGTAATTTCAAGCGTGTCACGCACGTTGTGGTCAGTAATCAGAATGCCGATACCGCGCTTTGCAAGCAGCTTTATCATGCCCTTAATGTCAGCAACCGCAATCGGGTCAATACCCGCAAACGGCTCGTCAAGCAGCAAAAACTTCGGCTCAATGGCAAGCGAGCGCGCAATTTCGGTGCGCCGGCGCTCACCACCAGACAGCGTAAACGCCGGCTGCTTGCGGATATGACCGATGTTAAATTCTTCGATAAGCTCCTCTAAGCGCTGCAGCCGCTCTTTCCGGCTTAAATCACGCCGTGTCTCCAAAATCGACCAAATATTTTCTTCCACCGTAAGCTTTCTAAATACACTCGGCTCCTGCGGCAGATAAGAAATGCCAAGCCGCGCACGCTTGTACATCGGAAGCGGCGTAATATGCTGGTCATCAAGAAAGATGCCGCCACTCGTTGGCTTGTGAAAGCCGACTATCATGTAAAACGTTGTCGTTTTACCGGCTCCATTCGGGCCAAGTAAGCCGAGTACCTCGCCGGTCTGCATGGAAAAATCAACGCCCTGCACAACCTTCTTTTTGCCAAACGACTTATACAGGCTTGAAACGCGCAGTGTATGCTTCTGCTCACCAGGCACAGAAAGTGGCTCTGCTGCGGGCACCGTTTCCGCAGACACATTTTCCGCAAGCTGTTTTCCCGCTGTTGCAGCCTCATCTTGCCGTGCGCTATTCTGCTCTTCATCACTCATCGCTACTATCCTCTTCGCTTGCCTGCTCGCTCTCATCTTCCGCAAACGCTTGTGCCTCATCTTGCGCTTCAAGCATACGCTCATCGTCTACGTCTGCGTCATCTCTCGGCTCCCCATCGGCAACCACATCTTCTGACTCTGAACTCTTCTTGCTGTCTGTCACCGTGCCGCTTACCCTGCCGTCAAGCGTAATTTCCTGCGTGTCCAGATTCAGCGTAATCTCCTGCGCACGGAAGGTGTCTTCTCCCTGCACAATTTTTGGATTTCCGCTCATTTCAAGCATTTGCGCCTTTTTGCGGTACAGCGCATACGCCGACGTACAGGTGTTATCCTTTTGTTTAAGCGTCACACTTATCTGCATGACCGCAATTTCTGTTTTCTGATTGTAATCAACAAGCTGGGCATCAATCGTTACATTATTTTCGTTGTCAACAAGATGCACTGTGTCTTCAATGCGGGCAACCTCTGTTGTGCGGTCAAAACTGAGCTTACCGCAGGTAAAATCGAGATTACTCTTGCTATTTTTTCCCGTAACGGTGCCAATAGCAGTTATAAATCGAAAGTCTTCGCCGTCAAGCGTAATTTCATCTGCAGTAATTTCCATATCCTTTGTTTTAACGAAAGCGTGCCCTACGAGCGCTGTTTTTGTCGCCTTATCGCCGGCAACGCCAGACATGGAATCTGCACTAAAGGTGATTTTTTCTGCAAAAAGAGAAACGGGCGCTGCCAGCAAAAAAAAGGCACAAAAAAGACGTCTTGTATGCATCATATACCGTTCTCCGCACCGCCAGCAGCGCTTTCAGCACCAGCACCGCCTGCGCTTGCTGTTGCTTCATCAGCTGTTTTTCCATCTGCGGTCACATTCTCTTCGGCATCATCTACATCAGCACTGCCACTCACCTCAGAAAGGAACTGAAACGACCGGCTCACCCCACTTGCGCTAAACCCCTTGCCAGAAACAACCGCATTTTTTCGCTCTACCGAAACCGTGTCGTCACGACCGCTTGTCAGCTGCTCGGTTCTACCATTAAATTGCAACGTTTCTGCAAACAGTTTCATCTCTTGACTGACGATTGAGATTGCAATGCCGTCATACAGCCGATAGCGCTCGTTATGTATATCAAGCGCCACAAGACCGCAGCTTCCTTCCGTATCAAGCATTTCGTTGTTATCAAAGGTCTTAAACGAGGCATTACGCGCATAGGTTGAGCCGTCAGTCTTGTACTGCTCCATTTTGTCAGCATCCACCTGCATGGTTCGTTTTTTTGCTTCCACGCGCACAAGGTGAGCGCCTAAAAAGATAAACTCAGGAACCGTTTCTTCGGTGCTTTCTTCCCGCCCATAATCGAGCGAGCAGGAAAAAAACAAGGTGAGAAGCGCTACGCTCATGCAGGTAGCCGTAAAGCGCACGTTCATTTTTTAAGCGCAGCGCCGATAAACGCCGTAAAAAGCGGATGCGGCTTTGTCGGGCGGGAGATAAACTCAGGGTGAAACTGCACGCCTATGCCAAACGGATGCTCCTGCCATTCAAACGCTTCTACCTGTCCGTCCTCAGCGCTGACAGCAGAAATAACAAGCCCCTGCGTTGCTAACTCGGCGCTGTAGCGGCTGTCAAACGCATATTTTGAGCGATGGCGCTCGGTCACCAGCTCCTTTTGGTAAATCTGGCGCAGCTGGGTGCCGTCTACCACTTTTACCGGCAGCGTTCCGAGCTTCATAACGCCCGAGGTGACCGAATTTCCCTGCTCTTCCGGCAAGCTGATGACCGGATGCGCGCTGTGCTGCACAAACTCAGTGCTGTCGGCATCACTCCAGCCAAGCTTTGAGCGCGCCGTTTCGACCGCCATTAGCTGCATACCCAAATCAATGCCGAGGTACGGGATATTGTGCTCGCGTACAAAGCGCACGGTCGAAAGCAGCCCCATAAAGCCGCGCTGACCGTAATTTCCCGGAATGACAATCGCGTCTACGCCCGCAAAATACGGCGCAACATCGCTACAGGATTCCAGCGTTTCTGCATCTATTTTCTTTATGGTAAGGTCAGCACCAAACGAGGTAATTGCCGCGTGAGCTAAGCTTTCCTGTACGCTCTTGTAGCAGCTGTCAAGGTAGTCTTTTTTTCCGACCATGCCGACCGTAACCGACACCTGCGGATTCTGTACGCGCTCAAGAAAGTCTTTCCACGGCTTAATGACCGTTTTTTTGCTGTCGAGCGCAAGCTTCTCTAAGATTTTCTTGTCGATTCCCTGCTTGTGGAATAGAAGCGGAAGCTCATACACGGTTTTTTCGACATCGGTAGAGGTAAAGACAGCAGACGGCGAAACGTTGCAGAAAAGCGCAATCTTCTTTTTCATGTCGTCGTCAATTTGCTGCTCGCAGCGACAGAGCAGAATGTCCGGCTGAATACCCGTTTCCTGCAGCTGCTTTACGCTGTGCTGCGTCGGCTTTGTTTTTAATTCGCCGCCAATAATTGCCGGAACAAGCGTCAAGTGCACGGTAATGCAGTTTTCGCGGCCAAGCTCGCGTTCAAGCTGGCGCGCCGCTTCCAGAAACGGAATTGATTCAATGTCGCCAACCGTGCCGCCGATTTCTACGAGCACCACATCGGCGCCCGTTTTTGTGCCTGTTGCCAAAATGCGCCGCTTAATCTCATCAGTAATATGCGGAATAACCTGCACGGTTCTGCCGTTGTAGCGGCCGGCGCGCTCGTTTTTGATGACAGCGTCGTACACTTTGCCAATGGTAATGCAGTTTTCGCCGCTTATGCTCACGCTCGTAAAGCGTGCGTAATTTCCTAAATCGCTGTCAGTTTCTGCGCCGTCTTCGGTCACATACACTTCGCCCTGCTGGTAAGGACTGATGGTGCCCGCGTCAATGTTGATATACGGATCGCACTTCATCATTGCGATTTTTAAGCCGCTGCACTCTAACAGGCTTCCGATAGAAGAGGTAGCAACCCCTTTTCCAAGACTTGAACAAACACCACTTGTAACCAGAATATATTTACTCATTCCGCAATTTTCCCATTATGCTAGATTTTTGTCAACGCAAGTCTTTTGTTGCGTCCGTTTCTTGCCGAAAAACAAGTATGACGTCTGTGCAAAAAGTTACATTAAGCCTTTTGCTTTCTGTTATTCTCTTCTCTGCATTTTGTGTGCTTGCCTTTTCGGGGCTGTTTTCACTCATTGAGGCACGTTTTTATGAGCCCATGGTCTTACGAGCCTACGAAGAGCGCCTGCAGCACATAGAAGCAGCTACCGACGAGTACTACACCACGCTTGCGCGCCGCTTTGAACAATACACGGCAGACGAAGGCGTGCACACCTACATCGAAAAAACAGTTACAGACGACGTAAGCAAATACCGCACGGATGTTACCGGTAAGCTGCTTTCAGAAACAGCGGCGCTGACCGGCATACGCATTGTAGGCGTAAACGGTAAAAACGTGCATTTCAGCACCTTTGAAAACGATCGCCTGAAAACAGGCGAGAATATGGTTTCGTACCGCAACTACAGCGAAATTGAATCACTTCCGTTTGCGCTGCTTGCCGAGCAAGCGCTTCCTGCAGACGAAAAACAGCGGACGCAATCTGCTTTAACAACGCTTCCTACGCTCCCTGGGCTACAGAAAAAGCAGCCACATACAGCGCAAACGCAGGCGGCACTAGGAGCGGCGACAGCAGACGATTCGGCGCCAGAAGAGGCAGCACTAGCGCAAGCATCGTCACCCGTAGCGCAAGCCGCACCAGAAGAGCCACTTGCACCCAGAGCAGGCGCTGCTTTCCACGCCATGCACCCGATTGCAGACACCGGCGTGCGCCTGTATGCAGACGGCAGCGCCAATCGGCTCATCTTTGCCGCAAGCTTATATGACAGCAATGGCATAAAAAACGCGTATGTGCTTTTTTACTGCAATCCCGATGACATGAGCCGCTTTCTGCTTTCACGCAATCTGATTTCTCTGTACGAAGACGCACGCCTGATTACCGACAGCTTTATTTTCGCTTTTCCGGCTGCAGGAGCAGACACGCTTGCAAAAGCTATCGAAGCGCAGCTATCGCTGGCTGCATCTCCTTCGCTCATCGTAACCGAGCTTGACGTTCGCCGCATTGCCGACAGTGCAGGCGAAAGCGCATTTTCGTGGGTGCTGCTGTTGCATCACGGCAAAAATGGGCTTGCGCTTGGCTGGATTAGCCGGAGCGACACGCTGCTGTTTCCGCGTCTTATTCAGGCGCTTTTATTGACAGTTGTCTTTATTTCACTCTATTTGACGATTTTTCTGCTGTTTAATCTGCGCCATGATGACATGTTTATCATCAAAAAGCGCATTCGACAGTTCCAGCTCGCGTTTATCTCTGAATACTTTGAGCAAGCGGGCACGGGCGGCTTTCATTCGCTTCCAGAAGAAATTTTAAATCAGCTTCCCGAACTCACGCATGACATAAAACGTACGCTCGGACGCAAGGCAAAAAAGCACGAAAAGGAAATTGACGAGCTTTTTGACCACGGCTGGGAAGAGATTATGACGGCACTCGGCCACAAAAATACACCAGCACCAGCACAAGCGAGCGTAGCTGAAATAAAAAAAATGCTTGAGGAAGTGCTTTCCACGTTGCCACTGCGTATTGAGCAGGCGTCAGCACCAGTGCAAAAGAGTGCGCCGCCAGAAGCGCAGAAGACACCGAACGCGCACACACAAGAGAAAACTCCCGTCACGTTCCAAACAAGCATGGCGCCAGATATTCCAGAGCCAGAGGTTCTCGAAGAAATCGCGCCAGCAGAAGAAGTCGCTGAGATTGAGAAAGCAGACGACGAGCTAGCAGGCGAGCTTGTGGAGCTCGAAGAAGTGCCAACAGCAGATGAGTGCGTCGAGCTCGAAGAAATGCCAACTACAGACGAAGTTGCAGCCGCACTCGACAAAGCGCCGGTTGCAGAAGTTGCAGCACTCGAAGAAGTGCCTGCCACAGATGAAGCTGCAGTGCTGGAAGAGTTGCCGGCCACAGACGAGGTTGCAGAGCTCGAGGAAGTACCGGCTGCAGACGACGCAGAGCCAGCAGACGAAGTTGCAGTGCACGAAGAAGTGCCAACAGCAGATGAAGTTGCAGCAGCACTCGAGGAAGCACCAGCTGCAGATGATGCCGTTGCTCTCGAGAAAGCGCCAGAAGCAGATGAAGCCACAGTGCTTGAAGAAACGCCGGTTGCAGACAATGTCGCAGCTTCTGTTGCTGATGAAGAGCTTACGAGCGCGCTAAAAGCGCTTCATAGCGCCACAAGGCAGCTGACGCCACCAGTGCAATTCGATACCGTCCAGTCGCTTGCAGAAGCTGCAATGCTCGAAGCCGTATCTGACAGCGAGCGTAAGAGCTCGCTTTTTCCACTTGATTTTGCGCTAAGCCAACGCCCGCTTTCCTACCTCGCAGCCGCGCCCCTACAGGATGCAATCATAGAAAACGAGGACGGCGTATTCAGTATTGCAGAAAATATCGCTCCGCTGTCGCATGAGGTCAACAAGGACTTCATGCAGCTCGTGCATGAAGTTATGCGGTAATGCTGCAAGCATGGCGGCGCACAGTATATGCGCAGGACGCGTTATTTTATTTCATAAATCCAGCCTTCAGGGGCTTTTTCGGTGCCCATCTGAATACCAGTAAGCGTGTTGCGGAGCTTTGAAAGCACCGGACCGATTTCGTCCATGCCGCTTGGCACGTTGATTTTTGTTCCGTGGTCGTCAATGCAGCCAATCGGGCTGATGACAGCAGCAGTTCCGCACAAGCCCACTTCAACAAAGTCCTTAAGCTCGTCCTTGTGAACCTTGCGCTCTTCTACCGTAAGACCGA